>NZ_JAUHIU010000012.1:0-260643 GCF_032381555.1 Bradyrhizobium sp. SZCCHNPS1003
ATCCTCCGAGGGCCGGATGGTTCGGAAATCCAATCCTAACCCTTCTTGACCACCCGCCGCCCCATAGGATCTGTGGTTCCTGCCCCGTGCACTCTTTCCCGCACGGGGGCCACGGGCCTCAGTCGAGGTCCGGCCTTCCCTGCGCCCTCACGCTCAACGAGGGCCGACGGACCAGCACACCCCGGACATCCGATGTCGCGGGAACGTGAAGACGCGGCCTGCGTATCCTTTGATAGGCCGGACCACGGGGCCGGATCCCGGCAGACGCCGCTTGAAATCAAACCATCACAGAGGGCACTTAGGGTGCGGATTTGGCCGGCAGCCCCGCCGGCGCGAACCAGCCCTCAGCGCCATGACAAGGAGACGTCCGGAGCCGTCGGCTGCGGACGACGAGACGAGACACGCGGATGATGCTTCAGGACCTCCGGACAACCGTGCTCCGCGACGCCGTGCGCCCCAACGTCTGGGACGTGGTCGCGCTGATCATCGTGGTCGGCGCAATGGTGCTGATCGTCTATGGCGGCGAGCAGACCACGCAGCCGCTGTCGGCGCTGGACGTGGTCCCGGTCTCGCTCGATCCGGCCAACCTGCCGCTCTACGCGCTGCGCACCACCTTGCGCATGCTGCTCGCAATCACCTGCTCGCTGGTGTTCACCTTCGTCTACGCCGCGCTGGCGGCCAAGAGCCGGCGCGCCGAGATCGTGCTGATCCCGCTGCTCGACATCCTGCAGTCGGTGCCGATCCTGGGCTTCCTGACGTTCACCGTCGTGTTCTTCATGAACCTGTTCCCCGGCAAGGTGCTCGGTGCCGAGCTCGCCTGCGTGTTCGCGATCTTCACCAGCCAGGCCTGGAACATGACCTTCAGCATGTACCAGTCGATGCGCAACGTGCCGAAGGATCTGGAGGACGCGACGCGCAGCTTCCACCTCTCCGGCTGGCAGCGCTTCTGGCGGCTCGACGTGCCCTTCGCGATGCCCGGCCTGATCTGGAATGCGATGATGTCGATGTCCGGCGGCTGGTTCTTCGTCGTGGCGTCGGAGGCGATCACCGTCGGCAACACCACGGTCACCCTGCCGGGCATCGGCTCCTACGTCGCACTCGCAATCCAGCAGAAGGATCTCACGGCAATTGCCGCCGCGCTGCTGACGATGCTGCTGGTGATCACCGCCTATGACCAGCTGCTATTCCGTCCGATCGTGGCCTGGGCCGACAAGTTCCGCTTCGAGCAGACCGCCTCCGGCAATCCGCCGACCTCCTGGATGCTCGATCTGTTCCGGCGCACCCGCGCGCTGCGCTCGCTGTCGGTGCCGTTCGCAGCGGTCAACCGCACTTTCTCGAACCTGCGCCTCAACTGGCCCCGCGCGTGGAGCGGCCCCGTCCGCCACGCGCCGCCGTCGCAGCTCGTCGACGGCCTCTGGCTCGCCGTCGTCATCCTCGGCTGCGCCTATGCCGGTTGGAAGACCTATCTCTACCTCTCGGCAACGCTGGCGCTCGCCGATATCCTCTCTGCGATCGGCTACGGCCTGATCACGCTGGTGCGGGTGGTGGTGCTGATCGCGCTGGCGTCGCTGATCTGGGTCCCCGTCGGCGTCTGGATCGGGCTGCGGCCGAAGCTCGCCGAACGGATGCAGCCGCTGGCGCAATTCCTCGCCGCATTCCCGGCCAACCTCGCCTTCCCGGTGTTCGTCGTGCTGATCGTGCGCTACGGCCTCGACGCCAATGTCTGGCTGAGCCCGCTGATGATCCTGGGCACGCAGTGGTACATCCTGTTCAACGTCATCGCCGGCGCCAGCGCCTTCCCGACCGACCTGCGCGAGGCCGCCGCGAGCCTGCAGCTGACCGGCTGGCGCTGGTGGTTCAAGGTCGTGCTGCCCGGCGTCTTCCCCTACTACATCACCGGCGCCATCACCGCCTCCGGCGGCTCGTGGAACGCGGCGATTGTCGCCGAGGTCGCGAGTTGGGGCGATACCCATCTCACCGCGAGCGGCCTCGGCGCCTACATCGCCGCGGCCACGGAGCGTGGTGACTTCCCCCGCGTCGTGCTCGGCATTGCCGTGATGTGCATTCTCGTCACTCTGTTCAACCGGCTGCTGTGGCGGCCGCTCTACGCCTTCGGCGAACGCCGGCTGCGGCTCGGCTGACCGGGAGAATTTGTCATGCGCGACCAGGTCAAAGACACATCGCTGATCGAGATCAAGAGCGTGAGCCGGCTGTTTCCGAAGGGCAGCGGCGAGGATCTCGTGGTGCTCGAGAAGGTCGACCTCACGATCCGCGCCGGCGAGATCG
This sequence comes from Bradyrhizobium sp. SZCCHNPS1003, assembly GCF_032381555.1. NCBI lineage: Bacteria > Pseudomonadati > Pseudomonadota > Alphaproteobacteria > Hyphomicrobiales > Nitrobacteraceae > Bradyrhizobium > Bradyrhizobium sp. SZCCHNPS1003. The sequence goes on from NZ_JAUHIU010000012.1 coordinate 2,287, forward strand.
TCGGCCTGCTCGGACGCTCCGGCTCCGGCAAATCGACCTTGCTGCGGATCATCGCCGGCCTGGTGTCGCCCTCCTCCGGCGAAGCGCGCTGCCGCGGCGAGATCATCGCCGGCCCCCCGCGCGGCGTCGCCATGGTGTTTCAGTCGTTCGCGCTGTTTCCCTGGCTCACCGTGCTGCAGAACGTCGAGCTCGGCCTGGAGGCGCTCGGCATCGAGGCCGCTGAGCGGCGCAAGCGCGCGCTCGCGGCGATCGATCTGATCGGCCTCGACGGCTTCGAATCCGCTTTTCCCAAGGAGCTGTCGGGCGGCATGCGCCAGCGCGTCGGCTTCGCCCGCGCGCTGGTGGTGCATCCCGACCTCCTGCTGATGGACGAGCCGTTCTCGGCGCTGGACGTGCTGACCGCCGAAACACTCCGTACCGACCTCATCGATCTCTGGACCGACGGCCGGCTGCCGATCAAATCGGTGCTGATGGTGACGCACAACATCGAGGAGGCGGTGCTGATGTGCGACCGCATCCTGGTGTTCTCCTCCAATCCCGGCCGCGTCGCCGCCGAGTTCAAGGTCGACCTGCCGCATCCGCGCAACCGGCTCGATGCGGCGTTCCGCCAATTGGTCGACAGCCTCTACGCGCGCATGACGCAGCGGCCCGAGCCGAAGCTGCCGAGCACCGCGAGCGCCGGCGTCGGCATGGTGCTGAGCCACGTGTCCTCGAACTCGATCTCCGGCCTGGTCGAGACGCTTGCCGGCGAACCCTATAATGGGCATGCCGACTTGCCCGTGCTGGCGGGCCATCTGCAGCTCGAGGTCGACGAGATCTTTCCGTTGGCCGAGGCGCTGCAGCTCTTGCGCTTCGCCCAGCTCAGCGAAGGCGATCTGACCTTGACCGAGGCCGGACGGCGGTTCGCCCATCTCGATACCGACGAACGCAAGAAGCTGTTCGCGCAGCATTTGATGGAGAACGTGCCGCTGATGGGGCTGATCCGCCGCGTGCTCGACGACCGCCCCGCGCACGCAGCACCAGCGGCGCGCTTCCGCATCGAGCTCGAGGACTACATGTCCGAGCACTATGCCGACGAGACGCTGCACACCATCGTGTCATGGGGCCGCTATGCCGAGCTGTTCGCCTATGACGAGCAGTCCGAAACCTTCAGCCTGGAGAACCCGCATTGAGCCTTGCGGCGTCACGGCGCGATCGTGAGGGTCGCTTTCATGTTCGGGTGAAAGCGGCAGTAGTAGTCGAGCGTGCCCGCCTTCTTGAGGACCGAGCTCACCGTCTTGCTCGGCGGCAAAGTGACATCGAAGGCGCCATCCCGCGCCGTAGCCGTATGAGCCAGCGCGTCCTTGTTGATCCATTCGACGGTGTCGCCGACCCTGGCCGAAACCACGGCCGGCGAAAACGCGAGCTTGTCTATCGTAATCCGGATCGTGGCCGCGCGCGCCGGAACGCTCACCGCGGCAAGCACGACCACACTCAGGAAGGCGAGACGTCCCGACAGCATCGGCTGATCCTACTTCAGGTCCGCCGCGACGTGCTCGGCGTGCTGCTCGTGCCCCTGAAACAGCTTCAGGCCGGTCTGCAGCAACTCCTTCAGCTCGGCGTTGGTTGCGGACGGAATGAGCTGCGTTTCCAGCGCGCCGTTCACCGTCTTGTGGTAGGCAACCTCGTTGGCGATGTAGGCCTTGTCGAATGCCGCGCCCTTGAGTTTACCGAGTTCGTCGAGCTTCTCGCTCGCTTGCTTCGACAGCGCGCGGCTGGTGTCGTTGTCCTCAGGCGTGACCTTCAGCTTCTTGACGAGGGCGAAGGCCTGTTTGTTGACCGCCTCGTGGTCGCGCACCATGCCTTGGGCGAACTCCTTGACCTCCTTGCTGCTGGACTTGCCCAAGGCCTGCTTCGCCGCCTTGATGTCGATTTCACCGGCCGTGTAGGCGATATGGGCGATCTGCGGATCGTTGAGCTTGGCGCCCTGCGACAGCGCGACACTGCTCGTGAGGCAGAGCACGACGACCGTCGTGCCGATATGCTTGAACATGGCTCTCATCTCCTGTGCCGCCGGACCTCGTGGCCGGCGGATGAATGGCTGCACAGGGATTGGATGAAAAACGGGAGCCGACGTTCCCAAGAATCTTCAGCTCGGACGTGCCAGACGCTCAAGCACGGCATCCGTCAGCCGCTCGCAACGCGCGCCAGCGAAGGGAAACGCGTCCATAAGGACGGGGCCGATCTCTTTTTCGACGTTCTCGCGCAACATGCCGCGGGCGCGATGCAGGCGCGTCTTGACGGTCTCGGGCTTCAACCCCAGCAAGTCCGCGGTCTCGTCGATGCTCATCTCCTCGATCACGCGGGCGATGAACACGAGGCGAAACGGCTCGGACAGTTCATCGATGGCCCGCTCGACGACGGCCTGGATCTGGCGCTGCGCCACAGACTTCTCCGGATCGCTCGACGTGGCGGGAAATTGGATCACCTCGGCCCCAGGTTTATTCTCTCGCTCCGCATCCAGTTGCAATGCCGGTCGCTGCCCGCGCAGCCACCCCATCGCTTCGTTCATCGCGATGCGAACCAACCACGTCGACAGGCTGGACTGGCCGCGAAACTCGTCCAGATGGGTGAGTGCGCGGACATAGGTTTCCTGCACGACGTCCTCCGCCTCGCTGTCGTTGCGCAGGATGCCGCGGGCGATCCGGAACAGGCGGCGGTTGTTGGCCTGCAGGATGGCCCGAACGGCCGCCTCGTCGCGGGCTTTTGCCCGTCGGATCAGGTCATCCTCGGCGGTCGTCGCCGCAGAGACTGTGGTCGCTATGGTCCAAGGCATTGCCGATCATCCCAACTGAGCACGCATGGCTTAGATGGAATTCGATCCGGAAGGTTCCCAAAAAAGATTGCGCGAGACGCTTCATTGCACCGCCGCGAACGTATCAGGCCGCGCCAGCGCCCAGGCATCACGGAAGCGGATGTCCTGCGTACCCTCGAGCAGCTCACCCGGCCGCAGCGCCGGATAGAGTTTTGCGAAGGAGGAGACCTCGGTGGTCGACGTCCGCTGTGAGAAGTGGATGGGACGCAGGTCCTGCGGATGTTCCAGGCCGGCGGCAGCGAGCAGCTCGGCCAGCGCATGCAGGGTCGCGTGATGATAGTTGTAGACGCGATCGATCTTGTGCGGAACGACCAGCGCGCGGGCGCGCGTCGGATCCTGCGTCGCAACGCCGGTCGGACAGCGGTCGGTGTGACAGCTCAAGGACTGGATGCAGCCGAGCGCGAACATGAACCCGCGCGCCGAGTTGCACCAGTCGGCCCCAATCGACATTGCGCGGGCCATGTCGAAGGCGGTGGCGATCTTGCCGGCGGCGCCGATCTTGATCCGGTCGCGGATGTTCATCCCAACCAGCGCGTTATGCACGAAGTTGACGCCCTCGCGCATCGGCATGCCCAGATGGTCCATGAACTCGAGCGGCGCCGCACCGGTGCCGCCTTCATTGCCGTCGACGACGATGAAGTCGGGATAGATGCCGGTCTCCTGCATCGCCTTGCAGATCGCCAGGAATTCCCAGGGATGGCCGATGCACAGCTTGAAGCCCGCGGGCTTGCCGCCCGACAGCCGGCGCATCTCGCCGATGAACTGCATCATGCCGATCGGCGTCGAGAACGCGCGGTGCGCCGCCGGCGAGATGCAGTCCTCGCCCATCGCGACGCCGCGGATCTTAGAGATCTCCTCGGACACTTTGGCAGCCGGCAGCACGCCGCCGTGGCCAGGCTTGGCGCCCTGGCTGATCTTGAGCTCGACCATCTTGATCTGCTCGGTGGCTGCGACCCGCGCGAACGCGTCGGCGTCGAACGTGCCGTCATGGCGGCGGCAGCCGAAATAGCCGGAGCCGATCTCCCAGATGATGTCGCCGCCCATCTCGGCATGGTACGGGCTGAAGCCGCCCTCGCCGGTGTCGTGCGCGAAGCCGCCGCGCTTGGCGCCACCGTTGAGCGCGCGCACCGCATTCGGGCTCAGCGCCCCGAAACTCATGGCCGAGATGTTGAACACCGAGGCCGAATAGGGCTTTGCACAATCGGGGCCGCCGATGGAGATGCGATATTTTTCCTCCGCACGCGGCTTGGGCGACATCGAATGGTGCATCCATTCATAGCCCTCGCGGTAGACATCCTCCTGGGTGCCGAACGGGCGCTTGTCGAGCACCATCTTGGCGCGCTGATAGACCACCGCACGGGTGTCGCGCGAGAACGGCATGCCGTCCTTCTCGCTCTCGAAGAAATACTGCCGCATCTCCGGCCGCATCTCCTCGAGCAGGAAACGCAGATGCGCCGCGATCGGGTAGTTGCGCAACACCGCGTGGCTCTTCTGCATGAGATCGCGGACGCCGAGCAAGGTCAGCGCGCCGAAGATCAAGAGCGGGATGAGGACGAGATCGAAGATTTTGCGGTCGTAGATACCAAGGATCAGCAACAGGGCGGTCGCCGTGGCGCAGATCGTCAGCACGATGAAGCGCGGCGAAAACGGGAGCAGCAGCGTATCCATGGGAGGCCTCGAAGCGGCTCGTGGAAGGTCTGGTGTCACCATACTACGCGTATCGCGAAGCAATCGTTACACAAGCGCGCGCAATCGGCCATCGATGATATCACATCATCGATAGCCGCCTTCTGTCGACTGCCGCGCTGCGAGATCGAGCCGCAGCGCCGGGCCGGCCTCCGAGACTCCCGGCGCCGATATGCACTGTTCGAAGACGGCAGCCGCTTACCCCTGCGCGAACAACCCCGAATGCGCCTCGCGCAGCTGCCGCTTCAGCAGCTTGCCGCTGGGGTTCTTGGGCAGCGCATCGACGAACACGATCCGCTTCGGCGTCTTGAAGGTGGCGAGACGGCTCGAGGCCTGCTTCAGCACCGCCTCCTCGGTCAGCTCGCAGCCGGACTTGACCACGACCATCGCCACCACGGCCTCGACCCAGCGCGGATGCGGCAGTCCGACGACGGCGACCTCGGACACTTCGGGGATCAAATAGAGCGCCTCCTCGACCTCGCGGCTGGCCACGTTCTCACCACCGGTCTTGATCATGTCCTTCTTGCGATCGACGATGGTGATGTAGCCCTCCTCGTCGATGGTCGCGAGATCGCCGGAGTGAAACCAGTCGCCCTGGAAGGCGGCGGTGGTGCGCTCATCGTCGTGGAAATAGCCGAGCATCAGATGCGGCGAGCGATGCACGACCTCGCCGACCTCGCCTGGCGCGACGTCGTTCATGTCGTCATCGACGACCCGCGTCTCGACGTTGAGCACGGCGCGGCCGCAAGACCCCGGCTTGCGCAACTGATCATCGGGTCCCAACATCGTCGCCAGCGGCGCGATCTCGGTCTGGCCGTACAGATTCCACAGCCGCACCTTGGGCAGCCGCTGCGCCAGCTCGCGCAGCACCTCGACCGGCATGATCGACGCGCCGTAATAGCCCTTGCGCAAAGTCGACACATCCGTGGTCTCGAACAGCGGCGAGCGCAGGATCGAGATCCATACCGTCGGCGGCGCGAAGAACGAGGTGATGCGATATTTCGCGATCAGCGGCAGCAGATTGTCGGGCGTCGGAAACGCCGTGATGATGTTGGTGGCGCCGACATAGATCGACGGTCCGAAGAACACGTCGAGCTGGGCGCAATGATACAGCGGCAGCGCGTGCAAGGTGACGTCCTCGGCCGCGATGCCGGCGTCGACGATGCAGCTGACATACTGCCAGATCACGGCATCATGGGTCAGCATTGCGCCCTTCGGCAGCGACTCCGTGCCCGAGGTGTAGACGATCTGCGCCACGTCGCTGCCTGCAATCTCGACCGCGGGCACTTGCGCCGTCGAGGCCGCAAGCTCGGCAAAATCGATCATGTCGCCCTGCCGTTCGCTTGCGCCCTCCGACGGCAGCCAGATCAGCTGCTCGACCGCCGGCACCAGTGCCTTGGCGGCGCGCGCCACGCCGGCGAAGCCGCTGTCGGTCGCGAGCAGCCGCGCCCCGGCGTGATTGAGGATGTAGGCGACCTCCTCCGGCTTCAGCATGAAGTTGATCGGCACCAGCACGGCGCCGAGCCGCGCCAGCGCGAAGCGCAGGGCGGCAAAGGCATGCGAGTTGCGCGCGAGGATCGCGACGCGCTCGCCCTTGCCGACCCCCTGGGCGGCGAGGCCGGCCGCGAGGCGGTCGACGATGGCGTTGAACTCGGCGTAGGTCCAGCTGATCTCGCCGCAGATCACGGCCGTCTTGGTCGGTGTCCGCGCCGCGCTCCGCCGCAGGAGATCACCGAGCGTCTGTCGCCGTACGATGGAATCCATGCTCATCCCCTCTGTCATCACGGGGATGGCCGCCACGCGGGCAATCCAAGTCCCCTCCCTGTTCGCGCCGGACGTCTGAAGGCCCGGTCTTGGCGCCGAAAATCGCACGGCCGCTCGGACGCGCGCAAGGAGGATATTGCCAACGAAAAGAGCGCCCCGATTGCGTCGAGGCGCTCTTTCAGAAAAGTCGCAAACGAAGGGTCGGCGGCTCAGCGCTCGACGAAGGCCTTCTCGATCACGAAGTGTCCGGGCTGGTTGCCGCTGCCTTCGAGGAAGCCTCGCGACTCGAACATGGTCTTGAGCTCCTCCAGCATCGCCGGGCTGCCGCACATCATGATGCGGTCCTTGGCGATGTCGAGCTCATGCTGGCCGATATCGTTGAAGAGCTGCTGCGACGAGATCAGGTCGGTGATGCGGCCGCGGTTACGGAACGGCTCGCGGGTGACGGTCGGATAATACTGCAGCTTGCCGTCGAGCAGCGGCCCGAACAGCTCATCCTCGCGCAGCTTCGCGACGACGCTCTCGCCATAGGCGAGCTCGGCGACCTGGCGGCAGCCATGGACCAGCACGATGCTCTCGAACCGCTCGTAGACGTCGGGGTCCTTGATCAGGCTGGCGAACGGGGCAAGGCCGGTGCCGGTCGACAGCAGCAGCAGCCGGCTGCCGGGCAGCAAATTGTCGGGGATCAGCGTGCCGGTCGCCTTGCGGCCGACCAGGATGGTGTCGCCTTCCTTGATCTGCTGCAGCCGGGAGGTCAGCGGACCGTCCTGCACCTTGATGCTGAAGAACTCGAGTTCCTCCTCGTGATTGGCGCTGGCCATGCTGTAGGCACGCAGCAGCGGGCGGCCCTCGACCTCGAGGCCGATCATCGCGAACTGACCATTTTGGAAGCGGAAGCCCGCATCGCGGGTGGCTCGGAAGGAGAACAGGGTGTCCGTCCAGTGGTGAACGGAAAGAACTTTCTCTTTATAGAACGCGCTCATGTCGTTTGTTTTTTCACGTGGGCTGAAGTTGGAAGAAACAAGTCGTGACGGAGGCAGGACCGCAAAAACCCTATAGATCCAGCGATTTCGGCGCCTGATGTACGTGAAAACAGCGAATAATCAACCCGCATGGACGCACCATTGATCACGATCAAATGCATGCCGGCTGATGCCCGGATTCGCCTCGATCGGCCGTTCGTTCGTACACAAACGATAAGGGTAATTTACTTGCCGAGATTCCAATTTTCCAGCACTTTAATTCCGCATCCTGGCCCAATCCTTGAGCAATGATTAACCATCCGCAGACCCAGCTCGCCGCCATCACCCGCTACTGCGTCGAACGAGGCATCGCGCTCGACGTGCGGGAGGACGGCTGGCTGCTGGTGCTCGAGGATGCCAACCGGCGTCACCTGATCTTCGGCTATGATCTCGGCCTGAACAGTGCGGTGGCGCACAGACTGGCCTGTGACAAAGCGGCGACCTCGGCGCTGCTGAGAGCCGACGGGATTGCCGCGGTTCCACACGCGTTCTTTCTTGCTCCGGCCCTTAGCGGCCAGCCCGGGCAGACGGCCGAGGCCGCGCTGGCGCTGCTGGAAACGTATCCGCGCGGGCTGGTGGTCAAGCCCAACGAGGGTACCTCTGGACGGATGGTGGTCCGCGTCACGGGAAAGGATGAACTGCTGCGCGCAGCGAACCGCATCTTCGGGACCGGCGCGAACGTTGCGATCGCACCGCTCATGGACATCGTTGACGAAGTCCGTGTCGTGCAGCTCGATGACGCGTCCATGATCGTCTACCGCAAGCAGCGCCCCACCGTGACCGGCGACGGCGTGCAGCCGCTGCTCGATCTCGCGCTGTCGGCGACTCCGGCCACGGGGCACGCACAGCTCCTGCGGCGCCTCGATGCGGAATTCGACGCGTCGGCCTTGCGCGCGATCGTGCCGCGCGGCGAGCAGCGCCTGCTGAGCTGGCGGCACAATCTCGAGTTCGGAGCTCACCCCGAGCTGCTCGAACCAGGCGCGCAGCGGGACCTCTGTGCCGCGCTCGCGACCGCGGCGGCACGCGTCATCGGCATCCGCTACGCATCGGTCGACCTCGTGCTGGCCGATGGGCGCTGGCAGGTGCTTGAAATCAATTCGGGCGTGAAGATGGAGGCGCTCGGCCGGCATGCGCCGGAGCTGGTCGAAAGCACCTATATCGCCGCACTCGACGCGATCTTTGGCAGAAGTCCGTCGGGATGACGTGCGGCCGCCGGCTCGATCTTCAGCAATAAGATTTCCCTGGCCTCGATCGAAATGAGGGATTAGTCTCCGATCCAAACTAAACAGTATACTGTCAATGTGGAGGACGCCCTTGCGCATCGCCGTGCTCGGCGGCGGCCCTGGCGGGCTGTATTTCGCCTATCTCTGGAAGAAGCGGCACCCCGCCGCCGTGGTCGATCTGTTCGAGCAGAACCCGGCCGGGGCGACCTGGGGCTTTGGCGTCGTGTTCTCCGATCAGGCGCTCGAATTCCTGCGCGCCGACGATCCCGACACCGTGGACGCGATCGCGCCGCACATGGAAGGCTGGCGCAACATCACGCTCAATCTGCGTGGCGAGAACGTCGAGATCGACGGCGTCGGCTTCTCTGCGATCGGCCGGCTCGAACTCTTGAAGCTGCTGCAGGCGCGCGCCGAAAGCGTCGGCGTCGTGGCCCGTTACGGCACGATCATCCAGTCGCTGGATCAGCTCGCAGGCTACGACCTCATCGTCGCTGCCGACGGACTGAACTCGCTGGTTCGCCGCAGCTTCGAAGGCGATTTCGGCTTCTCCGTCTCCTACTCCAGCAACAAGTTCGCCTGGTACGGCACGTCGAAGACCTTTGCCACGCTGTCGCAGACCTTCGTCGCGACCGACCGCGGCAGCTTCAACGCGCACCATTATCGCTATGCGCCGGACATGAGCACGTTCCTGGTGGAATGCGATCGCGCCACGTGGCACGCCTATGGCTTCGCCGAGATGTCGGTCGACGAATCCCGGCGCGTCTGCGAGCAGGTGTTCGCCGCCACGCTCGACGGTCGCGCGCTGGTCTCCAACCGGTCGGTGTGGCGCAATTTTCCCTGGGTCTGGAATGAGCACTGGTGGCACCGGAACATGGTGTTGATCGGCGACGCGCTGCATACCGCCCACTTCTCGATCGGCTCCGGGACGCGGCTGGCGATCGAGGATGCGATCGCGCTCGCCAAGGCGCTCGATGCGGAGACCTGCCTCTCGGATGGCCTCGCCCGCTATCAGGCCGAGCGGCAGCCGATCGTGAAGAAGCTGGTGGCGGCGGCCCGGACCAGCGCCGAGTGGTACGAGTCCTTCCCGGCGCACATGACGCTCGGCCTGATGGAATTTGCCTACAGCTATATCACCCGGTCCGGCCGCATCGACGACACGCGGCTGCGAGCCATGGCCCCGCAGTTCATGGCCCGCTACGAGGCATCTCGGAACACGGGAGCACGCGTATGACGCGAGAGATCGCCGACCACGTTCCGCGCGACAGCGCCGGCGCGCGTGAGATCGGCTTCGCGATTCCCGCCCGCTACAATGCCGGCCGCGTGCTGTTCGACAATCTCGCAAAGGGCAACGCGGACAAGCCCGCGCTGATCGGCCCGGCTGGTCCGCGCAGCTATGCCGAGCTGTGCGCCGACGCCTGCCGCTGGGGCAACGGCTTCACCGCGCTCGGGCTCAGCCGCGGCGACCGTGTCCTGCTGTTCCTAGACGATACACCGGCCTATCCGGCCGCGTTCTTCGGCGCGGTACGCGCCGGCTTCGTGCCGCTGCTGATCAACACATTGACGCCGCCGGATCTGCTGCAATTCTATCTCGCTGATTCCGGCGCCAAGGTCGCGGTCGCCGATGCCGAGTTTGCCGCACGATTCGACGCGCAGGCCTGCGCCGAGACCGCGCTGCGCACACTGGTCGTCGTCAATGGCGCGGTGCCGGCTACCGCCGCCGCAACGACGGTCGCGGTCGATGCGTGGCTGCCAGGCTTCGCCGATCAGCTGCCAGAGGCCGACACGCACCGCGATGAGATGGCGTTCTGGATGTATTCGTCCGGCTCGACCGGACGTCCCAAGGGCATCGTCCATCTGCAGCATGACATGGCCTATAGCGAGCAGGCGTTCGCCCGCAACGTGCTGCGGCTCAAGCCGGACGACGTCTGCTTCTCGGTGCCCAAGATCTTCTTCGCCTACGGCTTCGGAAATGCGATCACCTTTCCATTCTCGGCCGGAGCGACGACGCTGCTGCTGCCGGGCCAGCCGAAGCCCGCCGCCATCTTCGATGCGATCGGCCGCTTCCGTCCGACCGTGTTCTTCGGCCTGCCGACGCTCTACACCGCGCTCACCAAGGCTGAGGGTGCGAAGGAGGCGGACTTCTCGTCATTGCGGCTCGCGGTCTCCGCGGCCGAGGTGCTCTCGGCCGAGGTCTTCAACGGCTGGAAGAGCCTGACCGGCCTGGAGATCGTCGAAGGTCTCGGCTCGACCGAGGTTCTTCACGTCTATCTCTCGAACCGCGAGGACCGCAAGAAGCTCGGCGCCGCCGGACTGCGCGTTCCCGGCTACGAGATCGCGCTGCGCGACGGCGAAGGACGCGAGGTCGCCACCGGCGAAGAGGGCATTCTCTGGGTACGCGGCGACTCCAACACGCCGCTCTACTGGAACCGTCCGGACAAGACCGCGGAGACGATCCGCGACGACGGCTGGATCTACACCGGCGACCGCTTCGTGCGGGATGCCGACGGCTTCCATTTCTTCCGCGGCCGCGCCGACGACCTGGTCAAGATCTCCGGCCAATGGGTCTATCCGCTCGAGGTCGAGCTCTGCCTCGCCGAGCATCCCGATATCAGGGAATGCGCCGTGTTCGCGCATGAGCTATCGGATCGGCGGATGAGCCTGAAGGCCGTGGTGGTAACCAATGGCCGATCGCACGACGCGTCGGCAATGACGAAGGCGCTGCAGGACTACGTAAAGGCGAAGCTGCTGCCTTACAAATATCCGCGTGAGATCGTCTTCATCGACGAATTACCGAAAACGGGCACCGGCAAGATCGACCGTCAGGCGGTGATGCGGCTGTGAGCCTATGCCTTCCGCCCGACAACCGCGGACTTCCGCGATCAGCCGGTCTTGCCGAGATGCTCAAGCGCATCCTCGGCACGCAGCGGCACCCGCGAGACCTCGTTGTTGAGATCGACGAGCTGCGCCAGCAACGCCATCAGCATCTTGCGATCCGCGGCCTTCAGCGGCGCCAGCATGCGGGCCTGGGCGCGATCGACCGCAGGCATGATCGCTCGGAGCAGCGCGCCACCTGTCCTGGTCAGATAAAGCAGCTTGACGCGCTTATCCTCGGCCGACGGCCTGCGCTCGATATGACCCTTGCTCTCCAGCCGCTCGATCACGCTGCCGAGCGTCGAACGGTCGAAGGCGATCACCGCCGACAACCTGGTGGCATCGATGCCCGGGTGCGTCTGGATCGCGACCAGCGCCGCATATTGCACCGGCGTCAGGTCGAACTCGCGGCACTCCTCAACGAAAATGGACACCGCAATCTGCTGCATCCGCCGGAACAGATAGCCCGGCTTGGTGTAGACTGCGTCCATCGTGATGTCGGGCGGCCTACTCGGCATCGGCCTGACGCTCCGGAGCAGCATCGGCGAAAGCCGGCAACGCCTTCGCCGCGGCTTCGGCCTGCAGCAGGCGCGGGAACGCTGCGACATCGACGCCGAAGCGGCGTGCATTGCCAAGCTGCGGCACCAGGCAGAGATCGGCCAAGGTTGGCGTCGCGCCGAAGCAGAATGGGCCAGGCTCATGCCTGATCAGCGCTTCGCACGCAGCGAGCCCCTCGCGGTTGGCCCAGCCGGCCCAGGCCGTGACCTTGTCCTCGGGCAGGCCGAGTTCCCGGAGCCGCGCCAGCACCTTCAGGTTCTGCACCGGATGGGTGTCGCAGGCGAGCACCTGCGCGAAGGCACGGACCTGGGCGCGGCGCAACGGATCCTTCGGCAGCAGCGGCGGCTCGGGATGGGTCTCATCGAGCCATTCGATGATCGCAAGCGACTGGATCAACGCGGCGCCGCTGTCGTCCTCGAGGGTCGGGACGAAGCCCTGCGGGTTGAGCGCGAGATAGTCGGGCGCGCGCTGCTCGCCCTTGCGGAGGTGATGCGGCAGATGCTCGGCCGTGAGACCCTTGAGATTGAGCGCGATCCTCACGCGATAGGATGCGCTGCTGCGGAAATAGCCGTGCAGCTTCATCATGGCAGTCCTCCCGAATTGATAGCTCTGGTCGCAATTGACGGTAGCGGGATTGACAGTATACTGTCAATCAATAACGACATCTGATCGGGAGGCGCGCATGGCCGCAGTTTCGACCCCGGAACGCGAGGCGTTCTACAAGAAGATCGACGGCGAAAACATGACGGCGCTGTGGACCGTGATGAGCGATCTCATCACGCCCGAGCCGAAGAGCGCCTGCCGTCCGCATCTTTGGCAGTTCGCGGCGATACGCGACTACATGGTTGAGGCCGGGCGTCTGATCACGGCGAAGGAGGCCGAGCGGCGCGTGCTGATCCTGGAGAATCCGGGCCTGCGTGGGCAGTCCAAGATCACCACCTCGCTCTATGCCGGCATTCAGATGGTGATCCCCGGCGACGTTGCACCCGCCCATCGGCACAGCCAGTCCGCATTGCGCTTCGTGCTGGAAGGCAAGGGAGCCTTCACGACCGTCGAGGGCGAGCGCACCCTGATGAAGCCGGGCGACTTCATCATCACGCCGTCGATGACCTGGCACGATCACGGCAACGAGACCTCCGAGCCGATGTTCTGGCTCGATGGCCTCGACATTCCCCTGGTGCAGTTCCTCGACGCCTCCTTCGCACAAGGCGCGCAGGAGGATCAGCAGAAGGTCGCACGCCCCTCAGGCGACAGCTTCGCCCGCTATGGCCACAACCTGCTGCCGGTCGACGCCAAGCGCAGATCGCGGACGTCGCCGATCTTCAACTATCCCTATTCCTACACGCGCGAGGCGCTGGAGAGCGCCAAGCGAAGCGAGGAATGGGATGCGTGCCACGGGCTGAAGCTGAAGTTCTCCAATCCGGAGACCGGCGACTTCGCCATGCCGACGATCGGCACCTTCATCCAGCTGCTGCCGAAGGGCTTCAAGACTGCGCGCTATCGCTCGACCGACGCGACCGTGTTCACCGCGATCGAAGGCAAGGGCCGCAGCCGCATCGGCGACCAGACCTTCGAATGGGGACCGCGCGATCTGTTCGTCGTTCCGAGCTGGCAATGGGTCAGCCATGAGCCGGACGAGGATGCGGTGCTGTTCTCGTTCTCGGATCGCCCGGTGCAGGAGAAGCTCGACCTGTTCCGCGAGGATCGCGGCAACGCGTGACGGGGCCGATCAGCGCCAACGCAGGAGCCGCGCTTCGAGCATGCTGATCAGCCGGCCGACGGCGAGACCGAACAGCGACAGGATCAGGATCCCCGCCATCAGCTGATCGGTCTGCATCAGATTGCCGGCCTGCAGCACGAAGGTGCCGATGCCGGTCTCGGCGCCGATCATCTCCGCCGAGACCACCAGCATCAACGCCACCGACGCGGTGATGCGGAAACCGGCGAGGATCGAGGGCAGCGCCCCGGGCCAGATCACGCGGCGGACGATGGTCGGGAACGGCACGTCGAAGCTCTGCGCCATGCGGATCAGGTTGCGCGGCACCGCGTCGACGCCGCTATAGACCGAGATCGTGGTCGAGAAGAACACGCCTAGCGCGATTGTCGCGATCTTCGGTTGCTCGCCGATGCCGAGCCAAAGAATCAGCAGCGGCAGCACGGCGATCTTCGGAATCGGAAACAGCGCCGAGACGAAAGTGATGCCGATGCTGCGCGCAATGCGCCACAGCCCGATCGAGAAGCCGACGACGATGCCGGTGGCGGTGCCGAGCGCCCAGCCGGATACGATGCGTACGAACGATGCCGAGACATGCTGCCAGAGCGCGCCGCTTTCGGCCAATCGATACAGGGCACGCAGGATCATCAGCGGCGTCGGCAGGAACAAGGGATTGACCAGGGCGACGCTGCCGATCAGTTGCCACAGACCGAGAGCCGCCGCGAGCGCGAGCCAGCCGGCCCAGCGGCTTGCGGCCGGCGTGAAGCCGCCGCCCCGGAACGGCACCTTCCGGGCCTGCGTGCCGACGACCTCAGGCGATTCGGCCGGGGAGCGTTCAAGCATTCTGAACCTCGCGCTCGGCATCGATCGCCTCGGTCCGGATCAGTCCCCAGAGCTCGTTCTGCAGGTCCAGCAGTTGCGCGCGTACTCCGGTATCGCCGCGGCAGCGCCGCGTCGCCGGGACGCTGACGACCTTCCGGATGCGGCCAGGACGACGCGACAGCACGACGATGCGGTCGGCGAGCCGCACCGCCTCCTCGAGATTATGCGTGACATAGACCGCGCCCATGGTGCCGTCGGCGAGCAGATCGACGAAGTCCTCCATCAGCAGCTCGCGGGTCTGCGAGTCCAGCGCCGACAACGGCTCATCCATCAGCAGGATCGCCGGGCGGACCGCCAGCGCCCGGGCAATGCCAACCCGCTGGCGCATGCCGCCCGACAACTGCTTGGGATAGACGGTCCGGAAGTCTGCCAGCCCGGTCCGCTGCAACGCATCGTCGACGGCGACGGCGCGCTGCTGCGCCGACAAGGACGTATGGAGGAGCGGAAAGGCAACATTGTCGGCGACGCTTGCCCACGGCAGCAGCGCGAAGTCCTGGAACACGAACGTCAGGGGATTGAGGCTGCCGGGCGGCGGGGCTCCGCGCAGCAGCGCCTGACCTTTGCTCGGCTGCAACAACCCTCCGAGGATCGCCAGCAGCGTGCTCTTGCCGCAGCCGGACGGCCCAACGACGGCGACCACCTCGCCGGCTCCGACCGTGAATGATACGCCATCGAGCACTTCGAGCGCGTCGAAACGATGGCTGATGGTCTCGGCGATCAGGTCCATGTCAGGCGATCCCGCTGCAGTTCCGCGCTGCGCCCGCCTTCATCAATCCGGCTTCACAAGGTCTTTGGCGATGATCGCGGCCGCATCATAGCCCTGGTCCGCGAACCCCTGCGCCTGCAGCCATTTGATCTGGCTGTCGATGTTCTTCACATCGAGCTTGCCGTCAGGATCGATATAGGCGCAATTGCCGACCACCTGCTCGACCGGCAGGTTGGTGTACTTGCCGATGATTTCCAGCAATGGCCTGGTCTTGACGTCGATCGCGGCAGTGCCGTCCTTGACCGAGGCGAGCACGACATCATGATACTCGCGCTCGGCGCGCTGAAGCGACGCCAGCAGCTTGCCGACCAGCGCCGTGTTGGCCAAGATTTTCGGCCCCGCGAACACGCCGCTGACCTGCCACGGCGTCTCGTCGCCAACCCAGCCAAGATGCTTGACGGCGCCCTCCTCCATCAGCTTGCGCGCGACGGAAACCGGCATCAGCGCCGCGTCGACGGTCTCACCCTTGATTGCCGCCGACATGTTGGACATCGATTGCAGCGGCACGATCTTCACGTCGGCGAGCTTGAAGCCGTATTTGTCGGCCAGCAGTCCCACCGAATAGTGAAAGCTCGACCCGACCTGGGTCATCGCCACGCGCTTGCCGGCAATATCCTTCGGCGCCTTGAGACCTGCCTCGTAAGCCTTGTTGCTGGCGAAGTAGCCGATCAGCGGAAACCCGGGGCGGTCACGGCTCATGCCGGCGATGATCTTCAACGCGCCCTTGCCTGCGAGGTTATACAGTCCTGCGGTGAAGGCGGTCACCCCGACATCGACGTCGCCGGTGGCCGTCGCCACGGCGATCGGTTGCGCTGCATCGAAAAACTTCAGCTCGACGTCCAGGCCAGCTTCGCGGAAGTAGCCCTTGTCCAACGCGATGAACACTGGCGCGGACGAGGACAGCCGGAGAACGCCGATCCGGAGCTTGGCGTCGTCGGCCAGCGCGGTGCTGATCGATACGAGGCTCCAGAGCAGCCCCAGGACGACGCCAACGTATCGGAACATCACACTCTCCAAGATCTGGCGACCCGCACACCCGGCCTCACCCACGACGCCGACTTGTTGCAATATTTCGAGCTTGATGTCGCGCCAAATTTTCGGGAGTCGGGAGATCGCAGCCTCAGAGGACGGGCGTCTTGCTCCAAGCCGGCTCGTCCATCACGGTAACGCGTGTTGAGCTAAACGCCCTTGCAGTCGGCGGTCCGGTCCTTCCGCGACCGTGAGCTTCTTGCAGGCGCCGTGAAACGTCTCGATCCCCTTCAATCCATCCTCTGCACGGACCGACTTGGCCGGCAGGCTCGCCGCGCCGAGGGCCAGCAGCCAAACGGATGAAGCTGTCTTTCTCATCACGATCCTCTGACAAAGTGGATATTGCCGAGCAGGCCGGATTTGCCGCGTAGACCGTACGGTGGCGAGTGACGACCGGCGACGCAGCGACGAGCTCTCCTGCTGGCTCATCCTGCTTGCGCACAGAGGTGACGGCCTCAGAAGGTCTGCATCACTGGCTTCTCCCCATTGGACAGAAATAGCCCTTCAAAGCGGCCGATCTCGCTGTCGGCCGTGCATTCGATCAGGTCGGGTCCCTTGAAGGGATTGCCGTGACGGCATTGCCCCTTCGCCGTCACCTTGTTGATCGTCTTCCGACTTTGGCCAATGATCATCATATCGACCGGCGTGACGAACTTGTCCGGTCCGGGTTGCTCCTGCAGATCGCCGCGGTTCGAGAACGTGACCACGCTGCCGTCGAGCAAGGTGAAGTAGAAGCCGGTGCGCTGATCGTCATAGTCGGTATTGAGCAGCGCGCCCTTGCATTCGGAGCTGCGATCCTCTCCCGCGACGATGAGCTTCTGGCAAGTCCCCTTCACGACCACCATGCCGGTGAGCCTGGCATCGGCGCGCGACGGAGCTGCAGAGAGCATCAGCACGCCGAGCGCGCATACCGACACCGCCAACACTGCCGACCTCATCGAACTCCCCTCCCTTTTATTATAACTATGCCTCAACCTCTGGTGACGGAGAAGTTCTATTTTTGTTCTCATGCCATTTTTCTCCGAAAGAGGCGCTCGGCGCGTCAGCCGGCACGCGCTTCCAGAGTCTCCAGCCACGCCGCAAACGCCTCCGTCAGGTCCTCCATGACGGCCTGATCATTCCGGCCGGAGCGCGCAGGCACGTGGAAGGCGTGGTCGGCCTGATCGATCCAATGCACGGTCGCGCGCGGTCCCAGCCGCTTCACGACGGGCGCGAGCAGCTCCATCTCCGCCAGCTTGTCGCGCGTCCCCTGCAGGAACAGCATCGGGACCTCGATCGGAGCGAGATGATCGGCGCGCATAATGGAGGGCTTGCCGGCGGGGTGAAGCGGAAAGCCGAGAAAGGCGAGCCCGGTCACGCCTGGCAGCGGCGCTGCACTCTGCGCCTGCGACGTCATGCGCGCTCCGAACGACTTGCCGCCCGCGACGAGCGGCAGCCCCGGACAGAGCCGCGCGGCCTCCGCCACGGCAGCCCGCACCGCGGCGTGGGCGAGCGCGGGCGGATCCGGGCGCTTGCTGCCTTTCTCCATGTAGGGAAACTGAAAGCGCAGCGTCGCGATGCCGCGTGCAGCGAGGCTTGCGGCCGCCTGGTTCATGAAGACGTGGGTCATGCCGGCGCCCGCGCCATGGGCGAACACGAAGCAGGCGCGCGCCTCCGCCGGAGACATGAACAGCGCGGACACGACGCCCGCGCCGTCGATGGGAAGTGTGAGGGAACGCGGCTGGTGCTCGGTCATGCCGCAGAGTGTGAGCCTGCGCTCCTTGCGTCAACTCCAGTCGCCACCGACTTTGCAGCTCAGGCCGCGGTCCGGATCGTCTGCAGGAAGTCGGCGACATTGCTCTTCAGCGAAGCGGCCTGCTGCTGCAGCGCGGCGGCCGCCGCCAGCGCAGCTTCAGCGCCGGCATCGGTCTGCCCGGCCACGTTACGCACGTCGCCGATCTCCTGCGTGACCGCCGCCGTGCCGCTGGCCGCCTGCTCGACGTTGCGGGCGATCTCGCTGGTCGCAGCCCCCTGCTGCTCCACCGCGGCGGCGATCGCATTGGAGATCTCGGCAATCTCCCGCACGGTCGTGCCGAACTGGGCGATCGCGCCGACCGTCTCCTGCGTCGCGCTCTGGATGGTCGCGATCTGGCTCGAGATCTGCTCCGTCGCCTGCGCGGTCTGCGAGGCGAGGTTCTTCACCTCGCTCGCGACGATCGCAAAGCCGCGGCCGGCCTCGCCGGCGCGCGCCGCCTCGATGGTGGCGTTGAGCGCCAGCAGGTTGGTCTGGCTCGCGATCGCCTGGATCAGCTGCACGATGGTGCCGATCCTCTCCGCCGCGCTGGACAGCCCGTCGATCAGCTCGGATGTCCGCTGCGTCTCGTGCGTGGCCCGGGTCGACACCGTGACCGAGCGCTGGACCTGGGAGGAGATCTCCCTGATCGAGGCCGCGAGCTCCTGGGTCGCCGAGGCCACGGTCTGCACATTGACGGAGGCCTGCTCGGCCCGGCTGGCGACCGCTTCCGCAAGGCCACGGCCGCGTTCGGCGACGCGCGCCAGCTCGCTGGCGCTCTCGCCCATCTCGGTCGCACGCCCGCCGACGCCGGTGATGACGCCCTGCATGCCCTGCTCGAATCGACCAGCCAGATCGGACATCATGCGGGCGCGCTCGGCCTCCGCAGCTTCACGCTGTGCCGCGGCCTCCTGCTCCATGCGGCGTACAGCAAGCGCATTGTCACGGAAAATCTCCACGGCGCGCGCCATCCGGCCGATCTCGTCGCGCTGCTCGCCGCCGGGAATCGGCTGATCCAATTCGCCGGCCGCCAGCGACTGCATGCGGTCGGTCATGCCGCGGATCGGGTTCGACACGCTGGCGCCGATCAGCCAGGCCAGCACCGCTCCGAATATCACGGCTGCGGCTGCCGTCACGATGATGGTCTGCTTGGTATCTTCGACCGCGACGCCGGTCCTCGCGGCCTGCTCTGCGCGCGCCGCACCGAGCTGCTGGTTGATCCGGCTGACCTGGGTATCGATCGAGGCGCTCGCCTTGGCGAGCTCCGCCTGCTTGGCGCGCAGGTCAGTGGCCACCTTGATCACCTCCTCGAGCGCAGCCGCATCCGCCGTGAGAGCCTCTTTCAGCGCAGCAACCAGCGCCTTCAGCTTGGCATCATCGACACCCGCGATCTCGGCCTCCGCATCGGCAATCGCGAGCTTCGCATAGACGAAGGTGAGCCTGGCATCGTCGGCATCGCCATTCGACAACGTGTTGGTATAGCGCATCACCGCGATGCGGACCGCGTCGACGACGCTGGCCAGACGCAACGGATTCATCAACGGCTCGCTGCCCGCGCGATTGGCGAGGGCAACCTGGATGCCGCCCATGTTGATTCCGGCGACGGCGCCCAATGCGTCGGTCTTGGTCGTCGCCGCGCGCAGGCGGTCCACGGCCTCGGCCGCGGCAGCGAACGATGAGCGATAGGCCGCCAGCGCGCTTCGCACCGGGCCCATGCCGTCAGCCAGCACCTTCAGCCTGCCGGACTGCTTCTCGACCTGATCGGCGAGACCGCCGACGGCGTCGATGGCCTTGCTGGCCGCATCCTTGTCACCGACGTTCCAGGTACGGATGAATCTCTCAACCGCGCCGTTGGCAGCGAGCAGCGCGGCACGCACCTGCGACATGCCGGCGTCCCCGGCCGCGCTGGTGACGAGTTCGTCCACGGTGCCGCCGATGCGCCCGACCTGGATCATGGCGAAGCCGCCGAGCAACACCAGGAAGCTCAGGATCAAGGCAAAGCCGCCGAAGATTCGCGGGCGGACACCGATCCAAGACATCAGAGAAGACAATTTCATCGATTTGCCCGGCTGTTTCACGGAGTGGACCTGATAGTGGCGAGCAGCTCCTTGCCGAAGCGCTTCTCGAAGTCGGGATCGAGCGGCCTGACCGCATCGACGAAGGTCTTGCGATCGAACGTCTCGATCACCTCCATGCCGCCCTTGCGCAGCTCATCGAGCTTCTGCGCATCGAGCTGGGCCTGCCAAGTGACCTCCGCAGCCGCCTTGGCGGCGGCAACCAGCGCGTCACGGTCCGCCGCATCGAGATGATCGAACATCGCGCGGTTGGCGACGAAGGCGATCGGCGCGAAGAAATGGCCGGTGAGCGTCAGATATTTCTGCACCTCGTCGAAGCGATTGGCCGCGATGGTGGCGACCGGATTTTCCTGACCGTCCAGACGACCGTCCTTGAGCGCTGCATAGACCAGCGGAAAATCCATCGGCATCACGTCGGCACCGAGCGCCTTGAAGGTCATCTGGTAGACGGGATTGGGGATCACGCGGATCTTGAGGCCCTTGACGTCATCGACGGTACGGACCGGACGCTTCGAGTTGGTGAGATTGCGAAAGCCCTGCTTGCCCAGCGCCAGCAGCACCAGTCCCTTGTCGGCGAACTTGGCGCCGATCGCGGCGGCGACCGGCCCTTGCGCAACCGCCTTGGCATGCGCGGTGTCACGGAACAGGAACGGGATGTCGAAGACGCCAAGCTCGGAAACGACCGCGCTGGCGATGCCGCCGGACACCACGGCCACGTCCACCGCGCCGCTCCGGGTCGCAGCCAGCACCGCCGCCTCGCTGCCGAATGCGTTGCCCGCACGCTCATCAATGATGAGCCGCTTGCCGGCCAACGCCTGCAGCTTCACGCGAAATTCGTCCGACCCGATCTGCTGCGGGTTCTGAATCTGCGAGTTGAAGACCAGCGACACCATTCGCGGAGACGCCGTCGCCGCTTGGGGTCCGAGCAGGGTTCCCACCAATGCCAAGAAACAAACTTCAAGCAGCTGTCTGCGCATGAAACACCGGGTTCGTTTTTCCTCGATGCACAACTACCAGCGAGATATGGTTAAGATGTTAAGACGCGATTCCCGTCTTGCCCGCTTCAGCCATTCACTCCCTGATAGTCACATGCGATACGGCCGTAAAACTACGGAGACCGCCGAGTTCACCTGTCGATCCAAAGCCTGAGGCGCGGCGCGATACTTGATTTCTATTTATCGAAAATGGTGAGACCAAGCCGCTGCGCAAGAGCGGCAGGCTCGATCATCGGCGCATGGCCCCTGACAGCATCACTCGCGTGCCGGCAACCGTAGGAACAGCCATCAGCAGTGCATCGGCGACGTCCGCCGCCGCGATGGGCTTGTAGTTCGCCGGAATCAGGAAGCCGATGATGCTGTTCAGCCTGTTGCCCCATTCCTCGCCCGGACGACTCGGCTGTCCGAGCTCCGCCCGCGGGCCGACCAGCAGCGAAGGCCGCGCGATCACCAGGCCCTCGAAGGGCAGCGCGGTCAGATCGTCCTCGAACTCGCCTTTCACCCGGCTATAGAAGACGGGCGAGCTGCTGTCGGCGCCCATTGCGCTGACCAGACCAACGCGTCTCGTGCCGCTCGCGAGCGCGGCCTTGGCGACGGCGAGGTTCGCGTCGTGATCGATGGCGCGGAAGGCGGCCTGGCTCCCGGCCACCTTGATCGTGGTCCCGAGTGCCAGATAGAGCTCGTCGGCCGGCGGCAGGGACGGCAGCGCGGTGAAATCCACGACATGCGCCGTCAGCTTGGGCGAATGGTCAGGCGGCGCGCGGCGGCCGACGACATGCACGCGATCCACTGTCGGGTCGGCAAGCAGGCCGCGAAGAAGCTCCCGTCCCACCAGCCCGGTCGCGCCGGCAATGATCACGGTCCGGTTCGTCATGCTCGGTCTCCACTCGCGGCCCGCCGAGCAAGGTAAGCATCACCGCACAGATAGGGAAGACCGACACGCCGCCGAATGGCATGACGCTGCAGACATGACGCCGCAGAGGGGGCATGTCCTCCGCGGCGCCTCATCGCCATCCGCCTCAGGCGCCCTTGCGCCGCTCCGCCGCCTTGGCCATCGCCGCCGCAAGCGCGCCGCCGCCCGACGACTTCTCCTCACGCGTGGTCATGCGGGCCGCTGGCGGCCGTGCGCTGGTCCGCTTCTCGCCCTTCGCCGGCAGCGGATCAGACAGCCGAAGCGTCAGCGAGATGCGGTTGCGCGGCACGTCGACGTCGAGGACCTTCACCTTCACGACCTGCCCCGGCTTCACCACCTCGCGCGGATCATTGATGCGCTTCTCGGACATCGCCGAGATGTGGATCAGGCCGTCCTGGTGCACGCCGATATCGGCAAAGGCGCCGAACGCCGCGACGTTGGTGATAGTCGCCTCCAGGATCATGCCGGGCTTGAGATGGGTGATCTTCTCGACGCCCTCCTGGAAGGTGGCCGTCTTGAACTCCGGACGCGGATCGCGGCCGGGCTTCTCCAGCTCCTTGATGATGTCGGTGACCGTCGGCACGCCGAAGCGCTCGTCGGCGAACTTCGTCGGGCTCAACGCCTTCAGCACCTTGGTCTCACCAATCAGCGCCTTGATGTCGCTCTTGGTCGCCTCGAGGATCTTCTTCACGATCGGATAGGATTCCGGATGCACGCCGGAGGCGTCGAGCGGATTGTCGCCGTCGCGGATGCGCAGGAAGCCGGCGCATTGCTCGAACGCCTTCGGTCCGAGCCGCGGCACTTCCTTCAGCTTGTCGCGGCTCGGGAACGGGCCGTTGCTGTCACGGTGCGCGACGATGTTCTGTGCGAGGCTCTCCCCGATGCCCGACACGCGTGCGAGCAGCGGCGCCGAGGCGGTGTTGAGGTCGACGCCGACGGCGTTCACGCAGTCCTCGACGGTGGCATCGAGCGCGCGTGCCAGCTCATACTGATTGAGGTCGTGCTGATACTGGCCGACGCCGATCGAGGCCGGCGGTACCTTGACGAGCTCGCCGAGCGGATCCTGCAGGCGGCGCGCGATCGAAACGGCGCCGCGGATCGACACGTCGAGATTGGGGAATTCCTTCGCGGCGAACTCCGAGGCCGAATAGACCGACGCGCCGGCTTCCGACACGATCGCCTTGGTCAGCTTGAGATCCGGCTTCAGCTTCATCAAATCGTTGACCAGCTTCTCCGTTTCACGCGACGCAGTGCCGTTGCCGATCGCGACCAGCTCGATGCGATGCTTGATGCAGAGCTGCACGAGCGTCAGCATGCTCTCGTTCCACTGCCGCTGCGGCTCGTGCGGATAGATCGTGGCGTGGTCGACGAACTTGCCGGTGCGGTCGATCACCGCGACCTTGACGCCGGTGCGGAAGCCGGGATCGAGGCCGAGCGTGGCGCGGCCGCCGGCGGGAGCAGCGAGCAGCAGATCACGCAGGTTCGCCGCGAACACGCGCACCGCCTCCTTCTCCGCCTCCTGCCACAGCCGCATGCGGATATCGAGCGCCAGCGAGGTCTTGATGCGGGTGCGCCAGGCCCAGCGCACGGAGTCGGACAGGAACTGATCGGCCGGGCGGCCCTGCCGCGAGATGCCGAAGGTCACCGCGATGCGGTTCTCATACAGCGACGGGTCCTTCGAATCCTCCGGCTCGCCGTCGCCGAAATCGAGCTGCAGCACCTCTTCCTTCTCGCCGCGCAGCATCGCCAGGATGCGGTGCGACGGCAGCTTGGTGAACGGCTCGGAGAAGTCGAAGTAATCGGCGAATTTCGCGCCCTCGGTCTTCTTGCCGTGCCGCACCGTCGCCTTCACGGCGCCGCGGGTCCACATCTCCTCACGCAGCGAGCCGACGAGATCGGCATGCTCGGCGAAGCGCTCGACCAGGATCGCGCGTGCGCCTTCCAGCGCCGCCTTGACGTCCTTGACCGGATTGTCGCCGTCCTTCTTGATGAACGCCTTGGCCTCGACTTCCGGAGCCTTCATCGGATCGCCGATGAGCATGTCGGCGAGCGGCTCGAGTCCGGCCTCCTTGGCGATCTGCGCCTTGGTGCGGCGCTTCTCCTTGAACGGCAGATAGATATCCTCGAGCCGGGCCTTGGTGTCGGCGGTCGCCAGCGCCAGCTCGATCTCCGGCGTCATCTTGCCCTGTGCCTTGATGCTCTCGATGATCGCGGTGCGCCGTGCATCCATCTCGCGCAGATATCGCAGCCGTTCCTCCAGCGTGCGCAGCTGCGTGTCGTCCAGCATGCCAGTCGCTTCCTTGCGGTAGCGCGCGATGAACGGCACGGTCGCGCCGCCATCGAGCAGGTCGATCGCGGCCTGGACCTGGGCATCCCTGACGGCGAGCTCAGCGGCGATGATGGAGGCAAAATTCGACACGGTGTTCTTCCGAGATTCGTGACGGGGCTGATTGGATAGGAGTGCACGCGCGCCAGCGCAAGCGGCTGGCGGACGCTCTGTGGGCAACCGTGACAAAAAAGACCGGTTGCGAATCATGTAAAACGCTGCCGCGACCGGGCCATCGCGTTGCACATGAGGCGCAAATCACTGATTCTTGCAGGCTGAGGGACGATTCGTGCAGGCCACGGCTGCGACATATCTCGACGATCTCAATCCGGAGCAGCGCCGCGCCGTCGAGCATGGCGGTGCGCTGGCCGCACCGGGCCCGCCGCTGCTGATCGTTGCCGGCGCGGGATCGGGCAAGACCAACACGCTCGCGCACCGCGTGGCGCATCTGCTCGTCAATGGTGCCGATCCGCGCCGTATCCTGTTGATGACGTTCTCGCGCCGCGCGGCGAGCGAGATGAGCCGCAGGGTCGAGCGCATTGCCCGCAAGGTGCTGGGCGGCAAGGCCGAGCCGATCACGGCCGCGCTCACCTGGGCCGGCACGTTTCATGGCCTGGGCGCGCGGATGCTGCGCGACTACGCTGAGCGCGTCGGCCTCGACCCCGTGTTCACGATCCATGATCGCGAGGATTCCGCCGACCTGATGAATCTGGTGCGGCACGAACGCGGCTTGTCCAACACGCAGCGACGCTTTCCGACCAAGGGTACCTGCCTTGCGATCTATTCGCGCTGCGTCAACGCCGACATGCCGCTCGACGAGGCACTGGTGCGGCATTTTCCGTGGTGCGCGGAATGGGCCGGCGAGCTGAAGGGCCTGTTCGCGGCCTATGTCGAAGCCAAGCAGGCCAACGCCGTGCTCGACTACGACGATTTGCTGCTGTACTGGGCGCAGATGATGGCGGACGAAGCCATCGCGCGCGAGATCGGCGATCGCTTCGACCACGTGCTGGTCGACGAATATCAGGACACCAACCGGCTGCAATCGCAGATTCTGCTCGGCTTGAAGCCCGACGGCGCGGGACTGACGGTGGTCGGCGACGACGCGCAGTCGATCTACGCCTTCCGCGCCGCCACCGTGCGCAACATCCTCGAATTTCCCGATCAGTTCAGCCCGCGCGCCGACATCATCACGCTCGACCGCAACTACCGATCGACGCAGCCGATCCTCACCGCGGCCAACGGCGTGATCGGGCTGGCGCGCGAGCGCTTCACCAAGAATTTGTGGACGGACCGCACGAGCTCGCGCAAACCGCAGCTCGTGACGATCAGCGACGAGACCGACCAGGCGCGCTACATCGTCGAGCAGGTGCTGGCGAAGCGCGAGGAAGGCATCGTGCTCAAGCAGCAGGCCGTGCTGTTCCGAACGTCGTCGCACAGCGGGCCGTTGGAATTCGAGCTCACGCGCCGCAACATCCCGTTCGTGAAGTTCGGCGGGTTGAAGTTCCTCGATGCCGCCCATGTCAAGGACGTGCTGGCCTGCTTGCGCTTCGTCGCGAATCCGCGCGACCGCATCGCCGGCTTCCGCGTGCTGCATCTGATCCCCGGCATCGGACCCGCGTCGGCGCAGCGCCTGCTCGATGCCATCAGCGAGAGCGCCGATCCGATCGCACGGTTGTGCGAGCAGCCCGCGCCGGCCCGCGCCGGCGAGGATTGGACGGCGTTCGTGCGTGCGTTGGAGCAGTTGCGCGTCTCGGAATGGCCCGGGGATATCGAGCGCGTCAGGCACTGGTATCAGCCGCATCTCGAACGCGTTCATGAGGATTCGGAGGTGCGAACCGCCGACCTGCTGCAGCTCGAACAGATCGCGAGCGGCTATCCGTCGCGCGAGCGTTTCCTCACCGAGCTGACGCTCGACCCGCCCGACGCCACCTCCGATCAGTCCGGCGTGCCTTTGCTCGATGAGGACTATCTGATCCTCTCCACCATCCATTCCGCCAAGGGCATGGAGTGGAATTCCGTGCACATCCTCAACGTCGTCGACGGCTGCATGCCCTCCGATCTCGGCGCCGGCACGAGCGCCGAGCTGGAAGAGGAGCGCCGGCTGCTCTACGTCGCCATGACCCGCGCCAAGGACGACCTGCATCTGCTGGTGCCGCAGCGCTTCTTCGTCCATGGCCAGCCGGTGCGCGGCGATCGTCATGTCTATGCCTCGCGCACGCGGTTCATTCCGGAAGCGCTGGTGCCGCTGTTCGAACGCACCAGCTGGCCGCGGGCGCAGCCGGGCGCGGCGTATGCGAGCCAGGGTCCGCGCATCGACCTCGGTGCCCGCATGCGCGAGCGCTGGCGGTGAGCGGATCCTTCGCCCTCCCTGCTACGAACTGGGCCCTTGCTGCTTGCGCAGTTTGCGTCGTTTGGCCGGATCTCTCGCCGCGCAAGCGGGGCGAGGTAAGCACCGCGCTCGCCGCAGGATCTAATTTCATCACGTCTCGGCTTTCCTCTCCTTCCACTGCGCCCGAAACCACGCCCAGGTCTGCCGCGTCACCGCAATGTAGCCCTCGCCGCGATACTTGATCTCGCCGTCGACGATCGCATGCAGCTTCGGCAGCGCGTGGAACGGCACCGCGGGATAGGCGTGGTGCTCGACGTGATAGGGCATGTTCCAGGCGAGCCAGTGCACGGCGCGCGTGGTGAAGGTGGTGCGGGTGTTCTGGAAGGCGCTCCTGGTATGGTCGCAGCCGGTGTGTTCGGCGTAGAGATAGGGTCGCAACACCAATTGCCCCAGCAGCAGCGGCAGAACCCAGACCCACAGCAACAGCGCGCTGTGCAGCGCGAGCGAGCCGAGCAGCAGCAGCGCGTAGCCGGCGGCATAGGCGCGCGCCTCGCGTACGATGGTGGCGCGGCGGCCGGCAGGCACCCATGGCACCGTCACCTCGCCGGTGATCGCATGTTGCAGCAGCAGTCGCAGCCGGCCGGTCATCTGGACCAGGCCGGAATAGGCAATCGCGAGCTGCGTCTCCGAACACGGCTTGGGGCCGACGATCAGCTCCGGATCGCGCAGGGGATCCTGGGTGTGGCGGTGATGCTCCCAATGGAACAGGCAGTAATATTCATAAGGCAGTCCGATCAGGAAGCCGGAGAGATAGCCGACCGCGAGGTTGAGCCTGCGGCTGTCGAAGGCGGTCTTGTGCGCGGTCTCGTGCACCGCCATGAACAGGAACGCGATGAGCACGCCCTGCACCGGCAGCAAGGGCAGCGCCCACAGCACACCATGCGTCGATGCGATCGCTCCGATCAGCGCACCCACGCCGATGATCGCGCCGTAATGGCTGAGCGTGCGTAGCGCGCCCTGCAGGTTGGAGCGCGTGCAGAGCTGCTGCAGCACCGGCGGTGTCAGCAGCTTCGGACGGGGCGCGAATTCGTCGGTGGGCACGTCGGTCATGTCGAACTCGGGTGTCAGCTCTGGAGAAGGGCGGAGACGTTGGCGTTGATGAAATCGCGGTCCGCCGGGATGCGGATCGGATTGCCCGCGCGGTGGCCGTGGATCGAGGGGATCGGCCGCAGCGCCGCGGAGCGGGCGTTCACGAGCATGGGAAGTTCTCGCTCGTTGTCGCGCCAATCGAAGTAGCGGTCGGTCTGGCCCGGCATCAGCAACATGCGGGCGGTGATCGCGCCGAGCGCACGGTCGAGATCGCCGCCGAACGCCGCGCAATTGCTGATGTCGCCGCCCTGCCAGATCGCGATCTGCGTCAGCAGGTTGTTCGCGTCGCGATGCGCGAAGGCTAAGTCCCAGGTGGCGGCGAGATAGTCCTCCTGCGAGCCAAAGCCCTGCTCGCGCCAGACCTCGTCGCGATAGAACTCGTAGGACATCGCCCAGCCCGCATAGATCCGCCCCATCGCGCGCAGGCCGGCCACCGGCTTCTCGGCGAAGCGGCCGTTGCGAAACGCGGGATCGGCCGTCAGCGCCGCCTTCACCGCGTCGAGAAACAGGTGATTGTAGGGCGAGCAGCGCGCGCTGCCGCACACCACCGCCGCACGCTCCACCATGTCCGGATGACAGGCGGCCCAGTGATAGGCCTGCATGCCGCCCATCGACCAGCCATAGACCAGCGCGATCCGGCTGATCCCGAACGGCTCCTCCACGAGCCGCCGCTGCACCGCGACCGCATCGTGATAGCTGATGGACGGGAACGGCGCGTCGCCGAACAGCTCGCGCGTATTCGAGGGCGACGACGACAGGCCATTGCCGAACAGGTTCGGAATGATGACGAAGTACTTGGTGGGGTCGAGCGCGCCGCCGGGCGCGATCAGCCATTCGGTGTCGATATGCTGGGCACCGAACGAGGTCGGATAGAGGATGACGTTGTCCTTGGCCGCATTCAGCGTGCCGTATGTCTTGTAGGCGAGCCGCAGCGACGGGAACGTCACGCCCGACTGCAACACGACGTCGCCCGCCTCGAAGATCTGATAGTCGCCGCCTGTCGTCATGCGCGTGTGTCCGGGTGAGAGGTGCCTTGAGCCTACGTGATGCGTCACCGGCTCACACGTCCATTTTTTGGCATGGCATGACCGCGCAAGAGGCGCGGGCGGCAATCGCATCAGCCGAGGCCATGGGTTCGCATTCCCGCGGCCTCTCAAGCCCGAGCTCTGTCCGGATCGCCTGCCCTCTGAAACGTAAGGGCGCAGGGAAGACCGGGAGCTCGCCGCCCCCATGGCCCGCCTGCGAAAAAAAGTGCAGGCGGCAGGAACCACAGGTTCGGCTGGGACATCCCGGCCTTCCCTGCGCGATGGTCTTAACAGCTGCTTCGCGCTCTCCCTGGGGACCGGCTGTGTTGCCCCCATCGTCGGCGTGATGCGCTTCCGCACCATCATCCGGCTTGACCTCAGCATCGGGAGGCCAGGACCACGCGACTTGACTGTCCGCATCGGATCGTTCGTCGGCGCGACACCGCGCTGCGACCCGCTACGGCCACCGCATCCCCGCCTCGCGTCTCGTGACGACCGCGCGTACGCCCCTCATCGATGAGGCAGGATGGACGCAGTAGAGCACACTTTCGGTAAAAACGAAAGCAAAATATTCGAGCGCCGAAAGTGTCTCATTCCAGACCATTTGAGCCCCGGTCATTCCGGGGCAAGGCCGCCGGCCTTGAACCCGGAATCTCGACATTGCTTTCCTCACTTCGAGATTCCGGGTTCAATCGCCAACACGCAGGCGCCTTGCGCCTGCGCGCCGACGATTGCCCCGGAATGACGGTGGACACGAAGAGCTTGTCGAAACCTTGTGTTTCGCGTCAGCCGCTTGCAATCCGGCTACGCCCCTTCCAGCTGACGAGCAGAGGCCGTATGACGGCCCGACGCAACGGAATGAGACATGAGCACAGCGATCGAATTCGGCCTGGACACGTTCGGCGACGTCACCCGCAACGCGGAGGGCGCGATGGCCGCCCATGCCCAGGTGATCCGCGACGTCGTCGAGGAGGCGGTGCTGGCCGACCAGCTCGGGCTCGATTTCATCGGGCTCGGCGAGCACCATCGCGGCGATTTCGCGATCTCGGCGCCGGAGGTGGCGTTGGCGGCGATCGCGGCGCGCACCACGAAGATCAAGCTCGGCTCGGCGGTGACGGTGCTGAGCTCGGATGACCCGATCCGCGTGTTCCAGCGCTTCTCGACGCTCGACGCGGTGTCGAACGGCCGCGCCGAGGTCATCCTCGGCCGCGGCTCGTTCACCGAGTCCTTTCCGCTGTTCGGCTTCGACCTCAAGGACTACGAGGCGCTGTTCGAGGAGAAGCTCGATCTGTTCGTCAGCCTGCTGCCGCAACAGCCGCTGACCTGGCAGGGCCAGCTGCGACCGCCGCTGAGGGATCAACTGGTCTATCCGCCGGTCGAGCATGGGCGGCTGAAGGCCTGGATCGGCGTCGGCGGCAGTCCCGAGTCCGTGGTGCGCGCCGCGCATTACGAGCTGCCGCTGATGCTCGCGATCATCGGCGGCGACCCGAAACGGTTCGCGCCCTATGTCGAGCTGTACCATCGCGCGCTCAAGCAGTTCGGCCGCGAGACGAAGCCGATCGGCGTGCATTCGCCGGGCTATGTCGCCGACACCGACGAAGTGGCGCGCGAGGAGCTGTGGCCGGACTACAAGACCATGCGTGACCGCATCGGCCGCGAGCGCGGCTGGCCGCCGATGGGCCGCGACGAGTTCGTCCAGGAGGCCGATCACGGCTCGCTCTATGTCGGCTCGCCGGAGACGGTGGCGCAGAAGATCGCCGCGACGATCAAGGCGCTCGGCCTGTCGCGGTTTCAGCTGAAATACTCAGCCGGTCCGCTGCCGCACGCGAAACTGATGCGCAGCATCGAGCTGTATGGGCGGGTGGTGGTGCCGAGGGTGCGGGAGTTGCTGGGGGAGCAGTAGGCTGCCTACGCGGTCCTTCACCATGTCCGCAACCGCGCCTGGCTCTTGCATCACGGGACCTGGATCAAAGGCGCGACCAAAACGGCTCGTTCAGGACAATCCAAGCGAGCCGATTAATAGAGCCTTCGTGACACGCATCGTAAGCTCGACGTCGCGCGTGCCTGCTCCGATCAAGGGGGAGCAATCCGATCGGCTGCCCGGAGACGGACGACAAGCTTGCAAGCCTGGGGACGAACTGATGTTGCTGAAGATCATCGCGGTGGTTTACGGACTCTGGTTCGTTCAGGCCGCCTTGGAGTCCGGCTTCTACGATACGCCGTCTCACATGGTGAGCTCGACGCTCGCGCTCGGCGGATTGATCGCGCTGTTCGATCACGCCTTCAGTATGGGCTGGCTCTCCGCCAACATCTGGCGGATCGTTGCGCTTGTCTACGTCGCCGACGGCCTGGTCCACGTCGTCCCCAGCGCCAAGGGTCTGATCGAGGCGCAACGTTTCGAGGTGCTGGCGGGCGCTGCGGCGATCAGCTTCGTTTTCCAACTCCCGATGCTCTTCAGCTTGTGGCGATTGTCGTTTCCGTCCACGCGCTCGGATCAGACCGGTCCCGCACGCATGGCCATGCGATAAGCGTCAGGCCCTGTAAGCCTTCGACGTCGCTCACCGCCTCATACCTGCCCGGGCAACAACGGCCCGCGCTCACCTGCCGCCAGCCCTGCAAGCTCCCCGGCCGTCCGCGCCAGCACGCCATCCCACGCCATCGGCTGCCCCTGCCTGAACAGCCGCATGGTCGGATACCACGGGGTGTCGGCGCGGTCGCGCAGCCAGCGCCAGTCGAGCGCATAGGGCAAGAGCACCCAGACCGGGCGGCCGAGCGCGCCGGCGAGATGCGCCACCGACGTGTCGACGGAGATGACGAGGTCGAGCGCGGCAACGGCGGCCGCGGTCTCGGCGAAGTCGCTCAGCAGCGGCGCGAGATCGATGACGTCGGTGCCAAGCTCGGCGAGCGCGGGCGCATCGTCCGGCCGCGGCTCCTTCTGCAAGGAATAGAGCTGCACGCCCGGCATCACCAGCCGCGGCAGCACCGCCTGCGCGGTGAGCGAGCGCTGGCGGTCGCCCTTGTGCCTGGGATTGCCGGCCCAGACCACGCCGACTTTCAACGACGGCGAGCGCCCGAGCACGTTGCGCCACGCGGCCACCTTGATCGGATCGGCCGCAAGATAAGGCACCTCGGCCGGGATCGTCTCCAGCGTGGTGCCGAAGATGCGCGGCAGATCCATCAGCGGCGCCTGCAGGTCGAATGGCGGCAGCGGCGCGCCGCGCGGCACCACCGTCACGCCCTCCAGACAGCGCAGCAGCGGCGCGATCGCCGGCTGCACCTGCAGCACGACCGGACCCCCCGTCATCCTCACGCGATCGATGTAGCGCACGAATTGCAGCGCATCGCCGATGCCGTATTCGGCGAACAGCAGCAACGTGCGTCCCTCAAGCGGCTCACCCTGCCATTCCGGCGCGCCGAAGCGCGGCATGCCCGCGGAGAGATCAGGACAGTCGCGGCCCCAGCGATGCTCGGCAAAGCCGTTCACGAGGTCGCCGCACATCAGCAGGAAATGCGCGTGGTTGTAGCGGGCGAGCGCGTTGTCGGGCGCGAGCGAAATCGCGTGATGCGAGGCCGCCAGCGCGGCGTCGATGTCGCCGGCATTACGCAGCGCCACCGCGAGATTGGCGTAGCCCTTGGCATAGGCCGGATCGGCGGCGACGGCGCGGCGATGCGCCGCGACGGCATCATCGATCTCGCCGCGCAGCTCATGGATGATGCCGAGGTTGGTATGCGCCGGGGCGTGATCGGGCTGCAGCGCCAGCGCGTGCTCGCAGGCGGCGATGGCGGCGTCGAGCTGTCCTGTCCCGCACAGGCAGGCGGCGAGATTGCTGAGCACGACCACATCGGTGGGATCGAGCGCCGCGGCGCGGCGATAGGCCTCGACGGCCTCGGCCGGGCGGCCGGCCTCGTGCAGCGCGTGCCCCAGCAATCGCGCGGCCTTGGCATCGCCCGGCGCAAGATCGCCGGCGCGGCGGTAATGGATCGCGGCGTCAGCGTAGGCGCGCTGCTTGTAGAGCACGTCGCCGAGGGCGAGGTGGAGGCCCGCATCGGCCGGCTGCGCCGCCAGCGCATGCAGATAGGCGGGCACGGCCTCGTCATATCTGGCCTGGTCGGCGAGCACATGCGCCAGCGCCCGCCATGCACCGGGATAGGAAGGCTCGCGCTCGAGCAGCTCGCGATAGGCCGCTTCCGCCTCGGCAAGCCGCCCCTGCCGGTTGAAGGCGAGCGCGAGATTCCAGCGCGCGCGCAACAGCACCGGATCGAGCGCCAGCGCGTGGCGATAGGCGGCTTCGGCCTCGGTAAAGCGCGCGAGCTCCAGCAGCGCGCTGCCGAGCTTGCTGTGGATGGCGGCATCGTGCGGCCTCAACGCTGCGGCGCGCGCAAAGGCGTCGGCAGCGCCGTCGCGCTCACCTTTCACCGCCAGCGCGTCGCCGAGCGTCACATAGGCCGGCGCATGGTTGGGATCGCGTGCGAACACGCACGCCAGCAGCTCCGCGCCGTCTGCCATGCGGCCATCGGCGAAGGCGAGGATCGCGGACAGATGCAGCGCCGGCAGATGATCCGGCACCGCCTGGAGGATGTCGCTGCACAGGGCCTTGGCCGAACCGGCACGCCCGGCATTGTAGTGATCAGCCGCCTCGATCAGCAGCCGCTCGACGGCAACAGCCCCCATGATGTCCTCAACCTCTCGCACTCGGATGCAGAGTTGAACGTGTGGCAGCGCGATTCCAGGCGAGGCTCGGGGCCGAGCCGGCTCAGCCTGCCGCCACCTCCATCCGCATGGCCGCCTTGCGGGCGCGCTCGACGTCGGGCGTGCGATAGGCCGCCTCCGGAATGGTGCCCAGCCGCGAATCGTGAAGGCGCGCGCCCAGGCCATAGAACTGCTGGAAGCTCATGATCAGCGGCCGCCATTTGTCCGGGTCGATGCGGTCACGCGTGCCGTCCATCAGGATGGCCTCGTCGACATGGACCCGCTGCACCCGCACCTCGAAGCACTGGATATGCCCCCTCAGGATCGCGTCGTCGGCGGCGATGCCATGCACCGACTCGATGCGCGCTTCGAGCTGGACCGCGCATTCGGCGACGCGCGGAGCCGCAACGGTCTCCGACGCCGTTGCGGTCAGCCCGGCGGCGGCGAACTTGTCGGACACGTGGCGATAGCCCTTGCGCTGCTTCATCGCCGGCACCGGGTCCGATCCCGTGGTCTGCGCCAGGCGATCGACGGCGGCGACGAGATCGACCGACGGCAGGTTCAGCACGCAC
The DNA here is from genome assembly GCF_032381555.1 of Bradyrhizobium sp. SZCCHNPS1003. Lineage (NCBI taxonomy): Bacteria > Pseudomonadati > Pseudomonadota > Alphaproteobacteria > Hyphomicrobiales > Nitrobacteraceae > Bradyrhizobium > Bradyrhizobium sp. SZCCHNPS1003. The sequence goes on from NZ_JAUHIU010000012.1 coordinate 36,501, forward strand.
TCGCCGGTGCGGCGCATGTTCTGCGGCGTCTTCGATCCGGCGGCGAGGCCCAGCATGCAGCGCCAGCCGAGCCAGAACGCCGACGACATCGGCGCGAGATTGAAGCCGCCGTCCTCATTGACCGTGCTGATGAGGACGACCGGCGTCCCAAAATAAAGGATGCCCGGCTCGATGGTCGTGTGCATGGAAAGCTCTCCAGGGTGATGCATCTCGGCGGCGATTGCGCGCCGCACGGACGGGGCTCAGGCCGCCGTCTCACCCGGAGAAGTTTCTCGATGGCAGCGAAGCGCTCCACCCGATTCCCGAACGGGCCGGATCACGCGTGCGCCGGGTTTGATCTGGAGAGGTCTGCGCGCGCAACGCTGCGGCAGTTGGCGATCCCGGCATGACTCGAACATGCGACCTACGGTTTAGGAAACCGCCGCTCTATCCAGCTGAGCTACGGGACCGGAGCCTGCACCGAAGTGCACCTGCTTCGCCGCCTCCATAGCAGACCCGGCCACCGACCGGAAGCCTCTCCGGTCGTCGCCTGAACCGGACGGCCGGCCCGTGGCACAACGACGCTCGGGTCCGTTGATGGGAAGACGGTGGGAACGCGGCCGCGTGATCCCGGTTGAGGCGGGGCGCCTACCGATCACAGGCCCGTAGGGAGGGGGTGGTTTGACTATCCGGAAGGCAGCCGATGGTCTAAGAGAACGGCGCCGATCCGGACCCCGGCCTTGGGATCGCCGTATTGGTCGTGCCTGAGCGCGTCACGTGGCCGGGCCAGCCGTCCGGCGCGACGAGATCCGCTTCATCCAGCGCGCCTGCCCATTTCAGCCGAGGGAAACAGACAAGTCGATGCTCATCCGATCGGTCATTTCAGGCGCGCTCGCAGCTCTCCTCTCCGTCGCCGCCGCAAGCGCGCAGGATACCCGCCATCTGCTGGAGTCCAAGGAGTCGCTCTACAACAACATCTATGTCTACGAGCAGGCGCCCTACCGCAGCATGACCTTCGGTCACAACCGGCGCATCTATACCGAGAGCGTCTACAACACCCGCGACGAGCTCGATCTGCCGGTCGACTATACCCGCTTCATGACCGCGAGCGTGATGTACGCCAAGGACGTCCGCTCGATCCTGGAGATCGGCTTCGGCGGCGGCCGCACCGCCTGGTACCTGCACCGCTCCCTGCCCAAGGTGCAGGTGACCTCGGTCGAGCTCGATCCGACCGTGCTGGAGCTCGCCAAGAAATATTTCGGCATCAAGGAGGAGCCGAACTTCCACGTCGCCAACCGCGACGGACGGCTGTTCGTGCAGGAATCCAAGGAGCGCTACGACATCATCCTGATCGACGCCTATCGTGGGCCGTTCGTGCCGTTCCATCTGCTGACCAAGGAGTTCTACCAGCTCGTCAAGGACCATCTCGCCGAGGGCGGCGTGGTGGCGCAGAACGTCGAGCCGTCGACGATGCTGTTCGACGCCGCGGTCAAGACCATTCACAGCGTGTTTCCGCAGGTCGACTTCTACGAGGCCGGCGGCAACATCGTCATGGTCGGCTATCTCGGCGACGAGCGGAAGCCCGAGGATCTCGCCGCCATCGCGCAGGAGCGCGACAAGGAGTTCGGCTTCCGCTACAAGCTTGCCGAGATGCTGGCGCAGCGCAAGCGCATCGACATCGACGGCGGCCAGGTGATCGATGCAAACGCCAAGGTGCTGACGGACGACTTCGCGCCGGTCGAGGCGCTGAAGAGCATCGAGCGCCACAACAGGAAGCTGCCGTGAGCGCGCCGGTGTCACGCTCGGGCCTGCTGGCGATCTATCTCTGCTCGTTCCTGGTCGGCTGCGTGCTGATGGGCTTCGAGATGCTCGGCAGCCGCTATCTCAACCCGTATTTCGGCAGCGGCATCGGTGCCTGGGCCAGCCTGATCTCGACGGTGCTGTGCGCACTCGCGATCGGCTATTTCGCCGGCAGCGCCATCGTCGACCGGCAGCCGACGACGCGCACCATCGGCACCATGATCCTGATCGCCGCCGCCTACATGGCGCTCGTGCCGGCGACGGCCGACATCGTCATGGCCGACATCCTCGACACGGTCGGCGACGGTCCGGCGGCCACGCTGATGGCCTCGACCGCGCTGCTGCTGGTGCCGCTGACCCTGCTCGGCACCTTCTCCCCGATCGCCGTCAGCCTGTTGACGCGCTCGGCCGACGAGGCCGGCCGCGTCGCCGGACTGGTCTACGGCGTCTCGACCATCGGCAACGTCGTCGGCACGCTGGTCACGACCTTCGCGCTGATCCCGACGATCGGCTCGCGCGCGATCACCTATTATTTCGCGGTGGCGCTGGCTGGCTGCGCCGGCATCCTGTTCATTCCATTCGGCAAGAAGACGTCCTGATTTTCATTTTGAAGAGCTTCTCGATGACTGAGTTCTGGCCTCGCCTGACCGCTACGGTGGCAATGGCGGCATTGCTGTTTGCATCCCCCGCGGCACGCGCCGCAGAGGCGCAGATCGAGCTCTGGGACGGGCAGCGCGCGATGGCCCATATCGCGGACCTGCTGAAATTCACGCCGCGATCGATGGGCGAGCCGGGACATCAGAAAACGATCGACTACATCAAGGCGGCGATGGCCAAGAGCGCGGCGGACGCGGTGCTGACGCAGAGCTTCACCGCCAAGGGCGACGACGGCAAGACGATCCCGCTGACCAACATCATCGCCCGCTTCCAGGCGCAGAACCCGCGCCGCATCATCGTCGCCACCCATTACGACAGCATCGTCAAGGCCTATCGCGACCCGAAATCGCCGGACGCACCGATGCCGGGGGCCAACAACTCCGCCTCGGCGGTCGCGCTGCTGCTGGAGACCGCACGCGTGCTGTCGCTGTCGCCGAAGCCCGACGTCGGCATCGACATGATCTTCTTCGACGGCGAGGAGGGGCCGAAATCGCTCGGCGCCGGCGATCCGACCTGGCGTCCGCTGGGCTCGCCGCATTTCGCGGCCAATCTGAAGACCTATTATCCGGCGCACAAGCCGGAGAAGGCGGTCGATTTCGACATGGTCTGCGACAAGGATCTCAAGCTGCAGCCGGAGCCCTCGTCGCTCGGCTCGGCGCTGCCGGAGGTCAAGAAGTTCTGGAGCATCGGCAGCCGTATCACGCCACAGGCGTTCTCGCCGGAGCCCACAGCGTATCCGATCAGCGACGACCACACGGCGCTGCAGCAGGCCGGGATTCCGAGCTTCCTCGTCATCGACTTCGACTACGAGCCGTATTTCAACACCACGCAGGATACGATCGAGCAGTGCTCGGCGCAGAGCCTGGAGACCGTCGGCCGCACCCTGCTGCGCTACCTCTATACGCCTTGATACGCCCGAGCTGCGGCAGGCGCCGCGCTCACGCCGCCCACGGCCGCGCCGTCGCCGCGTCCGGCGCGACTGCCGATGCGCACGCCAGCAGACCCGGCACCAGCGCCTCGGCCGCCTCCGCGCCCGAAATCACCACGGCCTCGACGCCCGCTCCGGCATTGCCGCCGCCGGCGATGACGAGATTGCGCACCGGCGCCTTGGCGCCCTTCAGCCGTCCCGACCGGGCCACGCCATAGATCGCGCCGGCGCTGGCGAGGTCGTAGCGCGCATAGGTCACGGGGCTGGCGTCGGTGCGGTAGACGATGTGCTGCGACAAGCCGGGAATGATGGTCTCGGCGGCCGCGACCATGGCATCGCCGAGCTGCTGCTTGCGCGCCTCGTAGTCCGGCGAGCGGCGCCACGCCTTCCAGTCGTCGCCGCCCTCGCCCGGAAACCAGCCCTTGGCCTGCTCGTGAGGAACGAGGGTGATGATCGTCATCGTCGCATGTCCGTCAGGCGCCGCCGACGGATCGAGCTTGGACATCACCGCGAGGCCGATCCCCATCGGCGAGTCGAGATGCGTGGTGGGCGCGATGTCGGGCACCATGTCGAGGCCGAGATGCACCGAGAAGCACGACGTGGCCGGCGCGAGGGTGCGGGCACGCTCACGAAAGACGGCGGGCAGATCATCGGGCCTCAGAAGCTCGGTCAAGGTGCGGCCGAGATCGGCATTCGAGACCACCGCCTGCGCGCGGACCGCGCGGCCATTGCCGAGCACGACACCGACGGCGCGGCCGTCCTCGACCAGGATGCGCGTGACGTTGGATTTCAGATGCACCTCGCCGCCCCGGGCGGTGACCGCCTCGGCGAGCACGTCCGCGAGGTGGCCGGAGCCGCCGACCGGATAAAAGCCGCCCTTGAAGTAGTAGCCGAAGATCGGGACCATCTGGGCGCAGCTCAACTTCTCGCTGCCGTCGCCGAGATAGCCCGACAGCGCATTGAGATAGGCGATCAGCTCGGGATCGGAGACATGGGCGGCGACCAGCTCGTCAAACGGGCGGTTCATCCAGCGGTACGCCTGCGGATGCTTGCGCGGGAAGGCCAGCATCTCCTCCAATGTGGCCGGCATGCCGGGAATGCCGCTGCGGCCCTGCCCCGTCGCATACATGCTCTCGAAGATGGCATGGATGGTGTCGAACAGCCGGGTCAGCCCATCCGCGCTGGCGGGAAACATCTCGCAGAGCAGTCGGACATAGGCGCGCCAGTCCTCGGGCACGTCGATGCGGCGGCCGGCGAGACGGTAGGAGTGGATGACCCGCTTCCACTGGATGCGGTCGGCGACGCCGAGCCGGCGCAGCACGCTGTCGACCGGCCCGCCGGGCCAGACGCCGGAGAAATCGTGCGGCCCGGCATCGAAGCGATACAGCACCGGCTTGTTGTCGTGGTGGGCCTTGCGCAGATAAGTGTGGCAGAAGCCGCCGGGCACGACGTGGTGGTCGAACACCTTCACCTTCAGCCCGGACTCCGCGAGCAGGGCTGCCGCCGTCAGCCCGCCGATGCCCGCGCCGATCACCGCGACGTCGCACTCGGTGTCGGCCGCTTGGGTGAAGCTCGGCGCCGGCCATTGGCACTCCTCGCGCGCGGCCCGCATGCGCAGCAAGGCCTGGCGAATCGCGAAGTGCGGGCCGAAGATCGAGATCAGCGCGCCGCCGACGACGATCATCGTCGTGATCCAGGAGGCGACGCCGGCCCAGCGGCACAGGCCGAGCACGAGGAACAGGACGCCCCAGAGCCCGGTCATCATCATGTTGATCAGGTGGAACTGGGGCGTCGCGGCGCTGTCGGCATAGGCCGACCGGGAATAGTCCGCTGTCCAGGGACGGCCGACGGCGAGCGAAGCGAAGCTGATGAGGCCGAGCGCTGCGAAGGACAGCCACAGCGCATTGCCGGCCGTCCAATTCGGCGCGACGTCGTTGGCGATCGCCAGCACGACGAACAGCGCGAGGCTTTTGAGTTCCAGCAGCGCGAGCTGGCCCCGGGAGGCTCGCCAGACGTTGGCGGCCAGCGCCAGGCCCAGCGCGGACCACACCGCCCATGCCGGCTGGTGCCAGGCCAGTAGCGCCCAGAACACGACGAACGGCAGCAGCGCCAGCTTGACCGTGAGGAACACTTTCATGGCAGCCTCCTCGGCGCCGGACGCGGCGCAGTTCATCTTTCCATTGTCAAGATATTCATAGGTGCGCTCGCCCGGTTCCGTCAACACCAATCTTTCCATCGTCAAGATTAGTTTCGTCAACTACGGCGGGATGAAAATGGTGGAAAGATGCTGCGTATCGTTCCGGCGCCACAGCAAGGTGCGATTCACGAGCGGCACCGCCGTCAATGCCGACCCGACTGTGGCAACCAGATCACGGAACCACGGCAAATAAAGAAGAAAGTCGCAAATTACGCAGCATTGGAGTCACACCTCGCCGCAAAATGGCGACAATCTCCCGTCATCTGAGGCGGGGAGCCGCTGAGGATTGCCGTTCGTGTACCTACCCCGCCTGCCAGTACTGATCTTTGCAGCGATCACCTGCTTGCCCGCCGTGCAACCTCCACGCGCGCACGCAGAGTGGTGGAGCCGCTCCCCGACGGATTTCGAGGAATGCGCCGACGCCGCCGAGAAGTCGGCCTCCAAGGAGGAGAAGACGGCGGCGCTGGCGCAGTGCAACGCTAAATTTGCCGGGAGACGGAAGCCGGGCGGCGGCTATGTCTATTACGACTTCATGCAGGATCGCAGCTTCGACATTGCCGGTCCCAATCCCACGGCCGAAGAGCAGAAGTTCATCGACCAGCAGTATACGCAATACCTCGAGCGCCAGCGCCACGCCAACATGAGCTCGGCGATGATGTCGCGGCCGCAAACGCAGGACCTCCAGCCCTCGCTCCGGGACATGACGGCGCGGGCCGCGATCGAGCCGCCGAAGCCGGCCATGCCGGCCCCGCCGCCGCAACGGCCGAGCAAGCCGCCGGCTTCGTCCGCGCAAGGCGGATTGCCACCGCCGACGTCGAACGTGGAGGCACGCGCCCGCATCAAGGCGGCGCAATGTGCCAAGGACGGCTGGCGCCGCGATTCGTTCTCGTGCAACTTTCCGGTCCTGTCCGAGAAGCTCGACGAACTGAAGCGGATGTTCACCGGCCCGAGCCAGACCGCGGCCGCGCCGCCCGGGGCCAAGGCGCCGAAACGGGCCGAAGCCAGGAACTGAGCCGCGCGCGACACGTTCCCCCTACGCGACCATTCTGCACGCGGCTTGTAACGCCGCGTGCAAGCCCATAGGTTTTATCGGCGTGGGGCGCAGGAGGCAGGGTCATGGGTCTACTCGATATCCTCAACGGCATGCAGAACGGCCCGAACGGGCCGAGTCATCCGACCACGCAGAAGAGCGGCGGCATGTCGCCGATGACGATGGCGATCCTCGCTTTGCTGGCGTGGAAAGCGGTGAAGCATTTCTCGCAGAATGGGCAGCAGCCGAACGCGGCGCCTGCGCCGGTCCCGCCGCCCCAGCCGACCGGGAATCAAGGCGGTGCGCTTGGTGGCGGATTGAGTGGCGGCCTCGGCAACATCATCGCCGGCGGCCTGGGCGGACTACTGGCGGGCGGCGCGGCCGGCAGCGTGCTGTCGGGCGGGCTCGGCGATCTCCTGCGCCAGTTCCAGGACAAGGGCCATGGCGACACCGCGAACTCCTGGGTCTCCCCCGGCGAGAACAAGCCGATCTCGCCCGGCGATCTCGCCAATGCGCTCGGCGCCGATCAGATCGATCAGCTCACCGCGCAGAGCGGGCTGTCGCGCGAGGAGCTGTTGAACGGGCTGAGCCAGTACCTGCCGAAAGTGATCGATCAGCTCACGCCGGACGGGCGGCTGCCGACCGAGCACGAGTTGGCGGGCCGGATCTGACGCTCCGCGATCGCTGACGGGAAGGACGACACTCATGCTGCACATTCTGATCGTCGGGCTGGTCGCCGGCTTCCTGGCGCGGCTTCTATCGCCGGGTCCCAACAATCCCTCCGGCTTCATCCTGACCATCGTGCTCGGAATCCTCGGCGCGTTCCTCGCCACCGCCATCGGGCAGGCCATCGGCCGCTACGGCCCCGACCAGGGCGCGGGCTACGTGACCGCGACCCTCGGCGCGGTCGTGGTGCTATTCATCTGGAACAGGCTGGTCGCCAGCGGCGCGATCCGCGATTTCAATCGGTAACCGCCTCACGCCACGTCATTGCGAGCGACCACAAGGGCCGCTCGCCATGACCATTTCACCCCAACAGATGCATCCCCGCATCCATGCGCACGACCTCGCCGGTCATGTGGCCTGATGCCGGACTCGCCAGGAACGCCACGAGCTGCGCGATATCTTCGGCGGATGAAGCCGCGCGCAGCGGCACCCGCGCCACCACGGCATCGCGCACCTGCTTGGCACCGGCCTCGCCGCGGCCCTTGGTGAACCACGGCGTATCGATATAGCCGGGGCAGACGGTGTTGATGCGGATCGCAGGCGCCAGGGCGCGCGCCAGCGACAGCGTCATCGTGTTCAGCGCGCCCTTGCTGGCGGCGTAGGCAACCGACGAGCCGACGCCGCTGATGCCGGCCACCGACGAGACGTTGACGACCGCGGACGCACGCACCGTCGCCTTGGCCGCCGCTTCCAGCAGCGGCCGCGCGGCGCGCACCATCTGGAAGGGGCCGATGGTGTTGACCGCAAAGATGCGCTGGAAATCCTCGGCCGAAAGGCCGTCGAGCTGATCGTGCGGTACGTGCTTGGTGGTGCCGGCATTGTTGACGAGCGCATCCAGCCGGCCCCAGGCCGCAGCGGCGGCGACGATCTTGCGGCAATCCTCGTCGCGCGACACGTCGCCTTGGACGACGACGATCTCGGCACCTTCCTTGCGGCAGAGATCGGCAGTCTGCTCGGCCTCACTCTTGCTGTTCGAATAGTTCACGACGATGCGCATGCCGGCCTTCGCCAGCAGCAACGCGGTCGCGGCTCCGAGGCCGGACGCCGAACCCGTCACGATCGCGCACAGACCTTCAGCCATTCCGCACCTCCCTGTTTGCTTTGCTTCTTCTTAGCCAACATCGCTGCATCTGCAAAATCGGCAAAATCTCCGCAGCGCGGAAATCGCTCGCCTCCATGCGGCGAGCGGACGGGGCCCTGCAGCGGGCTACGCTTGTCAGGACCGTCGCTTGCGCTCATCATGCCGGCAAAACATCGCCGGCGCGCGCAGGACATGGCGCGCCGAGACCGACGACAACGAGGGCGAGGAGCGCTGTGGCGGAAGCTGAGAACATCGTCGTTGCGACCGCGGAAAAGATCTTCGCCGATCTCGCCGACCCGCAGACGATCAATCACGACAAGGACGGCCGCTGGACGGCGCCGCTGTGGCGGGCGCTGAGCGAGGCCGGCCTGCCGCTCGCCTGGGTGGGCGAGGAGTTCGGCGGCGCCGGCACTGACCTCGCCGACGGCTTTGAGATCATCAATGCCGCCGGCCGTTTTGCGATTGCGGTGCCGCTGGCCGAGACGCTGCTCGCGGGCTGGCTGCTGCAGCAAGGCGGCATTGCCTCGCCCGACGGCCCCATGACGATCGCGCCGGCTCATCCGAGGGACCGGATCACGCTCGACACCGACGGCACATTGTCCGGCCGCGCCCGCGGCGTGCCGTTCGCCAGGACGGCGCAGCATGTTGCCGTGCTCGCCCAGGGCGGAGACGGCGTGTCGATCGCGCTGGTCGAGACCGCGCGCCTGCGCATCGAGGCGGGCCTCAACCTCGCCAACGATCCCAGCGACACGGTGACGTTCGACACAATCACGCCGCTGGCATGCCGGCCAGCACCGGCCGGCTTCGACGCCACGACCTTGATGCTGATGGGCGGCGTCGCCCGCGGACTGCAGATCGCCGGCGCGCTGGATCGGCTGCTCGCGATCAGCGTGAACTATGCGGGTGAGCGCGTCGCCTTCGAGAAGCCGATCGGCAAATTCCAGGCGGTGCAGCACAACCTGGCACGGCTGGCCGGTGAGAGCGCCGCCGCGAGCGCGGCCGCGACATCGGCCGCGGATGCGATCGCGCGGGCCACCGCATTCGACGACGCGGTGTTTCTCGAAGCCGCCGCGGCCAAGATCCGCTGCGCCGAGGCCGCCGAGAAGGGTGCGGCGATCGCGCATCAGGTCCACGGAGCCATCGGCTTCACCACCGAGCACATCCTGCACCGCTTCTCGCTGCGCGCGCTGGCCTGGCGCGACGATTTCGGATCCGAGAGTCACTGGGCCGTGGAGCTCGGCAATCGCGTCGCCGCGCGCGGTGCCGATGAGCTGTGGCCGCTGGTCGCCTCGCGCTGACGACGAAGAGGATTGTCGCATGACTGCACTTCGTTTCGATCCGATCCGCCTGCCGAGGGAATGCGAGGAGCTCCGCAAGGAGGTGCGCGCCTTCCTCGCTGATGAGATCGCGGCCGGCACCTTCAACCCGTACCAGCCCAAGCGCGAGGATGCCGACGCACGTGAGTTTGCGGCCCGCGTCGGCGCGCGCGGCTGGATCGGCATGACCTGGCCGAAACGATATGGCGGCCACGAGCGCTCGTTCCTGGAGCGCTATGTCGTGACCGAGGAGATGCGGGTCGCCAACGCGCCCGTCAGGCGCTTCTTCGTCGCCGACCGGCAGAGCGGCCCGATCCTGCTGCGCTACGCACCCGAGCATATCAAGATGGACATCCTGCCGCGCATCTGCCGCGGCGAGCTGTGCTTCGCGATCGGCATGAGCGAGCCGAACTCCGGCTCGGACCTGTTCGCAGCCAAGACGCGCGCGACCAAGACCGAGGGCGGCTGGCTGATCAACGGCTCGAAGATCTGGACGACGTCGGCGCACATGGCCGACTACATGATCGCGATCTTCCGCACCTCGCCGTCGACCAAGGAGAACAGGCGTCATGGTCTGACGCAGTTCCTGGTGAACATGAAATCGCCCGGCATCAAGGTGAATCCGATTGGCCAGATCACCGGACAGAAGGAGTTCAACGAGGTCGTCTTCACCGACGCCTTCGTGCCCGACGACCATCAGCTCGGTGAGATCGACGGCGCCTGGAAGCAGGCGACCTCCGAGCTCGCCTATGAGCGCTCGGGACCGGAGCGCTTCCTCGAAACCTATTACGTGCTGACCGAGCTGGTGCGCGCGGTCGGTCCCGATCCGGACACGCGCAGCGCCGAGGGCATCGGCCGCCTGGTGGCGCAGCTGCATGCGATGCGGCGGATGTCGGTGTCGGTCGCCGGCATGCTGCAGGCCGGCAAGGAGCCGGTGGTCGAGGCCTCGATCGTCAAGGACGTCGGCACGGTATGGGAGCAGCAGCTGCCGCACCGCGTCCGCGACCTCGCCGCCTTCGTCGAGGAGAACGCAGGAAATCGCGAAACCTTGGAGAACCAGCTGACATTTGCGATGCAGACCGCACCGAAGCTGACGATCCAGGGCGGCACCACCGAGGTGCTGCGCGGCATCATCGCCCGCGGGCTGGGACTGAGGTGAGGCAGACAGCATTCCGGCGGTCGCGAACTGATAGCGCTGGCAATGACGCCCGGAAAGCAGAATCGGAGACCACAACCATGACCCACTTTCCTGACATCGGCGTCGAGATCCACGGCCATGTCGGCCTGATCGAGATCCGCCGGCCGCCGCTCAACTTCTTCGACATTTCGCTGATCAACCAGATCGCCGACGCGCTCGAAGGCTTCGACCGCGACATCGAGATCCGCGCCTCGGTGCTGGCGGCGCAGGGCAAGGCGTTCTGCGCCGGCGCCAACTTCACCGATCCGGCGCGCCAGGCGCAGGAAGCGGCCGGCGCCAAAGGCGATCCGGCCGACAGCCTCGGGGCGATCAACCATCTCTACATGCAGGCCGTGCGGATCTTCCGCTGCAAGAAACCGGTGGTCGCCGCCGTGCACGGCGCCGCAATCGGTGGCGGGCTCGGCCTCGCCGTCTCGGCCGACTTCCGCGTCACCTGTCCGGAAGCGCGCTTCTCCGCCAATTTCACCAAGCTCGGCTTCCATCCCGGCTTCGGGCTGACGGTGACGCTGCCCGAGCTGATCGGCAAGAACAACGCCGAGCTGATGTTCTACACCAGCCGCCGTGTCACCGGCGAAGAGGCGCTGAAGATGGGGCTCGCCAATGAATGCGCGCCGCAGGACCAGGTGCGGACAGCCGCGATGAAGCTCGCCGCCGAGATCGCCGAATGCTCGCCGCTCGGCCTGCTGTCGACCCGCGCGACGATGCGCGCCAGCCTCGCCGACCGTGTGATGGTAGCAACCGAGCACGAGCTCGCCGAACAGACCCGGCTGCGCGCGACCGAGGATTTCAAGGAAGGCGTCAAGGCAACGGAGGAGCGGCGCTTCGCGAACTTCAAGGGGCGGTGACGAGCCTCGAGCTTCCAACGTCGTCATGGCCGGGCCATGACGAGCAACTAACTGGCGACCGCCCCCTGCAACGCGAACGCAACGCCGCCAAGTGTGAAACAACCGCCTGAAACCGCATAGCCACGGGCGCACGCGGCGTCGGCCACACGTGCAGCATCGGCGACGCGGAATGTCAGGCCGCTCATGAGCTCTCGCTCGCCGGGTTCGACACGGATACCGGCGTTCGGCAATTTCAACTGCTGAAGACCGTCGCTGCTGGCAGACGGCACCACATCGAGAATGTGCCCCCAATGCGCGGCGAGCGAGGCCGGCTCGGGGCTCTGCAGCACCACCTCGGTCATCGCCGTCGTCACGTCGCTGCGGATCGCGCGCGTCCAATCCGGCCCGGCGGGCGGATAGGGGCCGAGCACATCGTCGCTGCCCTCGGTGTGATTGAGCTCGATGAAGGCGGCGCGGCAGTCGCGCGGATGCAGTTGCACGCCGTGATAGGGCGGATGATCGATGACGTTGGCGGTCCGCACACCCATCTCGTTGGCACGGGCGGCGCGGCCACCGGGATCATCGCAGGAAAAGATCGCCATGTAGCCGCCGCGGCCGCCGGTCTTGTCGAGGAAGCGTCCCGCCGCGGTGTCCTCGCGGGTCGGCGCAATCACCTCGAGCAGGATCGGCCCGACCGGCAGCAGCGCATTCTCCAGTCCGTATTTGGCGACATGCGGATCGCGGTAGCAGACCTCCAGCCCCATGATCGCGGCGATGTCCGAGACCACCGGCTCGAGCCGGCGCGCGACCAGGCAGATCTGACGGAGGTGGAGGTAAGCCATCGCAGCCCTCTTTGAGGAATCACGTGTTCACACAGGCCCGCGGCGTGATTGCGAGCGACGCGAAGCAATCCAGAGCTCAGGCCATGACCCTGGATTGCGTCGCGTCGCTCGCAATGACGGAGAACGCGGAGCTACCGACCCTGAAACACCGGCGCGCGCTTCTCGACGAAGGCTTTCGCCGCCTCCTTGTGATCCTCTGTGTCGCTGCAGCGCGAGTGATGCATCGCCTCGGCGTCGAAGCAGGCCTCCAGCGTCATCGTCTCGGCATTGTTGATGTTGCGCTTGATGTAGCCGAGCGTCACGCTCGGCCCCTGCGCCAGCGACAGCGCCAGCGCGCGCGTGGCGGCTTCGACCTCGGCGTCGGGCACGACCTTGGTGACCATGCCCAGGGTGAGCGCCTCCTGCGCCGTCAGGACCGGCGAGGTCAGATACAGCTCCCGCGCCTTGGCGCTGCCGAGCAGTTGCGTGAGGAAATAGGTGCCGCCGAAATCGCCCGACAGCCCGACCTTGGCGAAGGCCGTCGTGATCTTGGCCGACTCGCCGGCCACCCGCAGATCGCAGGCCAGCGCGATCGACAGGCCGGCGCCGGCGGCCGCGCCGTCGATCTGCGCCACCACCGGTTTCTGCATCTGGTGCAGCAGCCGCGACACCTCCATGCGCTCGCGCAAGGTCGAGACCTTGGTCTCGAACGAGGGCGCGGTCTTGGCTTCGGCCATCGCCTTGACGTCGCCGCCGACGCAGAAGGTGCCGCCGGCGCCCTTGAGCAGCACGGCGCGCACCTCGGGATCATTGGCCGCGCGATGCGCCGCCTCGACCAGGCCCTTGGTCATGTCGCTGTTGAGCGCGTTGCGTCGCTCCGGACGGTTCATCGTGATCGTGAGCAGGCCGGAGTCGAGATGCTGCAGGACTGTCGTGTTGGTGGTCATGGCCGGCGCTCCTTGTTGTTTCCCGGTGTTATGTCTCCCGTCATTCCGGGGCGACACGGCGGCGTCGAACCCGGAATCCCGAGCTGATGGACTCACATCGAGGTTCCGGGTTCAACGCTGCGCGTTGCCCCGGAACGACGGATGTCGTGGCAGAGTTTGCGCCTTGCGCAGGCGCGCCCCGGAATGCCGTGGCCCCGGCCGTCACTTCTTCACAAGCGGGCAGCGCGACGCCTCGAGCGGCTGAAATGCCTCGTCGCCCGACACGGTCGCGAGCAGCTTGTAGTCGTCGGACTTCCCCTTCGATTCCGACGGCTTCTTGACCTCGAACAGGTACATGTCATGCACCATGCGTCCATCCTCGCGGATGCGGCCGCCCTTGGCGAACATGTCGTTGATCGGTGTCGCCCGCATCACCTTCATGACGGCGTCCGCATCGGTCGTCCCGGCCGTCTTCACGGCTTTCAGATAGTGCGTGACGGAGGAATAGACCCCCGCCTGGGCCGAGGTCGGCACGCGCCTGGTGCGCTCCATGAAGCGTTTGGTGAAGGCGCGGGTGTCGTCGTTGAGATCCCAATAGAACGCTTCCGCGACCAGAAGCCCCTGCGCCGTCTCGAGCCCGACGCTATCGATGTCGGAGACGAAGGCGAGCAGCGGCGACAGCTTCTGGCCGCCTTTGCTGAGGCCGAACTCCGCGGCCTGCTTGATCGCGTTGATGGTGTCGCCGCCCGCATTGGCGAGGCCGATCACCTTGGCCTTGGAGGCCTGCGCCTGGAGCAGGAAGGACGAGAAGTCCGACGTATTGAGCGGATGACGCACGCTGCCGAGCACCTTGCCGCCCGACTTCACCACCACGGCGGTGGTGTCCTTCTCCAGATCCTGGCCGAAGGCGTAATCCGCGGTCAGGAAGAACCAGCTGTCGAGGCCGGACTTCACCGCCGCCAATCCCGTGACATTGGCCTGCGCGAAGGTGTCGAACACGTAGTGCACGGTGTACGGGCCGCAGGCCTCGTTGGACAGCCTGACAGAGCCGGGACCGTTGAAGATGATGATCTTGTTGCGCGCCTTGGCGATCTCGCCGGCGGCCAGCGCGGTGGCAGAGGCTGCGACATCCCAGATCATCTCGACGCCCTGGTTGTCGAGCATGTCGCGGGCGATGTTGGCGGCGAGATCGGCCTTGTTGAGATGGTCGGCCGCAAGCACCTCGATCTTGCGGCCCAGCACCTCGCCGCCGAAATCCTCCACCGCCATCTTCGCCGCGGTCTCGCTGCCGGGACCGGTGATGTCGGCGTAGAGGCTCGACATGTCCAGGATGCCGCCGATCTTCAGCGGCGGCTTGCTCTGCGCATGCGCCACGCCCGCAGAGAACGTCAGCGCCGACGCCAGCATGAACAGCGACGCCGCCGCGCCGCGGATGGTTCTGGTCATCGATATCCTCCCTGCCGGGCGCGTCGCTACATGGCGACGGCCTCTTTGATAGTTCGCATCATGGCGTACGTGGTCGCAGGCGGCAAGCGCTCAGCAAAGGCACCGCTGCTGCTGCTTTCCGCTCAGTGGAATGGAAATTTCGTGCGATGATGCAGCATGGCGAGAGTGCGCAGAATGCAGGGCAGATGGAGGCCGATTGCGCTCGGTGCGAGCGTCGCGATCATCGCGATGATGTCGGCGAGTCACGCCGCGCCGTGCATGTTCGCCGAGCTCGGCGAAGGCCACGTCAGCGAGATCATCGATGCGCGCAGCTTCCGTCTCGACGACGGCCGCGAGGTCAGGCTCGCCGGCCTCGAGGCGCCGCCGGACGAGCAGCACGCGGCAGCGATCGATGCGCTGCGCGTGCTGCTGCGCGGCCGCGACGTCGTGCTGCGCGGCGAGGACGACACTCCGGACCGCTACGGCCGGCAGCGCGCCTTCGCCTTCGTGGCCGGTGCGGACCAGCCGGTGCAGAGCGAGCTGCTCCGGCAGGGCGCCGTGCTGCGCGGGATCGACCTGCCGGACCGGGATTGCGCCCTCAGCCTGGGTGCGGCGGAAGCCGAGGCACGCAGCGCCGGACGCGGCCTCTGGAAGATTGGGACCGTCATAAAAAACACGGAAAGTCCAGACGATATTTTGTCTCGCCTAGGGCAATTTACGGTTGTCGAAGGGAAGGTGTTGTCCGTACGACAGACGGGGACAACAACTTATCTGAACTTCGCTCGTAGCTGGACACGGGGCTTCGCGGTGACTATTCCAAAGCGTATGATGGCGGTATTGGAAGGTGCCGGCATCGACGTCAAATCACTTGCGAATCGACAGATTCGCGTGCGCGGTTGGATCGAAGCGCATGCGGGTCCGAGACTGGAACTGACGCAGATCGCCCAGATCGAGATTTTGAGCGGGAATTGACCGCTGAGGTACGTGAGTAGCGACGTGAGCCTGTCTGTTCGAAAGCGCATGACGGTGATGAACTGCGGTTCGTGGATCGCACCGGCGTTGCTGTGCCTGGGACTGGCGTTGTCCGGTTGCAGCGACATGGGCAAGTTGCAGCAGGCGACGGCGCCGATGCCGACGCCGCGGCCGAAGCCGGCGATGGTGCAGACGACGCCGGCGAGCGATCGCGAGCACGAGCGCATTCTTGCTACTTATGGCGGTGCCTATGAGGATCCCCAGCTCGAGGGCCTGATCGGCAAGATCGTCGACCGGCTGGTGGCGGTGTCCGATCGGCCCGACCAGGGCTACAAGGTCACGATCCTGAACTCCGGTGCGGTCAACGCCTTCGCGCTGCCGACCGGCCAGCTCTACGTGACGCGCGGCCTGATTGCGCTCGCCAACGACACCTCCGAATTGTCCTCGGTGCTGAGCCACGAGATGGCGCATGTGCTGGCGCGCCATGCTGCGATTCGCGAGGACCAGGCGCGGCAGGCCGCAGTGGTGACCCGCGTCGTCTCCGACATGGGCAACGATCCGGACCTGACGGCGCTGGCGCTCGCCAAGACCAAGCTGACGATGGCGAGTTTCTCTCGCACCCAGGAGTTCGAGGCCGACGGCATCGGCGTCGGCATCTCCGCCAAGGCGAAGTTCGATCCCTACGGCGCGGCGCGCTTCCTAAGCTCGATGGAGCGCAACGCCGAGCTGAAGGCCGGCAAGGTCGCGATCGACCCGCGCGCGCAGGACTTCCTGTCGTCGCATCCGGCGACGCCGGAGCGGGTGCAGAACGCTGCCGCCATCGCCAAGCAATACGTCTCCCCCGAGGCCAGGGAGCATGACCGCGAGACCTACTTGGCTGCGGTCGACAACATCGTCTACGGCGAGGACCCGAGCGAGGGCTTCGTGCGTGGGCGGCGCTTCCTGCATCCGAAGCTCGGCTTCACCTTCCAGGCGCCGGAGAACTTCACGCTCGACAACACCGCGCAGGCGGTGATCGGCGTGCGCGAAGGCGGCGCCCAGGCGATGCGCTTCGACGTGGTGCGCGTGCCTGCCCAGCAGACGCTCGGCGACTATCTCAATTCCGGCTGGATGGAGAACGTCGACAAGTCGGCGACCGAGGAGCTGACGATCAACGGCTTCCCGGCGGCCTCGACCTCGGCGAGCGGCGATCCCTGGCAGTTCAAGGTCTACGCGCTGCGCGTCGGCAGCGACGTCTACCGCTTCATCTTCGCCTCTCGCCAGAAGACCACCGAGAGCGAGCGCAATGCGCGGGAGACGGTGAACTCGTTCCGCCGGCTCAGCCTGGAGGAGATCCAGTCGGCGCGGCCGCTGCGCATCAAGGTGATCACCGTGCAGCCGGGCGACACGGTCGAGTCGCTCGCGCACCGCATGACCGGCGTCGACCGTCCGGTCGAGCGCTTCCGGGTGCTGAACGGGCTCGACGCCCGCGCCCAGGTCAAGGTCCGCGACCGCGTCAAGATCGTGGTGGAGTGACGGGCTGAGGGACGGATTCCCCGCTTGCCCCGGCGGGTTGATGCCATGCCAGGACGGCCACACGACAACTGTCGTCCCGGGCAAGACCGGCAACGCGACAGCGTTGCCGGGCGCCGACCCGGGATCCATAACCGCAAGTGCAAATGGCTGGAGCGCTGGAGCTCCAGCGCGCGTCCTTGCAGGCGCCCGGGATTATGGGTCCCGGCGTTCGCCGGGACGACAGCGGAGCAAGTGCGACCAGCGCCCCACCTTCGCACGCAGTCCATCGCCAACTCGCGAACGGCGAGCACGTCTACACCATGGCCATGAAGCGGTGCCGTCGACGTGCATCCCAAACAAAAAGCCCGACCTTTCGGCCGGGCTTTCGTAAGCAACTAATTGGAAAACGCGCTAACGGTCGATCAGGCGGCCTCGTCGGCCACGGCGGTGTCGTCGCCATCGATATCATCGCCCTCGGCGTCGGCATCACCTTCGGCGACCGCATCGGCTTCGGTCTTGGCACCGCGGCGCGGGCTCTTGGCGAGCTGCGTCTCGATCTCCTTGACGGCCTCGGTCTCGGTCGAGTGCTGCACGACGGCGATCTCGCGCGACAGACGGTCGAGCGCCGCTTCGTAGAGCTGGCGTTCGCTGTAGGACTGCTCGGGCTGCGACTCCGAACGGTAGAGATCGCGCACGACCTCGGCGATCGCGACGATGTCGCCCGAATTGATCTTCGCTTCGTATTCCTGGGCGCGACGCGACCACATGGTGCGCTTGACGCGGGCACGGCCCTTCAGGGTCTCCAGCGCCTTCTTCACCAGCGCCGGGTCGGACAGCTTGCGCATGCCGACATTGGCGACCTTGGCGGTCGGCACGCGCAGCGTCATCTTGTCCTTGATGAAGTTGATGACGAACAGCTCGAGCTTGGCGCCCGCGATCTCCTGCTCCTCGATGGCCAGGATCTGGCCGACGCCGTGAGCCGGATAGACGACGAATTCGTTGGTCTTGAAACCCTGGCGCTGGGTCGGCAGCTTCTTTTCCTCGACGCGCGGCGCGGCCGCGGCAGGAGCAGCCGGCTTGGCGGCGACAGCGGGCTTGGCAACAGGGGCAGCAGCGGCAGCAGCGGCAGGAACGGCGGTCTTGGTGGCAGCCTTGGGCGCAGCGGCGGCCTTGGCAGGCGCAGCCTTGGCAACAGAGTCCTTTGCAAGAGTGGTCTTCGCGGCGGATGCTTTCGCGGCAGTCTTGGCAGTCTTTTCAGGCATTGCGCTTCTTTTGTTCTTAGTGGACTTGGCAGCCGAGGCCTTCGCGGCAGCCCGAATCTCCTTTACAGGAGCCCGGGCACGGCCCTTGGAAACGCTGCGGCTGGCCGCGGCGGCTTTTTTTGTACTCTTGGAAGCACTCTTTTTACGCGTTTTCTGTGACACAGCCTGCGCGCGGAACTGCCACGCCCCTGTTTGATGTTGCGGGAACCTAAAAGGGCGGCCAAAAAGGTTACGCATGGCCGGGTTCGGCTCTGAGAATGTGCTATATATAGCACATTTGCCGCAAAAATCAATGATTTAGAGGCCGCAGGGGCGGTATTGTGACGGATCCACGAAGTTAGGGTTAAGTGAAGCGTGCCGGAATAGAACAACTCGTGCAGCGCGTCCCGCTCGCCGCAAGAGGTGTTCTAGGCCATTGTTTCCGCGTAACGATTTCGATCGGCGCGACGGCACCCCGCAGGCCGGGGCGCGCTGGTGAACGCGCAGGTAGCGAGACGACCGTCAGTCTCCGGCGCCGGGCTTCGACGAAAAATATTTCTGGAACTTTCCATCCTCGCCGTCGTGCTCCTTGGCGTCGGCCGGCGGGTCCTTCTTCTGGGTGATGTTGGGCCAGGACTTGGCATATTCGGCGTTCACGCCCAGCCACTTCTCCAGCCCCGGCTCGGTATCCGGCTTGATCGCGTCGGCCGGACATTCCGGCTCGCACACGCCGCAATCGATGCATTCGTCCGGATGAATGACCAGCATGTTGTCACCCTCGTAGAAGCAGTCTACCGGGCAGACCTCAACGCAATCGGTGTATTTGCACTTGATACAGTTTTCGGTGACGACGTAAGTCATCCAAGGCTCCGGAACGGATCGACAATTCGGCTGGCTTGGACTAGCGCAGGACGTGTTGTGCCGCAAGTGAAGCGGGGCGAAGAACTGAACCGGATATTGCTCTGGCGCAATCCATCAGGATCGTCCGCCATCCAGATCATCGTACAGTCCGCGCACGGAGGCAGCATCGCCGCGGCGCTCGGCAAAGCCGGTCACCTTGAGCACGCGCACGCTGCGGTCGAGCGCGATGGTCAGCACGTCACCGGTCTTCACCCCGTGGCCGGGCGACGTCTCGCGCACGCCATTGATCCGAACATGGCCCGACGCCACCAGCGCCGCGGCGCTGGTGCGCGCCTTCACCAGCCGCGCATGCCACAGCCATTTGTCGAGGCGCTGGCGCTCTGACGGGGTGCCGGACGTCGGCGTTGTCCTTCCAACCTATCTTGCCAACCGATCTTGCCGCTCAATCCTTGCGGTTGTTCGCCGCGAGCTGCTCCTTGAGCGCGGCAAGCTTGGCGAACGGCGAGTTGGGATCGACCGGACGATCGCGATCCCGGCCTCCGCCGCCACTCGAGGCGTAGGGCCGCAGCGCCGGACCGCCGTCGCGCTTGTCGCGACCGCCCTTGCCGAAGTCGCGGCCGCCGCGTCCCTCACCACCGAACTTGCCGCCCTTGTTGCGATCGCGGTTCTGGTCGCGCCCCTTGGCGTCATGGTCGCGGCGCGGCCCGCGCTCCTCACGCGCCGGCGCTGATGCACCCTCGGCTGGAGCCGCACCAGTCTCCGGCGGGCCCTTGCGGAAGTCCTTGCCGAACTCCTTCATCCGGTCGCGCCGGCCCTGGCCGCGATGATGGCGCTCGCGCGCCTCGCCGCCCTCGGCCGGGGTCGTCCCAGCGGCCGCCTGGCCGCGCTCGTGCTGCGGACGGTTGGGCCGGCCGCGATGATGATGGTCGTGGCGCGGCCTGCGCTCCTCCGAGCGCCCGCCCGGCCGCCAGACCTCGACCAGGACGGGCTCGGCGGCAGCAGCGGCCTCGGCCGGAGAAGCCGCGGTCGCGGTAGATCCAGCAGCAGCTTCAGTCCCGGCAGCTTCAGCCGAAGCATCGCCGATGCTTGCTGCCTCGTGCGCGACGACCTCAGCGGCTTCTGGCTGCGGCGCATCCGCAGCAACGGCGGTTTCCGCCTCGGCGACGACGCTTTCGGCAACCGTCTCGGCCACGGACGCCTCGTCCGCCGCATCCGGCGTGACGAAATCGACGGTCGGCAGCGATGCCAGGGCCGACACCGACGCGGTTTCCGCCTGCTCCTCGCCGACCGCCGCGGGCACGGCGACGGTCTGCTCGGTCACCGGAGCGACGGCGGCCTCCGCGACGGTAGGAACCTGCTCGTCGGCCGGCTCGCCGGCGACAGGCGCGAGGTCCTCGCCCGGCACGGCCTGCGCTTCTGCCGACTCAGCCGGAGCGGTTTCCACAGCAGCAGCCTCGGCAGCAGCAGCCTCGACGGGCTTCTCAATCGGCTTGGGCGGCAGGGGCGGACGCTTCTCCATGCGATAGCCGAGCGCGCGCAGGATCGAGGCGAAGTCCTCGCCGGCCGAGCCGGTGAGCGAGGTCATCGCCTGCGTCACCACGAAGCCGCGGCCGTCGAAGGCGCCGGCGGGCTTTTCGCCCGGTGCATTGTCGCGCCAGGCCAGGGCGGGACGAATCAGGTCGGCCAGCCGCTCCAGGATGTCGACGCGCACCGCGCGCTCGCCCGCCTGCTTGTAGCCGAGCACGCGATAGGCATCGCGCGGCAGCGCCTTGTCGACCGGGAACGAGGTCCGGCCCGAGCTCGCCAGATGCTGCGCGCCGGTCAGCGCGGACATGTCGACATTGCCCTGCTTCTCGGCCCACAGCAGCGCAGCGAGCGCGCGCGCCGCCGGCTTGAGCAGCGCCGGGACGTAGATGTGATAGGCGCCGAAGCGCACGCCATATTTGCGCAACGTGGCGCGCGACGGCTGGTCGAGATCCTTCATCTCGGCCGCGATCTTGGCGCGCTCGATGACGCCGAGCGCCTCCACCAGTTGGAACGCGATGCCGCGGCCGATACCGGTGATGTCCTCGGCCTTGGACAATTCGAACAGCGGGCCGAGCAGCTTCTCGATATGCGTCTTCAGCCAGAGATCGAGCCGCGCCTGCACCTTGTCACGCGCAGCACCCGTCAGCCGCTCGTCGGCGATGATGCGCAGGCGCGGATGCAGAGCGTCGTCGGCCGCGACCAGCTTCGCGACCGCGTCGCCGGTCCAGCGCACCGTGCCGTCGGCGGTGAGCACGATGTGCTCGTCGGGCGCGCTGGACAGCTTCTCGGCGCGCGCCTCGATCTCGCCGGCCAGCGCCTTCTGGGCAGCAGCCTGCAAGGCCTTGGCCTCCGAGCCGGCTTCGGCGGCGTCGGGCGCGAAGGTGAATCCATCCAGACGGCCGATCGCGTGCCCTTCAACGATCACTTCGCCGGTCTTGCCGATTTCCGTATTCAAAACACTGTTCTCCCGCAGGCGCCGCATCAATACACTGGTACGACGATCAACGAAACGCTCCGTGAGCCGTTCATGAAGGGCGTCTGACAATTTATTTTCGAGCTCGCGGGTAATCCCCTGCCAATAATCAGGGTCGCGCAGCCAGTCTGGCCGGTTGGCCACGAAGGTCCAGGTACGAATCTGTGCAATCCGCCCCGACAGCGTGTCGATGTCGCCATCGACGCGGTCGGCCTGATCGACCTGTGCGGCGTACCAGGCGTCCGGAATACGCCCCTTCTGCATCAGGAAGCCGAACACGGTGGTCACCAGCTCCGCATGGGCGGCCGGCGACAGCCTGCGATAATCGGGGATCTGGCAGGTCTCCCAGAGACGCTCGACCGCGGCCGCGCCATGCGCCATGTCGCGCACCTCGGCGTCGCGCGCGGCATGATCGAGCACGCGCAGATCCTCCGCGATCGGCGCGCGCGTCAGCGCCTCATGCCCCGGCGCGATCGCCAATGAGACCTGAAGCGCGCTCAAGGACGCGAAATCAAGCCTGGAGTTCCGCCATTGCAGCACCTTCACGGTATCGAAGGTGTGGTTCTGGAGCGCATTGACCAGCTCGGGCTCGAACGGCGCACAACGCCCGGTGGTGCCGAACGTGCCGTTGCGCGTCGCCCGTCCGGCACGGCCCGCGATCTGGGCAAACTCCGACGGCGTGAGCCGGCGGAACTGATAGCCGTCATACTTGCGGTCGGACGCGAAGGCGACGTGGTCGACGTCGAGGTTGAGCCCCATGCCAATCGCGTCGGTGGCGACGAGATAGTCGACGTCGCCGTTCTGGAACATCGCCACCTGCGCGTTGCGGGTTCGCGGCGACAGCGATCCCAGGACCACAGCGGCGCCGCCATGCTGACGGCGGATCAGCTCGGCGATGGCGTAGACCTCGTCGGCAGAGAAGGCCACGATGGCAGTCCGGCGCGGCTGTCGCGTGATCTTGCGGTCGCCGGCGAATTCGAGCTGCGACAGCCGCGGCCGCGTCACGGTCGATACGCCCGGCAGCAGCCGCTCGATGATGGGGCGCATCGTCGCAGCCCCGAGCAGCAGCGTCTCGTCACGGCCCCGCCGGTTGAGGATGCGGTCGGTGAAGACGTGGCCGCGCTCGAGATCGGCGGCGATCTGGATCTCGTCGACGGCGAGGAACGACACGTCGAGATCCCTGGGCATCGCCTCGACGGTCGACACCCAGTAGCGCGGGTTCTTCGGCTTGATCTTCTCCTCGCCGGTGATCAGCGCAACGGCCTCGCTGCCGACGCGATCGGCGATCTTGTTGTAGACCTCGCGCGCGAGCAGCCGCAGCGGCAGTCCGATGATGCCGGAGGAATGCGCGAGCATGCGCTCGATCGCCAGATGCGTCTTGCCGGTGTTGGTGGGGCCGAGCACGGCGGTGACGCCGCTTCCGGGAGCACGGTCGGACGCGCGCTCGAAAGGCGAGGCTGCCGAAGAAGACGAAAAAGCCATTCGTTAAATTGGGTCTCGAGGCCGGCGTTGCAGGCGCGCGGGTCAGGCGCGATGGATGCTGGAATTATCGTCGTTCTGAGAGGCTGCGATCCTCACACCTGTGTCACATTGCTACGCATATAGGGACGCAGCTTAAGCTTCGGAACGCCTTGAGAACGAATCACGCCCGAATCGCTGACTCCAGCGCCTTTCCGGCTTCGTTCACCGCAACATCTCGCGCCGCGCGATCAAGGCAGCACTAGATCAAGTTTTCACAGTCTCGACAAGCAACGCTTTCGCGAGGGAACTGGCGCTGTTTCGAGCAGGCCCGAGTCGAATCAGAATCGGCGAAGAGTCAAACGGATTCACGCGAGCCGTCGTTCAGGCCGCGCGCCGGATCACACATGCTGGCTTTCCGGGCGGCCTCGCAATGACGGCGCCGGCCGGACAACGAGGATTCCGCCGCGCGCTACTGCGTTTTCGCGACGTGCGGCGAGGCCTGGGTGATGAAGGAGGTCGCCTCGAGCATCGCCTTGCCGAAAGAGGTCGGAATCACGACCCGGAACGGCACCAGGATGCGCGTGCCCGCGAGCGGCACGAAGAAGATCTCCATGTTGCGGGCCTGGGCGAGATATTTGATCACCGGCCGGTCCGGGATGTAACCCGCGACCGGCGTGAAGTAGACCGCGCAGACCAGCGCCGGACCACGATAGCCTTTGTCCGCCTTGACGTTCTCCATGCGCTTGTAGTCGAGCTTGAGCTCGTAGCGCATGCGGCCGTCGAACACGGGCGCAGCGCCGCGGCACGAGTCCGGCGACAGCAGCTCGCCATTGCCCGGCACCCGCACCAGCGAGGCCGTCATCGGATCGAGCACGCCGCGCTTGTGGGCATCCGTTACCGGAATGCGGTCGGGATCGACCGGCGGCGTCGGCTCGATGGCGAAATCCTTCACGGTGCCGTTCTGCAGATTGATGCGGATCTGCTCGGACTTCTTTCCCGTGGTGGTCGAGGCCTGGTAGCTCTGCCCGACCAGGGCGCCGTTGACGACGCGCCCCTGCACCGACCCGGTGCCCGATCCTTGGGAGAAGCTCTTGAGCAGGCCCGCGGTGCCGCCCTGAGCTGCGGCGCCATACTGATCATCCCCGATTTCGACCGCCCAGGTGCCCTTGCCGACGGGGATGCCAGCCAGCGAAGCCTCATATTGGGCGTCCAGCCGGGCCTGTGCCCAGGCGCCGTGGGGGGCCAGCAGCAGGAGCGCCGCGATGGAGCCGGCCACCGCCAGGCGCCGGAAACGGAAGAAGGCCGTGCTGTTGGTCACGTCGAAATGGTCCTGCCGATCCGCTTGTCGGGCCCCGGCCCCTGTGCCGCGCCACTGCTGTTACTTACGCCAAAAACGCTCCTGAACAACGCGAACCGGTCACATCCTGGCCGATTGTCCAGCGCTTTACGTCCGGCTCCGCTTCCGGCGAAGCCGCATCGGGCGGCCCAAACTCCCCGTGAGCCCCTGCAATCCGCCGGGCTCGACGGGCCGGTTTGACGCGCCATCGCGCGAGCGTCCACTCATCACGCCCGAATACGCCCTTTATGTGGTCTCCGGCGATCGGCTATGATGTTGATTGTACGACGTCTTTCAGAGAAAAACGGCCATGCGGACGCCTATGGCCGGACGCCGTGCCGCGGGCGCAAATACCGCCGCCGTGAAGCGAGGCAGCCCTGCGATTCGGCGCGTGGCAAGGTGCCACCGGCCCCATCCCTCAAAACCTTGACGAAAAGCCGCATCCCCCCTATAGGACCGCATCTCCCAGAGACGAGCTGGACGAGTTTTGGACCCCCGCGGCCCGCCGACACAGGCGGACGAAGGGTGCGGGGATGAGAGAGGATTTACTGCCATGTCGCGGCGCTGTGAACTGACGGCCAAGGGCCCCCAGGTTGGCCACAAGGTCAGCCACTCCAATATCAAGACCAAGCGGCGCTTCCTGCCGAACCTGTGCAATGTGACCTTCATCTCGGATGTACTCGGCCGCAACGTGCGCCTGCGCGTCTCGACCAACGCGCTCAAGAGCGTCGACCACAATGGCGGCCTCGACGCCTATCTGCTCAAGGCCAACGCTGCGGCGCTGTCGCCGCGCGCGCTGGAGCTGAAGCGCGCCATCGAGAAGAAAGCGGCGGACGCTGCCCCGGTCGCCAAGGCGAGCTGAGAGAGCAAGCCGAAATCCACGATTGATGCAGAAGCCGGACGCGTCACAGGCGGGGCTTCGAGCGAAGCGAGATGTCGAAACGGCCGGATCGAGAGATCCGGCCGTTTTGCTTGCGGATGCCGTGACCAGCCGACAACTCTGGACACGGCAGCCGGCGCGGGGCGACCGGACACGTCGAGTGACCATCCGTTCGTACGGCGGCGCCATTCGATCACTTCGCTATGTCCGTCGCGCGGCGCGCAACAGCGACCCAGACGAAGTGCCATAGGAACCGACCTCCCCAACACCAGCCCGATGCTCTACACTCGTTGCGGTAGCATTATCGCGGACATTCCTTTGTCATGAAGAATATTGTCATCTGCTGCGACGGCACCGGCAACGAGATCAGCGAAAACATCTCGAACGTGCTCAAGCTCTATCGCTGCCTGCGCAAGACCGACAAGACGACGCCACTCCAGGCCGTGTTCTACGATCCCGGCGTCGGCACCCTGACACAGCCGGACAGCTGGCATCGCTTCAGGGCCAATTTCAACATGGTGCTGGGGCTCGCCACCGGGTACGGCCTCGACGACAACATCATCAGGGCCTACTGCTTCCTCGCCACGCATTACCAGCAAGGCGACCGCATCTTCCTGTTCGGCTTCTCACGCGGCGCCTACACCGTGCGCGTGCTTGCCGGACTGATCCACAAGGTCGGGCTGATCTCGCCCGATCAGATCAATCTCGCCGGCTCGGGCGTGATCGCCTACAAGAAGTACTCCTCCGACAATCCGAAGGCCGGACGCGGCATCACCACCGAGGTCGAGAGCACCGAGGACGAAGGGCCGATTCCCGAGAGCCGCGACGACCAGGCCGCGCAATTCGCGCGCATCACCTCGACACGCTGGCCAACGATCCATTTCGTCGGCGTGTGGGACACGGTGGCCAGCGTCATCGTGCCGCGCACCGACCGGTTCCTCGCCCTCCCCAGCCTCGAGGAGCTCGCCTTCTCGATCGAGAACCCGAGCGTGAAGATTTTCCGGCAGGCCGCTGCGATCGACGAACGGCGCTGCATGTTCCGGCTGAAGCCGTGGAACATGCCGCAGACCTTCACGCCGAACCGCTTCAACAAGGCGCATGCTGGACCGCAGGACGCCAAGCAGGTGTGGTTCGCCGGCGTACATTGCGACGTCGGTGGCGGTTATCCCGAGGCGCAGTCGGCGGTCTCGAAGTATCCGCTGCTGTGGATGATCGACGAGGCGGTCGAGGCGGGGCTGGCGGTCAATCCGCGCACGGTGAACCAGCTCGCCTGGGGCGTGCAGCGCAAGAACAGCCCGTTCTCCTATGTGGCGCCGAGCATCCAGGGCCCCCTGCACGATTCGATGAGGCCGGCCTGGCGGCTGCTCGAATGGCTGCCGAAGAGCGCGACGTACAAGGAGTGGCCGGAGCGCAAGGCGCGTTTCGGATTCTACATTCCGAATTGCGAGCCGCGCTTCATTCCCGAGGGCGCGTTCATCCACGAGAGCGTGCTGATGCGGATCGCGGAATCGCAGGACTACCGGCCCGTCAATCTGCCCGCGTCCTATGAGCGCGTACCGCTTCCGGTCAAACAGAAGGCGGAGTAGCAGCAACAGCGCGTTGCGGGTCGAGCAGCGTCTTCGGAGGCTCGCGCGTGGCGGATCGCCTCAGATCATGCGCAGATGGATGACGCCGTCGGTCACCTCGCCACGGGCGAACTGCTCGCGCGCCATCTGCTCGAACGCCGTGCGGTTTCGCTGCAGATAAGCGAACGCCTGATTGCGTGTGCCGAAGCAGGTCTCGAGATGACAGACCTGCCGCGTAGCGCCGATTGCAAGCGCAAATGCGATCGTCTGGCCTCCACGCTGGGCCTCGTCCTTGGCAATGCGAACGTCTGTAGCTGTCGACTTGGCCACGTCAGCCTCCTCGGTACGAAGGTCGGGTCTGTACGCGGGACGCGGTTGAGGCGTAATGATCAGGCATGGATCGCCCGTCTGTTCGAGCACCAGCAACGGATCTGAAGTTCCGATAGTTCCACCGGGCAGCCGACGTCGGAAGGCGAGATGAAGCGGCCCTAGCGAGCGACCTTCTTCCGCCGCTTCGGCGCAGGCGCCGCATCAGAACCCGCTTGCGCAGCTTCCGCTTCCTTGGCGAGCCGCAACACGCGCAGCCGCTCCATGTTCTTGCGGACCGCCGTCGCGCGCTGATCCCATTCGGCGCGCGCCTTCGCCCCGTCCTCGGCGGCGACGCGCTGGCGCTCTGACCGCGCAATGCTTTCGGGGGAGCGTTCTGACATCTTCTTGGTGGCCATCGACTGATCCTTCCGGAGATGCGGGTTACCGTCGAGACGCAGAAAGCCCGCTCAATACAGGATCGAGCGGGCAAACCAGCCATTTCAGTACATCCGTGAAATGGCCCAAGACGTCAGATCAGTACGATCAGACCAGCGCGAGATTTTCTGCGCTGGTTTTACCGCGCATCTTGTCCGTCTTGACCTCAAAACTGACTTTCTGGCCTTCAGCCAAGCCAGCGAGACCAGCGCGTTCAACCGCGCTGATGTGAACGAACACGTCGTTCCCGCCATCCTCCGGCTGAATGAAACCAAAGCCCTTCTGGCCGTTGAACCACTTGACGGTACCCTGCATGTCTATCTCCAAATCATTAATCGCGCGACCATCACGCGATCCTCATTCAACTGAGCGATGACTTTTGGAAATAGCCCACAGGCACATTCAGAAAGGCACAGCGGCTAATCGAACTACCTCAAGGTAGAGATTTTCTGGGGGAATACAAGGCCACGGGGCAAATATAGTTTGCCGAGAGCCGGAACCGTGAGTCGGCTCACGCTGGCAATATCAGCAAATTGCCCTTATCTTCACTGGACCATCGGTAACGGCCTGGCCATCGATGGCTGAGAGACACTCGTGCTCCCGCCTTCCGACGAAGGGGATCATCGTGTCTCGCACGTATTGTGCTCATCACATTGTGAGCAACACGTTTCATTGACGCCGCTCTGCTGAGCGCGCCGCTCCCCCGCCGCAGCGCTGATCGGCTTCGCCAACCTAATTTCATCGATAGAGATGAAGACAAGGAGGACACTTTTGCAGGTTCTTGTTCGTGACAACGACGTCGAGAAGGCGTTGCGCATCCTGAAGCGGAAGATGCAGCGCGAAGGCGTATTCCGCGAGATGAAGCGCCGCAGATCCTATGAGAAGCCATCGGAACGCAAGACGCGCGAGAAATCCGATGCGATCAGGCGCCAACGCAAAGTCGCGCGCAAGCTGGCCATCCGCGAAGGCCTGCTGCCTGCGCCGGTCAAGAAGGTACCTGCGTCGCGGCCGGGCGTGCTGCCCTCCACGACCTCGACGCGCCCCGATCGTGATCGGCCGCGGGATTCACTCACCTCTGCAACGCCGCGCAGCTGAGCGAACGACGGCATGTCCGCCGAAAACGACGGACCCGACGGAAAGAGGCTGGCGTTCACGCCAGCTTTTTCGGTTGTTTACCGGCGTTGTCGGCCGCTTCGCGCGCCAGGCGCTCGGCCTTCAGTCGCTCGCGGTTCTGATCGAACGCGGTCTGAGCCTTTTCATAGTCGCTCCTCGGCGGCTCGGCCGGCTTGAAGGCCTTGTGAGCCTCGCGCACGGCGGCCGTTGGCTTGCGCTCCGACATGATGACAGTCCTCGTTGGAATGGTGAACGCCGCTGCGACATCCTGTCGAGACTGGCATAGCATGGGCACGGTTCAATGACGGCCTCGGGTAGGCGGAGCCCGCTGTCTTGGCGCGGACCGGCTTGGACGACCACCCTGCGGCCTCATCGGGGCCCTTGCTATTATAATCCAAATACGCCGAAGATGTTGCAAGGAATTGAACCCGACCCGGCGCTCCATCGTTCCGACCGGCCGACGGCTTACGCACAATCACGCCATCCCGTGCCTGCGGCCGGGCACGGCAGCGAGCAGCTCGCGCGTATAGGCGTGTTCGGGATTGGCGAACAGCGCCGCGGTCGGCTTCAGCTCGACGATCTCGCCCTTCTGCATGACGGCGATCCGATCGCAGATCTGCGCGGCCACCCGCAGGTCATGCGTGATGAACAGCATCGACAGACCAAGGCGCGCCTTCAAATCTTCCAGCAGCCGCAGCACCTGCGCCTGGACGGACACGTCGAGCGCCGACACCGCTTC
Source organism: Bradyrhizobium sp. SZCCHNPS1003 (assembly GCF_032381555.1). Classification (NCBI taxonomy): domain Bacteria; kingdom Pseudomonadati; phylum Pseudomonadota; class Alphaproteobacteria; order Hyphomicrobiales; family Nitrobacteraceae; genus Bradyrhizobium; species Bradyrhizobium sp. SZCCHNPS1003. Next base: position 66,315 of record NZ_JAUHIU010000012.1, read on the forward strand.
ATCCGCGACGATGATCTCCGGATCGAGCGCGAGCGCGCGCGCAATGCCGATGCGCTGACGCTGGCCGCCGGAGAATTCGTGCGGGTAGCGGCCGATGGCGCCGGCGTCGAGCCCGACCATGCCGAGCAATTCCTGCGCGCGTTTCAGCGCTGCGTCGAGCGCGGTGCCGCGGGCGACCATGCCGTCGGCGATGATGCGGCCGACCTTGCGGCGCGGGTTGAGCGAGGCGAACGGATCCTGGAAGATCATCTGGATGCGATGACGCTGCGCGCGCAATGCGCGGCCGTCCAGCGCCGTGAGATCGACATCGCCGATCCGCACCGTGCCGCGATCGGCCTCGATCAGCCGCATCACCAGACGCGCAACGGATGACTTCCCCGAGCCGGACTCGCCGACGAGTCCGAGCGTCTCGCCCTGGTGGATCGCGAAATTGACCGCATGCGCCGCGCGCGTCTCGCGCTTCGGACGGAACCAGCCGGTCGGCGTCACATAGGTCTTGTCGAGCCCGATCACCTCCACCGCCCGAGGCGCATCCTCGCGTGATTGCCGTGGCGGCGGATCGAACGACGGCACGGCCGCGAGCAGCGCCTTGGTGTAATCGTGCTGCGGCTGGCCGAGCACGGCGGCGGCCGTACCCTCCTCCACCACCTTGCCATGACGAAGCACCACGACCTGGTCGGCGATATCGGCGACGACGCCGAAATCATGGGTGATGAACATCACCGCCATGTTGTGGCTGGCCTGCAGGTTGCGGATCAGCTTGAGGATCTGCGCCTGGGTCGTGACGTCGAGCGCGGTGGTCGGCTCGTCCGCGACGAGCACGGCCGGCTCGAGCGCGAGTGCCATCGCGATCATCGCCCGCTGGCGCTGGCCGCCGGAGAGCTGATGCGGATAGGCGCGGATGATGCGCTCGGGATCAGGCAGCCCGACCTCACGCGCCAGCTCCAGCGCCTTGGCGCGGCGCTCCCGGGGGCTCAGCAGATCATGCGCTTCGAACACCTCCATCAGTTGCTCGCCAATCCGCATCAAGGGATTGAGCGCGGTCATCGGCTCCTGGAACACCATCGCGATGCGGCGGCCACGCAGATCGCGCCAGCCTTCGGCATCGACGGCAAGCAGGTCGCGTCCCTCGAAGCGGATCTCGCCGCTTTCGACTCTGACAGTATCCGGCAGCAGGCCGAGCAGCGCATGCGCGCACATCGACTTGCCCGAGCCGGATTCGCCGACCACGCAGACGATTTTGCCGGCGGTGAGATCGAACGAGACGCCGTCGACCGCATGGGCGCGCTCTGCGCCCGTCGGCAAGGCGATGCGGAGGTTCCTGATGGCAACGACGGGATCGGCCATCTTCTCACCTGCCCTCGCGCGACAGGCGCGGGTTGAGCGCATCGTTCAGCCCCTCGCCGATCAGATTGAGGCCGAGCACCGACAGCAGGATCGCGACGCCAGGAAACACCGTGATCCACCACGCCTGACGAATGACGGTGCGACCGGCGCCGACCATGTAGCCCCAGGAGATCAGGTTGGGATCGCCGAGGCCGAGGAACGACAGCGAGGATTCCAGGAGGATCGCGGTCGCGACCATCAGCGAGGCCAGCACGATGACAGGCGACAGCGCGTTAGGCAGGATCTCGCGCCAGATGATCCAGGCATTGCTCTGGCCGGTGACGACGGCGGCCTGGACATATTCGCGGGTCCGCAAGGACAGCACCTCGCCACGCACCAGACGCGCCACCGGCGGCCAGCTGACGAGGCCGATCGCAGCGACGATCGAATAGATCGACGGCTGCAGGATCGCGACCAGCACGATGGCGAGCGCGAAGCTCGGGATGGTCTGGAAGAACTCGGTGAAGCGCATCAGCGCATCATCGACGCGGCCGCCGAAATAGCCGGCGATGGCGCCGAGCGGCACGCCGACGATCAGCGCAACGAGTGTCGAGACGAGACCGACCAGCAACGAGACGCGGGCGCCGAAGATCAGGCCGGCGAGCACGTCGCGTCCGAGCGCATCGGTGCCGAGCGGGACCTTCGACAGCGTGAACGGCGGAACGAACGGCCGCTGCACCATGCGCCATGGTGAATTGGGGAAGTAGACCGGCCCGGCCACCGCGATCACGATCGCCAGAACGAGAATGATCAGCCCGATGATGCCGCTCGGGCTGCGCAGCATGGTGCGCCAGAACTGCCTCATGAGGCGTACTCAATGCGCGGATCGACCAGTCGGTAGACGAGATCGGTGACGAGATTGAAGATCAGCACCATGGCCGAGGAGACCACGAACACGCCAAGCAGCAGGTTGTAGTCGCGCTGGATCAGCGCGTCGTACATCAGCCGGCCGATGCCCGGCCAGGCGAAGACCGTCTCGGTCAGCACCGCGCCGCCAACCAGGGTGCCGGCGTGGACGCCGGCGAGGGTCACCACCGGCAGCAGCGCGTTGCGCAGCACGTGGCGGCGCAGGATGACGCCATCGCGCAACCCCTTCGCGCGCGCCGTCTTGACGAAGTCGAGCCGCTTGACCTCGAGCATCGAGGCGCGGGTCATGCGAGTGTAGGTCGCCATGAAGAACAGGCCGAGCGTGGCAGCCGGCATGGCGAGATGTGCGGCGACGTCGAGCGCGTGGCGGACTCCCGTATAGCCGGCACCGACCGTTTCATAGCCGAAGCTCGGCAACCAATCGACCCAGACCGAGAACAGCAGGATCGCGATCAGGGCGATCCAGAACAGCGGCGTCGCGTAGAAGATCAGCGCGAGCACAGTAATTGCAGTATCGAGGATCGTGCCGGCGAAGCGCGCGGCGAGGGCGCCGAACAGGATGCCGAGACCGAGCGAGATCGCGAACGCGGTGAGCGTCAGCAGCAGCGTCGCCGGCAGCCGCTCGGCGATCAGCCTGGCGACCGGCGCCTGCTGGCGGAACGAGAAGCCGAGGTCGAGGCTGGCAATGCCCTTGACGTAGATGAGGAGCTGTTCCGGCAGCGGACGGTCGAGGCCGAATTTTTCGCGCAGCTGCGCCACGAAAATCTGGTCGGAGGCGCCGGCTTCGCCGGCCATCACCACGGCCGGATCGCCCGGCGCCAGCCGGATCAGGAAGAAATTCAGCACGATGATGGCGAGAAGGACGATGACGCCCTTCACGACGCGCTGGGCGATGAAGGAGAGCATGAAAGCCCCGTGGAAGTCAGCTCGGCAGAACAGCGAAACACTGGAGTGCGGGGATCATGGCCGCGCCCCGGAATGCACCGCTATTTGTCGAGCCAGGCATCGCGAAAGCCGTCGTTGACGCCGATGCCGGTGGTGATGAGGTTCTTCACCTTGCACTTGGTGATGGTCGGAAACTGCAGCTCGAGCAGCCAGGCCACGGGCACGTCCTCAGCCAGGATCTTCTGCACCTTGTCGTAGGCCTCCTTGCGCTTGGCATCGGTCGGCGCCGTGGCGCCCTCCGCGAACAACTTGTCGACCTCCGGGTTCGAATAGCCCTCCACATTGTTGAACAGCTGGCCCTTGGCGATCGCCGAGGTGATGTAGTTGCGGGAGACGCCGAGCGCGGGATCGCCGTACTGATAGAGATAAGTGAAGGCGATGTCGTAGTCCCACTCCATGATCTTCTGGTTGCCGCCTGGGACGTCGGTCGCGATCGTCTCGATGTTCATGCCGACATCCTGCAGGTTCTGCTTCACCGCCTCGCCCCAGCGCTGCCAGGTCTCGCCATAGGCCAGCGGCAGCATGCGGATCTTCTCGCCCTTGTAGCCGGCCTCCTTGAGCAGCGCCTTCGCCTTGGCCGGGTCATACGGATATTTCGGCACGTCGTCGCTGTAGAACTTGATGGTCGACGCCGACGGGCCGGTGGCCACCTTGCCGAGGCCGTTCCAGATCACGTCCTTGGCGAAGTCGCGGTCGATGGCGTACATGATCGCCTGGCGCACCTTCTTGTTGGCCAGGATCGGATTGCGGTTGTTGAGCCACATCCAGGCCAGCGGCGAGAAGAACTCCCAGCCGGCGCCGGTGACGCAGGCGCCGGGCAGCTTGGAGACGCGCAGCACGTCGAAATTCTCGATCGAGCCGCCCGGCAGCACGTCCACCTTGCCGGTCTCGAAGGCGACCGCGCGCGCGGCGGCGTCGGGAATGATCTGCCAGTAGACCTCGTCGAGATAGGGCTTGCCCTTCTCATGGTAGTTCGGATTTTTCACCATCCGGATGAAGGAACCCTTCTGCCATTCCTTGAACATGAAGGGGCCGGTGCCGACAGGCGCGTTGTTGTTCGGATTGGTCTTGTAGTCGGTGCCCTCATACAGGTGCTTCGGCACCATCGGCATCGAGCCGACCTCGAAGATGCCGATGAAGGGACCGAACGGCTCCTTCAGCGTGAACACCACCGTGAGATCATCCGGCGCCTCGACTTTCTCGACCATCACGAGGTTGTTCCGGGCGCGCGCATGCGTCTGCTTCAGCATCTCGATCGAGAACAGCACGTCGGCCGAGGTGAACGGCTTGCCGTCGTGCCAGGTCACGCCGGGCTTCAGCTTGAAAGTGTAGACCTTGGCATCCGGGCTGATGGTCCAGCTCTCGGCGAGGCCGGGCAGCGGTTCGAGCTTGGGGCTGTAGCGCAGCAGGCCTTCGAAGATGTTGCCGGCGACCATCTGCGTCGGGCCGTTCTGGACCATCGCCAGCATCAGGCCGGGCGGCTCGGGCTGAATCACCGCGTTGACCACGCCGCCGATCTTCGGCTCCTCCGCTTGCGCCGCGGACAGTCCGCAGCCAATGACTACACCCAGCAGCACCCGTTTCAACATGATGAACTTCCCAAATGTCATTGCGGGCCGCGATGCATCAAGCGCGCCAAGGTGCGCGATATCGCCATGCGGCTTCTGATGTGATGCCTGCTCTGGGCGCATGGACTGTTGGATCGTCCGCGCGCAGCGCCGTAGAACGGACTCCAATACGACCGCGGGCAACGCTTTGGAAACGTCGCCAGGACCTGTCAGTCGCGCAATGCGCCCCCGGACGACGCGGCTCACAGGTCGAGCCCCTTGATGCAAAGGCTCACACAGTCGCGATCGCGGCCGCAAGATGAAACTCGCGACAGCGTTAGCCCAAAAATTGAACAGGGAAAATCAGCGCCGCAGACGCGCGATCGCGCCGGAAACGATCTGCATGATCACGCCGATGATCCAGCCGACCATGATCAGCGACGTCCAGACGATGTGCGGATCTTCGCGCAGGATAATGATGGCGACGGCGAAGAACGCCGTCAGGGTCGCAAGGAAGGTCCCGACGGCGCTCAGGAATTCGGCCGTATCGATCTTCGTCTCCGCAGGTGAGTCCTCGTCATGCGGATGAAAAGGGAGTTGCGGCGTGTCGATGCCGAGATAGAAGCCCAATGCGCCGGACAGCATCATCACGATCAGGAAGCCCTGCGTGGTCAGCAACGGAACGCTGGAGCCGACATGCGCCCCGACGAAGACGCCGCAGGCGGCCCCCGCCAGAGCCAAACCCGAGCGTTCGAGGATATGGGCAAACTTCCTGACGCGAAACCGCATGACCTGCCCCCAAATGTCAGACCCGCCACGCGCATGCAGCGGATTCGACGCCTGGACCGTCCTAACGGCAAGACCGTCACCCAAACGTCAAATCTGAAGCTGCACTCGCGCGAAAATTTTAGCTACATTTCTTTTGACGCCAGCACCGCCCGAAAGGGAGGGCGAATGCTGGCATCAATATACTAGGCGGCCCTGGTCAGGTCGGCATTGAGGTGGCTCAACCTCGGCATGACCTCCTGCTTCAAGAGGCGCAGCGAGTTGTGCCAAGCTTCCGGCCTGTGCTTGTAGTCGAAGCCGAACACGCACAGCGTGCCGAAGCCGCCGACCTCATGCCAGATCTTCTCGATCTTCTCGGTCACCGTGGCCGGCGAGCCGACGATCCAGTTGCGCTTGGCGCAATAATCCACCGTCACGTCGGAATCGGGCACATCGGGTGAGTGCTTCAGATAGTCCTTGAAGCCGAAATGACCGAGCAGGGGCAGGAAGTATTCGCCCATCATCCGTCCCATCATGTCGCCGGAGGACAAGCGCCAGGCTTCCTCGTCCGTATCGGCGACGAATACCTCGCGCACCAGCCGCCAATCGCTGCGGCTGGGCTTGCGACCGGACTTGGCGGCGCCGGCCTCGACCGAGTCCCAGTGCGACGACACATAGGCGGGGTTGAGGTTGAGGCTCATCGGGATGAAGCCGCGCTCACCGGCGAGCTTCAGCGTGTCGGAGTTCTTCGATAGGCCGGCGACGCCGATCGGCGGATGCGGCGCCTGCACCGGCGTGATGTGCGGCTTGAGGAAGTCGAACATCACGTCGGGCTTGGTCACCGTCCAGTACTTGCCCTTGTACGTCCATGGCGCGTCCTCGGACCACATCTTCAGGATGATCTCCAGAGCCTCGCGCGTCATCTCGCGGTTCTGGCCGCTCATGCCGTCGACGTTGAACATCGCCCAGTCGCTCGGCAGGCCGGATGCGGCAATGCCGAAATTGAGGCGGCCGTCGGAGAGGTGATCGAGCATCGCGACGCGATTGGCGAGCTCGGCCGGGTGATGATAGGGCAGCAGGAAGCCGCCGGGCCCGAGCCGGATGTTCTTGGTTTCGCGGAAGGCCTGCGCCAGAATCAGGTCGGGCGCCGGATGCGGCTCCCAGGGCGCGGTGTGATGCTCGCCGATCCAGGCTTCCTGATAGCCGAGCTCGTCGAGCCACCGCAGGACCTGCAGGTCCCACTCCTGCCCCTCCTTCAATCCGCACTCCGGCGGATGCGAGGGCATCGTGAAATATCCGATTTCCATGGCGCTTTCCTCTCGCGTTTATATTGCGGCGCATCTTTGCGATGCGCTCATCGTCACGCGAGACGAAACACGACCAGACGAGTCGGCATCGCCGCACGTGGTCTGCGAAGTCTAGCACTTCGTCCGACAGCGACAATCGTCAGCCGTGTCGCGGGCGGAATGATGACCGCAGAATTTTGCAACGCTGATGCGCAACATTGCGGTCATCAATTGCACGTCAGCGTGCGCCGAACGTCGTCTTGCCGAACAGCTCCTTCTGCGTCGACGGCTGCGAGCGCCAATATTGCGGAGGTGCGGCGACTTGTCCGCCGAGCTCCGCTGCGGCGTGCCAGCCCCAACGCGGGTCATAGAGCATGCCGCGGGCCAGCGCGACCATGTCGGCCTTGCCCGAGGCCACGATCTCCTCGGCTTGCTGCGCCTGCGTGATGAGACCGACCGCAATGGTGGGAAGCGCCGTCGCCTGTTTCACGGCCGCGGCGAACGGCACCTGATAGCCGGGTCCGAGCGTGATCTTCTGCAACGGCGACACGCCGCCCGAGGAGACGTCGATCCAATCGGCGCCGCGGCGCTTCAGCTCTTGCGCAAACGTGATGGTCTGATCGAGATCCCAGCCGCCGTCGACCCAATCGGTCGCCGAGACGCGCACGCCGACCGGTCTGTCCGCCGGAAATACCGCCCGCACCGCATCGAACACGTCGAGCGGAAACCGCATGCGGTTTTCGAGCGAGCCGCCATAGGCGTCGCTGCGCTGGTTGGCGATCGGCGACAGAAACTGATGCAGCAGATAGCCATGCGCGCCGTGGAGCTCGATCGCGTCGATGCCGAGGCGCGCGGCTCGTTGGGCTGCGGAAACGAACGCATCGCACACCCGCTTCAGTCCGGCTGCATCGAGCTCCTGCGGCGCGAGTTCGCCATCCTTGTGCGGCAGGGCCGAGGGCGCGACCGTCTGCCATCCGCCGTCCGCGAGCGGAATCTGCTGTCCGCCATCCCACGGCTTGTGGCTGGAGCCCTTGCGTCCGGCATGAGCGAGCTGCATCGCGACCGCAGCCTTCGCATGTCTGCGAACCGAGGTCAGGATCGGCTTCAGCGCAGCTTCCGTCGCATCGTCCCACAGCCCGAGGCAGCCGGGGGTGATGCGCCCGATCGGCTCGACATGCGTCGCCTCGATGCAGAACATCGCCGCACCCGATAGCGCCAGCGTGTTGATGTGGGTGAAGTGCCAGTCGTTGGCCGCGCCATTCTCGGCCGAGTACTGGCACATCGGCGACACCATGATGCGGTTAGCGAGTTCGAGACTGCGCAGCTTGATCGGAGTGAACAGGGCGCTCATGCTGAGTTCCAGGTTGTAACGATGGACACGATGATCTGATGGCGGCAAGTGTCGATCATGGACGAGGCGCGGTCAACGCGAGCCGCCGCAGCGGCGCCGCGGCTCACTCCACCAGCGTGAACTGCAGCAGCAGCGTGCGCTGGATCATCGAGAAATTGTCGTCGGACACCAGCGTCAGCACGGTCTCGCCCTCCGGCGTGACATGCGCATCGATGCCCTCGAGATTGTCGATCTCCTGCCCGAGATCGGCGGAGAAGATCGCCGGACCATCGACCAGCGCGCCCGGCGCGATCTGCGCAAGCATCAGCCGGCGGATTCGAATGCCGACCCCGTTGAACAGCGAGAACTTGCGTTCGAGCACCAGCAGATCGCCCGTCGGCAGCAGCACGGCATCGCTGACGTCGAACTCGTTGCTGCGGACGATGCTGAACTGTCCCGCCGCGGGTCCGCCGATCAGGAAGGCGAGCAGATTGCCGTTCGGGTCCAGACCGCGCTCGGAGAGCGCGATCAGGGCGCCGGCGAGCGGCAGACCCTTCGGCACGACTACCAACGCTTCCAGTCCCTTGTTGTAGGGCAGCCGCTTGGCGGCCGACGGCAGCGGCACGATCTCGCCGCGCGCGCCGGTTCCGCCCTTGGCGAAATCGTAGCGCAGGAGCTGGTTGACGCGCTCGAGGCCGACATAGACGATGTCGCCATCGCGAGCGAGCGACTCGGAATCATACCAGCCGCGATCGGTGATGGGCCGTCCGTCCGGACTGAGCAGCGGCGCCGCTTCGACATCGGCGAGCCCCGCGATTTCGCGGCCGGAATAAGCAATGCGGCCGGTGAACCAGCCGCCCTTGTCGCTGACCGCGAGGAAGCGTTCACCCTTGCCATCGAGCCGGATGCCGGACAGGCCGCCGAAGCCGGGATAGGACGAGGTCAGCGCCACGCCGCTGCGATACTGCAGCATCCCGAAGCGCAGATGGGTCCTATCGCGGAGGTCGAACGAAGGCAGCGGTCGCGCATTGACCTCGATCTTCACCGGCGACGTGACGGAGTGCTCGTCGGAAGCTGCGCGTCTGCGGACAGGCGTCGGCGCGAGTTGCGCACGAGCCGTCGTGGACCATGCGAATGCCGACACTCCGCCGATGGTCAGCGCGAGAAAGCGCCTGCGGTCGGCAATCGCCTGCAGCGACATCGTCAGCGGAGCCCCCTCCCCCACCTCCTCCGAGGCGGAGGAGGTACGCAGCCGGCCGACGGCCGCTTACGAATGCAGCCTGCGCTTTTGCCCCGGCGCAGGCTGCGGCGCCGCGTGGGTCTCCGTGAACAATTCGGCGAGCTTCTCGGTGATGGCGCCACCGAGCTCCTCGGCGTCGACGATGGTCACCGCGCGACGGTAGTAGCGCGTGACGTCGTGGCCGATGCCGATCGCGATCAGCTCGACCGGCGAGCGAGTCTCGATCTCCTCGATGATGTGGCGCAGATGCCGCTCCAGATAGTTGCCCTGATTGACCGACAGCGTGGAGTCATCGACCGGCGCACCGTCCGAGATCATCATCAGGATCTTGCGCTGCTCCGTACGCCCGAGCAGGCGCTTGTGCGCCCAGTCGAGCGCCTCGCCGTCGATGTTCTCCTTCAGCAGCCCCTCGCGCATCATCAGGCCGAGATTCTTGCGCGCCCGCCGCCACGGCGCATCGGCCGACTTGTAGATGATGTGGCGGAGATCGTTGAGGCGGCCGGGATTGGCCGGCTTGCCGGCGGCGAGCCACGCCTCGCGCGACTGTCCGCCCTTCCACGCCCGCGTCGTGAAGCCGAGGATCTCGACCTTGACGCCGCAGCGCTCGAGCGTGCGGGCGAGAATGTCGGCGCAGGTCGCGGCCACCGTGATCGGGCGTCCGCGCATCGAGCCGGAATTGTCGAGCAGCAGCGTGACGACCGTATCGCGGAAGGTCGCCTCCTTCTCGCGCATGAACGACAGCGGCTGATAGGGATCGATGACCACGCGCGACAGCCGCGCCGGATCGAGGACGCCTTCCTCGAGATCGAACTCCCAGGCGCGGTTCTGCTGCGCCATCAGCCGGCGCTGCAGCCGGTTGGCGAGCCGCGCCACGATGCCTTGCAGGTGCGCAAGCTGCTTGTCGAGATAGGAGCGCAGGCGCTCCAGCTCGTCGTGGTCGCACAGATCCTCCGCCGCGATGATCTCGTCGAACTTCGGCGCGAAGGCGTGATATTCGGGGCCGCGCGGCTCGTTGGCACCGCCTCGGTTCGGACGCGTCGCCTCACCCGGCGTCTCGTCGTCGCCGAGTTCGCCGTCATCGAGCGTGTCGGACGCCGAGGCCTGTGCCGCCTCCATGGCGCTCTCCGACATCTCGTCCGACGTCGTCTGCGCCTGGTCTGCGCTCATCTCCTGCGCAGCGTCGGATTCGGGCGAGCCCTCGGCGCCGGACTGCTCATTGTCGCCGTCGCGGTTGTCGTCGTTGTCCTCGTCCTCTTCCGAATCGGCGTTGCGCTCATCGCCGAGATCGAGCGCCGACAAGAGATCGTGGACGAGGTCGCCGAACTTGGCCTGATCCTCGGTGAAGCGGCCGAGCTCATCGAGACGCTGGCCGATCCTGTCCTCCAGGAACGGACGCCAGAGATCGACCACCTTGCGCGCCGCATTCGGCGGCGCCATGCCGGTGAGGCGCTCGCGCACCATCATGGCCAGCGCATCCGACAGCGGCGCGTCGGCGCGGTCGGTGATCTCGTCATATTTGCCGCGATGGAAGTGATCATCGAGCATCGCCGTGAGATTCCTGGCGACGCCGGCCATGCGTTTTGCACCGATCGCCTCGACGCGGGCCTGCTCGACCGCCTCGAACACGCCACGCGCCTGCGGATTGCCCGGGATCAGCTTGCGATGGATTTTCGGATCATGACAGGCAAGCTTCAGCGCGATCGAGTCGGCATGGCCGCGCACCACGGCGGCGTCACGCTTGGTCATCTTGCGCGCCGGCTCGGGCAGCCGAGCCTTGCCCGGCGCAAGGCCGGGACGCTCGGCCGCGAAGGAGACTTCGAGCTCGGGCGCCCTGGCGATCGCGCGCAGGCACCCCGTGACCGACCTCTTGAAAGGTTCGGTTGGTGCTTCCTTGACGCCAGGACGGGGCTTGTTGCTCGGTGTGGTCATCTGATTCCTGCGGCTATCGTCCCGGCGAACGCCAGGCCCGATAACCACCGGCGTTCGTTTGTTCGCACTCGCTCTCCCGCATCACCCGACGAGAGAGGCCGCGGCGTATGGGTCCCGGCCCGAGGCCAGGAGGACGCCGGTGTGTCAGCTCAGCGCCACGTTGATGGAGGATTCCGGCAACTCCGCATTGAAGCAGCGCTGATAGAATTCCGCGACCAGCGGACGCTCGAGCTCGTCGCACTTGTTGAGGAACGTCACACGGAAGGCAAAGCCGATGTCGCCGAAGATCTCGGAGTTCTCGGCCCAGGTGATCACCGTGCGCGGGCTCATCACCGTCGACAGATCGCCATTGGCGAAGGCGTTGCGCGTGAGGTCGGCGAGCCGCACCATCTTGTTGACGGTGTCGCGGCCCTGTGCGTTCTGATAGTGCTTGGCCTTGGCCAGCACGATCTCGACCTCCTCGTCATGGGCGAGGTAGTTGAGCGTGGTGACGATCGACCAGCGGTCCATCTGGCCCTGGTTGATCTGCTGGGTGCCATGATAGAGGCCCGAAGTGTCGCCGAGCCCGATGGTATTGGCGGTCGCGAACAGACGGAACGCCGGGTGCGGCTTGATCACCTTGTTCTGGTCGAGCAGGGTCAGCCGGCCCGACACTTCGAGCACGCGCTGGATCACGAACATCACGTCCGGACGGCCGGCATCATATTCGTCGAACACCAGCGCGACGTTGTGCTGCAGCGCCCAGGGCAGGATGCCATCCCGAAACTCGGTGACCTGCTTGCCGTCTCTGACCACGATCGCGTCCTTGCCGACGAGGTCGATACGGCTGATGTGGCTGTCGAGGTTGACACGCACGCACGGCCAGTTGAGTCGCGCCGCGACCTGCTCGATATGGGTCGACTTGCCGGTGCCATGGTATCCGGTCACCATCACACGGCGATTCTTGGCGAAGCCGGCCAGGATCGCAAGCGTCGTGGCGCGGTCGAAGCGGTAGTCGGCGTCGACCTCGGGGACATGCGGGTCGCTTGCGGAAAAAGCCGGCACCTCAAGGTCGCTGTCGATCCCGAACACCTGCCGCACCGACACCTTCATGTCGGGCACACCGGTCATCTCCTGCGCATTGGTCGTAGCGGCGGTCGTCATTCATCCTCCGGGGTCCCGGGCATTCCCGAAACCAGATTTCATGTTTGGCTGCGGTTGAAGGGCTTCGACGCCAGCCTAGCAGAGAGCACGCGCGGGCAGAAGCCTAAGCCTTGATCAAAGTTCCGTCGTTATATCATCGAGATAGGCATGAGTGGCCGTTTTCGAAAGGCTGCCCTGCGAATCGTGCCACCTTTTCGCCCACCGGATCTTCCCAGGATCTCGACGTGGCACCCGGAGCCGGGGTTCCTACTTATCGAGGAGCTCCCGCCCACCCTCTCCACCAACAGGAACCGCGTGGCCCATCTGTTCGATCCCCTCATTGCCTTCGTCTCAGCGCATGCGGGACTGGCCTATCTCACCCTGTTTCTGGCCGCCCTGCTGGAGGCGATCCCGATCATGGGCTCGGTGGTTCCAGGCACGACCATCATCCTGGCGCTGAGCGCGTTGATTCCGGGCGGCGAGCTGACCCTGCAATGGGTGCTGGCGGCGGCCATCCTGGGCGCGGTGCTGGGGGACGGCGGGGCGTTCTGGATCGGCCATCGCAGGCAGCGCGAGATCCTGACGAGTTGGCCGTTCTCGAACTATCCGCGCCTAGTGGCGCAGAGCGAGGCCTTCTTCCACCGTTTCGGCACCCTGGCGATCTTCTTCGCCCGCTTTGTCGCGCCGATCCGCGCCGTCGTGCCGATCACGGCCGGCGCGCTCGACATCCCTCCGCCGCGCTTCTACGCCGTGAACATCCCTGCCATCGTGCTGTGGGCCTGCGCCCATGTCCTGCCCGGAGTATTCGCCGTGCAGCTGTTGCACCGCTATGGCGGCATTCCGCATCATAGCCATATCGCCAAATCCACCTGGATCATCGCGGCGATCGCCGGAACGATCGTGGTCTGGCTGGTCCTCAGATTGACGCGGAAGCGGCGCGAGACGCAGCTGGCGGCCGGCGCCGCGGATTAGAACGGCTACAGCGAATCCAACATGGCGCCGCGGCCGGGTGCGGGTCCGATATAGCGGGCGCGCGGGCGGATCAGGCGGCCATGCTGCAGCTGCTCGCAGGCGTGGGCGATCCAGCCGACGCAGCGGGCCATCGCGAACAGCGCCAGCTCGCTGCCGGCGGGCAGACGCAGACTATGCACCAGCACCGCAAGCGCGTAGTCGATGTTAACGAACTCGCCGGTCGCCTCTGCGATCCGCTCCGGCACCTCGCGGGTGAATTTGCGCGGCGCGCCGGCCCGCGTCAGCGCCTCCAGCAGCGAGATCGCGCGCGGATCACCGCGCTTGTAGACGCCATGCCCGAACCCGGCGAAGCGCTCGCCCAGCGCCACCCGCTCGCGGATCAGCGGCGCGACATCGCGATCGATGAGTGCCTTCACCAGTTGCGACGCCAGCACGCCGGCACCGCCGTGCTGCGGCCCTTTGAGCGCCGCAAGACCCGCGATGACGGCATCGTAGAGGCTGAGGCCCGTCGACGCCGCACAGCGGACGGTGAAGGTCGACGCGTTCAGCTCATGATCGGCAAGCAGCACCAAGGTGCGGCGGATCAGGTCCGGCGCATGTTCGTGTCCGGGCGCCCAGCTCCGCGCTACCTGAACATGGAGCGGATCGGCTGACGCGGGCTGGTTCAGCATGGTTGCGACCACAAGCCGAACGATGCGGGCGCCGACCAGCGCCCGACCGTCGGGTGCGCGGTTGAAGGCCGCGGGATCAGCATGTGTCGCCAGCGCCAGCACCGCGATGGCGCGGTCGATCGGCGCCGCGCGCCGCGCGGCATCGGCGATGAGACTCATCTCCTCCGACACGGCCGGAAGGTTGTCTGGCGCAAACGGATCGAGCGCGGTCACGTCCCACAACAGTGTCGCGGCATGCTCCAGCGTGTCGCGCGCGGCCAGGTCGACGCAATTGACGCCGCGATAGATCGGACCGGCTTCGGTGATCGTCGACACGGCGGAATCGAACACGGGGAGATCCGCATCGAAGCTGCGGAAAGCGCGCGGCTCGGGGGCCGGCGCACGACGCTCCTTCAGGGCGCGGATGTCCTCGGCGCGATAGCGGCTGCTGCGCGAGTTCGGCGACGGCTCGGAGCGGACCAGGCCGCGGCTGACATAGGCGTAGAGGGTGGCCGGCGAGATCGCGAGCTCGGCCGAAGCTTCACGGGCAGATAGGTAAAGTCCGCTGTCTTTTTTCATATTGATCAGCTTAATCAAGATTGATCAAGTTGTCGACTGGGCGGATCTTGCCGGCGTGACCATTCGTGAAGGAGACCCGCCATGACCATCCACCTCGGCAAGACCCCGATCGGCCTCGACGGCATCGCCGCCGCCGAGACCGTGCTCAGCCACGTCGACGGCCAGCAGGGAGAGCTCATCATCGCCGGCGCCCGTGTGGCCGATCTCGCCGCCGCCAACGGCTTCGAGGGCGTGACGGCCCGGCTATGGAGCGCAGCCACGAAGCGCACCGTCGGCGAGGCCGAGGTCCGCGCCAGCCTTGGTCGTGCCCGCGAGCGTGCCTTTGCCCGGCTGCCCGAGCTGCTCGCCGCGACCTCCGGCCTGTCGATCATCGACGGCTTCCGCGCCGCGGTCGCGGCGCTGCGCCACGAACCCGGGCTCGACGACGAAGCCACGATCGTCGGCGCCTGCCCGGTGATCGCCGGCGCCTTGGTCCAGCGCGCCCAGGGAGCGCAGCCGATTGCCCCCGACCCTGATGCCAGCCACGCCGCCGATACGTTACGGATGGTGCGTGGCGATAGGCCCGAGAGCGGGGAGGTGGCGGCCTTGGACACCTATCTCGTCACCGTCAGCGATCACGGCATGAACGCCTCGACATTCGCCGCGCGGGTCGTTGCGTCGACCCAGGCCGACCTGTTCGCGTCGGTGACCGCCGGCTATTGCGCGCTCACCGGCCCGCTGCATGGCGGAGCGCCGGAGCCGGTGCTGGAGATGCTCAATGCGATCGGGACGCGCGACCACATCAAGCCGTGGGTCGATGCGGCGCTCGGCCGCGGCGAGCGGCTGATGGGCTTCGGGCATCGGATCTATCGCGTGCGCGATCCGCGCGCCGACGTGCTCAAGGGCGCGATCGAGCGGCTGGCGGGCTGCGGGGCCGATCTGCCGTTTGCGAGCGAGGTAGAGGCTTACATCCGCCAAGCGCTGCGGCAGAAGAATCCGGAGCGGGTGCTCGACACCAATGTCGAATTCTTCACCGCCATCCTGCTCGATGCGCTGAAGATTCCGCGCCAGGCGTTCACGCCGATCTTCGCGGTGGCGCGTGCGGCGGGCTGGACGGCGCATGCCCGCGAGCAGCAGCGGACGGGGCGGCTGATCCGGCCCAGCTCGGCCTATATCGGGCCGAAGCCCTGAACCGTCGAGCGCGACGCGCGGCAGCCTCGCGCGCTGCCGCGCGTCAGCCCTTCACCACCGTCTTCAGGTAGTTGTAGGCCTTGATGATCTCGATCAGGCGATCCTCGGTGGAGCGGTCGCCGCCATTGGCGTCGGGATGGTGCTGCTTCACCAGCGCCTTGTACTTGACCTTGACGTCTTCGAGCGTCGCATCGGGACCAAGGCCCATCACCTGCAGCGCCTTGCGCTCGGCGTTGAAGACCTTGCGCGTCTCGGCCTTGGGGGCCGACTGGGGATCCGGACGCCAGCTGCCGCGGCCGTTGATCTCGGCGAAGACGCTGAACGGATCGGCGGCATCGCCGAGATCGCCCTCGGCGCTGCCGGTGCCGCGCTTGGCCGATGTGTTGGCACCCATCTTCCAGGTCGGGCGATGCCCGGTCAGCGCATCCTTCTGATAGCGCGCGACCGCCTCGGCGTTCATCCCCGAGAAGAAATTATAGGACTGGTTGTACTCGCGCACGTGGTCGAGGCAGAAGTGCCAATACTCGCGCACGTTCTCGCGTCCCTTGGGCGCGCGGTGCGAGCCCTTGTTCTTGCAATCCGGCCACTGACAGGGCTGGGCCTCCTCGCGCACCACCGGCTGCCGCGCAGCCTGCTTCTTGGGCTTGATGCGGATGGAGTCGAAGAATTTGTTTGAATCGATCGCCATGGCGGACTTTGACTACGCAACGCCGAAAGCTTCAAGTCTTGACATTGCGAATACCTCTGGCGGGGACCGCCGATTGACGAAAAATAATTTGATGCGTATTTCCAGAGACCATGCGGACCCGAGATGCTATCATCAAAAAGTTGCGCGAAGCTTTCTCGCCGGAAAGCCTCGATGTTCAGGACGAATCACATCTGCACGAAGGCCATATGGGCCATCAGCCGAGCGGTGAGACCCATTTCCGTGTGTATATTGTGTCGCAGGCCTTCGTCGGCAAGAGCCGTGTCGATCGCCACCGCCTGATCAACGCCGCATTGGCAGCGGAACTTACCGGCTCGGTGCACGCGCTCGCGCTGCATGCGAAGGCGCCGGGCGAGGCTTGATCCCCAATTAGAACGCCGTGCCTGCACGGCGCGGCCGCGTCTCCTCGGTTTCGCCGCGCGGCACCGGTACGATGCGCAGCGCGGTGATGCGATTGCGCTCCCGGCGCAGCACGCGAAAGCGGAAGCCGTAGAACGTGAAGCTCTGGCCGCGCTCGGGGATCGAGCGCGCCTCGTGAATCACGAGACCTGCGACAGTGGTCGCCTCCTCGTCCGGCAGCGTCCAGTCCATCGCGCGATTGAGATCACGGATCGGCACCGATCCATCGACGACGACGGATCCATCCGGCTGCACGCGCACGCCCGCGACCTGAACGTCCTGCTCGTCGGAGATGTCGCCGACGATTTCTTCCAGGATGTCCTCGAGCGTGACGATGCCTTCGACCTCGCCATACTCGTCGACCACGAGCGCGAAATGCGTCTTGCGGCGGCGGAACGCTTTCAGCTGTTCCGACACCGAACGCATCTCCGGCACGAACCAGGGCGGCAGCGCCAGCGAGGCGACGTCGATGTGCGACACATCGCCCTCGGCGGCGCGGATCGCACGCAGCAGGTCCTTCGCATGCAGCACGCCGATGATGTTCTCCGGCGTCCCGCGCCATAGCGGGATGCGGGTATACTCGGTGGCGAGCACCTCGCGCACCAGTTCCTCCTGCGGCAGGTCCGCATTCACCATCACCATCTCGGTGCGGTGGACCATCACGTCGGACACCTGCAATTCGCGCAAGTCGAGCAGGCCGCCGAGCATGTCGCGGTCCTGCTTCTCCACCTTGCCTTCATGATGCAGGAGATCGACTGCGCCGCGCAGGCGTTCGGTCGGCGACAGGATCGGCTGATTGGCCCCGACCTTGAAGCCGATCAGCCGCATCAGCCCACGCACGATCGCTTCGATCACGGCCAGCACGGGACCGAGCACGATCACGGCGGCCCGCATTGGTCTGGCAACCGTGAGCGAGACGCGATCGGGCGCATTGATCGCGATCGTCTTCGGCAGCACCTCGGCGAAGATCACCACCAGCGCGGTCATCACGCCGGTCGCATAGAGCACGCCGACCTCGCCGAACCAGGCGGTGAAGATGCCGGTCGCCAATGCGGACGCGGCGATATTGGCGATGTTGTTGCCGAGCAGCAGCGCGCCGATCAGCCGCTCGCGCATGTCGAACAGGCTCGACACCACGTCGGCGTCGCGATTGCCCTGCTTCGACAGCCGCAGCATCGAGGCGCGGGAGGCACCGGTCAGCGCGGTCTCGCTCAGCGCAAAGAAGGCGGAGGCGGCGAGGAGGATGATGACGACGGAGAGTGTGATCCAGTCCATGACGCCGATGTCGCTCTGTAGGGAGGCCGCCGATGATCCGTTGGCACTGCTCAACACGGCGTAAAGCCCGGGATCAGCTTCTGCTGCGCAATTTGGCCTGCAGGAAGTCGCGAACGCGCGCCGGATCGACGTCCTTCGCGATGACGGCGCGGCCGATGGCTTCCATCAGGATGAAGGTGAGCTTGCCGCGATTGACCTTCTTGTCCTGCGCCATCAAGGCCAAAAGCCGGTCGGCGTCGCCGATCCCCTCCTGGGCGAAGCCGGCGATATCCTGCAGATGGGTCGGCAGACCGACCGCGGCAAGGTGACGCTCGATGCGTGTGACGTCGTCGGGCGGCAGCATGCCGAGCTCGGCCGAGAACTGCGCGGCCAGCACCATGCCAACCGCGACGCCCTCGCCGTGGAACAGCCGGTCGGAGAAGCCGGTCACGGCCTCCAGCGCATGGCCGAACGTGTGGCCGAGATTGAGCAGCGCCCGATCACCGGTCTCGCGCTCGTCGCGGGCGACGATCGCCGCCTTGGCGCGGCAGGAGGTTGCAACCGCGTGCTCGCGCGCCGCACCGCCCTTGACGACGTCGGCGTGGTTGGCCTCCAGCCAGGCGAAGAAGCTGGCATCGCCGAGCAGGCCGTATTTGGCGACCTCGGCATAGCCGGCGCGGAACTGGCGCGGCGACAGCGTGTCGAGCACCGCGGTGTCGGCGATCACCAGCACCGGCTGGTGAAAGGCGCCGAGCAGGTTCTTGCCCTGCGGCGAGTTGATACCGGTCTTGCCGCCGACGGAGGAATCGACCTGCGCCAGCAGCGAGGTCGGCACCTGCACGAAGTCGACCCCGCGGCGCAGGATGGCGGCCGCGAAGCCGGCGAGATCGCCGACCACGCCGCCGCCGAGCGCGACGACGAGGTCGTTGCGCTCGATCTTGGCGGCGATCAGTGCCTCGCTGACCTTCTCGAGGCCGGCATAGGTCTTGGAGCCCTCGCCCTCCTCGACCACGATCGTGGACGACGGGATTCCCGCCTCCGCCAGGATCGCCTCGGTCGGCTTCAGCCAGTGCGCGGCCACGGTGCGGTCGGTGACGATGGCCGTCCGGACACCCGGCCGCAGCGCCGAGATGCGCTGGCCAAGCGAGGCGAGCACGCCACGGCCGATGACGATGTCATAGGCGCGCTCGCCGAGCGCGACGTCGACGATGATCGGATCGGAATGCTTCAGTGGTGCCGTCATCGGAGCGCGCCCATCGCTTGCCCAGGATCGGGGAGAACTGGATCGGGTTGCGGTCCGGCAGGCTGCGCATCAGCCTCCGGTGGGGAGAGGAATGACCGCAGGGCCTCGAGGCAGTCCTCGACGACCCGGTCGTGCGGCACGTCGCGCGAGAAGATCGTCAGGTCCGCGAGCTGGTAGATCGGCTCACGCTCGGTCAGCAGGCGCGCCACGGTGCCTTCGGGATCGGCGGTCTGCAGTAGCGGCCGGTCCGCCCGCCGCCTGACGCGGCGCATGATCACATCGGCATCGGCCTTCAGCCACACCGAGACCGCCTTCTCATGGATGCGGCGCCGCGTTTCCTCGCGCATGAAAGCCCCGCCGCCGGTCGCCAGCACACCGGGCCCGTTTTCAAGCAGGCGGGCGATCACCCGCGCCTCGCCATTGCGGAAATAGTCCTCGCCGCGCGACTCGAAGATTTCCGGTATGGTCATGCCGGCCGCGGTCTCGATCTCGGTATCCGCATCGACGAACGGCAGCCGCAGCCGCGCCGCGAGCCGCCGGCCCACGGTCGACTTGCCGACCCCCATCATGCCGACCAGCACGATCAGCCGCTTGCCGAGGCCTGCGAGAATCGCGGCCTCCTGGGCGACAGGTCCAGATGCTGGTTGCGTCGGTTCGGTCATTTCTCCGCTTCTAACCCAGGCCCTGCTGCTTTCAAAGGCATCCTGTTCCGCTCCCCGAGCCAAGGCGAGCTGCCCGGTCTGCCCGACGGGCTTGCAAGGCCGATGCGAACATGTTGGATGAAACCGTTCCCTTTCTGGTGGCCTGCGCGACCGACATGCCCAGCCTGTTCCGCTTCCTGACCGTCATCGCCATCATCGTCGGCGTGGTCTATGGCGCGATCTACGCGCTGGCGAATTTCGTCAACCCGAAGCCGCGCGAGATGACGGTGACGATCCCGCCGGACAGGTTCCAGAAGAGATGATCGGCACCGCTGCGGCGAACCGAAAAGCCACAGGGCATTGATTAAGAATTTTACGATTGTCTGAGGCGGCCGGGCGCCGCGATATCGGCCAGATTTGCGGTCACCGCTCGACGTGCCGGCACGAATACCTCGTAGTGATTCGATCGCCTCGGACGCAGCGGATTTCACGACATGAAGGTCAAGGCCTCCGACGCCAGGCTGATGAGCCTGTTCCTCGACATGATGGCCGCCGAGCAGGGCGCCGGTCAGAACACGCTGGACGCCTATCGCCGCGACCTCACCGATCTCTCCGACTTTCTCGGCGGCAAGGCCAACGGCTTCGCCACGGCCGACACCCAGGCATTGCGCGACTATCTCGCCGATCTCGACACCAGGGGCTTCAAGTCCTCCAGCGTGGCGCGGCGGTTGTCGGCGATGCGACACCTGTTTCGCTTCCTGCTGAGCGAGCGCATCCGCAGCGACGATCCCGCCGCGATCCTGTCCGGCCCGAAACGCGGCCGGCCGCTGCCCAAGGTACTGTCGATCGGCGATGTCGACCGGATGCTGACCCGCGCGAAGGAGCTGAGCGAGGGCACGGACGCTTCGCCGGCGCAGCGGCTGCGCGCGCTGCGGCTGTATTGCCTGCTCGAGGTGCTCTACGCGACCGGCTTGCGCGTCTCCGAGCTGGTGGCGCTGCCGCGGACGGCCGCCCGCAACGATGCCCGCATGATCGTGGTGCGCGGCAAGGGCAACAAGGAGCGGCTGGTGCCGCTGAACCAGGCCTCGCGCCAGGCGATGGCCGACTATCTCGCCGCCCTGGATGCGTTGAAGCCCAAGAAGAAGGCCAGCGCGACGTTCGGCAAATGGCTGTTTCCCTCGTTCGGCGAGAGCGGCCACCTCACCCGCCAGCACTTCGCCCGCGACCTCAAGGAGCTGGCGGTGGCGAGCGGCCTGCCAGCCCGGCTGGTGTCGCCGCACGTGCTGCGCCATGCCTTCGCCAGCCATCTGCTGCACAACGGCGCCGACCTGCGCATCGTCCAGACCCTGCTCGGCCACACCGACATCTCGACCACCCAGATCTACACCCATGTGGTCGAGGAACGGCTCAAGAGCCTGGTGCGCGACCTGCACCCGCTGGCCGAGACCTGACGTCGCTTCACACCTTCCCGAAACCAAATCCGCCGGCGTGACGCCCGGCCGGCTTGACTTCGCGCCCGTCTGCCCCGAAAGAGCGCCATCCTGCCCGCGATCCCGGCGCGATGCCGGGAGGCTGGGCACCGATCGTACCCTAAGCTCCTGAAGTCCTTCGGCTTCAGGTCCGAAGGCCGAACCGATTTCGTCTCCCAGCGCTCTTCCTTCAGCTCTTCCATGCCGGATCCCATGCGCAGCTACCTCGATTTCGAAAAGCCTGTTGCCGAGCTCGATTCCAAGGTCGACGAACTCCGCGCGATGGCCGCCTCCGGCACCGATATCGGCGAGGAGGTCAGCCGGATCGAGGAGAAGGCCGGCCAGGCGCTGGCCGAGCTCTACGCCACGCTCACGCCGTGGCAGAAGACCATGGTGGCCCGCCATCCGCAGCGACCGCACTTCACGGACTTCGTGGGCGGGCTGATCACCGAGTTCACCCCGCTCGCCGGCGACCGCAAGTTCGGTGAGGACGCCGCTTTGCTCGGCGGCTTCGGCCGCTTCCGCGGCGAGCCGATCTGCGTCATGGGCCAGGAAAAGGGCGCCACCACCGAGTCCCGCCTCAAGCACAATTTCGGCATGGCCCGTCCGGAAGGCTACCGCAAGGCGGTCCGCCTGATGGAGATGGCCGAGCGCTTCGGCATCCCGGTGCTGTCGCTGGTGGATTCCGCCGGCGCTTATCCCGGCATCGGCGCCGAGGAGCGCGGCCAGGCCGAGGCCATCGCGCGCTCGACCGATGCCTGCTTGGCACTCGGCGTGCCCAACGTTGCGATCATCACCGGCGAGGGCATGTCGGGCGGCGCCATCGCGCTGACCACCGCCAATCGCGTGCTGATGCTGGAGCATGCGATCTACAGCGTGATCTCGCCGGAAGCCGCCTCCTCGATCCTCTGGCGCGACGGCACCAAGGCGCAGGAAGCCGCCAACAGCATGAAGATCACCGCCCAGGACATGCTGCGCTTCGGCGTGGTCGACACCATCCTGAAGGAGCCGGTCGGCGGCGCCCACCGCGATCCCGCGGCGATGATCGCGGCCACCGGCGAGGCGATCGCCCAGGCGCTTGACGAGCTGAAGGGCCTCGACGCCGACGCCATCCGCAAGCAGCGCCGGCAGAAGTTCATCGAGATCGGCCGCAAGCTCGGCTGAGCGGGCGGGAGCCGAGCGCTCGGCGCTCGCGGTTTTGTGAGTCTTTCCAGCCGTTTGGCCGCATTTCGGCCCCGCCGGCGGGCTCTGCTGTTTAGAAGTTGTTGACCAAAGCGGCCAGGGCCTCGCGGCTCCACCGGAGCGCGGGTTGCGGGTCGTGGGGTCAAAGGCTACAATTTTAATCAATGGTTTGACGGCATGACGCAGGGTCGACCCGTGATTTATCCAGCTTTCGGGCCGATCGGGTGAGATGAGACTGGGGTGTTGCGGCATGCCGGGTTTGCGGGGAGCATTGTCTTGATCAACCGCGCTTTCGTCCGGGTTCTGATGACCTCGGCGGTGTTGGCCGCCGGTGCGCTGCTGACGGGTTGCAACAGCGATCAGGTCGCGCTCGCCACCAACGCCAAGGCCAACCAGCCGGTGTCGCCGAAACTCGTCGCGACGATGGGCGAGAAGGACATGGATCTGCAGTCGCCGATCCTGGTCCGCGTGTTCAAGCAGGAGGCCGAGCTCGAGGTCTGGAAGCAGGACCGCTCCGGCAAGTTCGCGCTGCTCAAGACCTATCCGATCTGCCGCTGGTCCGGCGACCTCGGACCCAAGGTGCGCGAGGGCGACCGCCAGGCGCCGGAGGGCTTCTACTCGATCAATCCGAGCCAGATGAATCCGCAGTCGGCCTACTACCTGTCCTTCAACACCGGCTATCCGAACGCCTTCGACAAGGCGCTGGGCCGCAGCGGCTCGCAGCTGATGGTGCATGGCGACTGCTCCTCGCGCGGCTGCTTCGCCATGACCGACGAGCAGATCGCCGAGATCTATGCGCTTGGGCGCGAGTCGTTCTTCGGCGGCCAGCGGGCCTTCCAGTTCCAGGCCTATCCGTTCCGGATGACGCCGGTGAACATGGCCAGGCACCGCAACAATCCGAACATGCCGTTCTGGCGCATGATCAAGGAAGGCTACGACCATTTCGAAGTCACCCGGCAGGAGCCGAAGGTCGACTTCTGCGAGAAGAAGTACGTCTTCGACGCCCAGAAGCCGCCGGGCGCGACGCATGATCCCGTGTTCGACGCCGCCGCCAAGTGCCCGGCCTATGTCGTTCCCGACGAGATCACCGCCGCCGTGCGCGACAAGCAGCAGGCGGACGAGGTGGAATACGCCAAGCTCGTCGCCAAGGGCACGCCGGTCGCCAAGCTCAACACCGGTATCGATGGCGGCATGAATCCGATCTTCGCCAGCCGCGTGCCGGGCGCCTCCACCGGCCTGTCCGATGCCGGCGAAGCGCCGGGACTGTCGCTCGCCAACTTCTCGCCGGCGCCAGGCACGATCCCCGGTCATGTCAACCCGCCGCGCGCGCCCGGCGCCGACGAGGTCGCCGCGATGCCGGCCAGTCCGGCTCCGGCTCCCGCAGCGGCGCCCTCCACCCGCGTGGCAGCCGTCAGTGCGCCGGAGAAGCCGAGCTTCATGTCGAGCCTCGCCCGCAAGGTTGGGATCGGCGGCAATGCGGCGGCCGACACCAAGGCTGCGACGGCGAAGCCCGAGACCAGGACCGCGGAAGCCAGGCCCTCGGAGATCAAGCCCGCCGAGATCAAACCTGTGCCCAAGCCGGTCGCGGCGAAGCCCGCCGAGACCAAGCAGGCTGCCGCGCGGCCGCCGTTCAAGCCCGCCGCCGGCGACGCGCCCGCCACCACGGCCTCGGCCCCCGCCCAGACCCAGACCGCACTGGTCTCCGGCGCCGTCCCGGTGCTGCAGTCGAACTCGTTCGACAGCCGGTTCGCAGGATTCAAATAGTAAGTCGTCCATCGAGCGCCGCTTTTTTGCGAGACACCGAGGGCCGCCGGACACGCGCAAGCTAGCCGCGCGCTCGGTGCCACCCTCCCCTGGAGGGGGAGGGTCGATCGCACGCGAAGCGGGCGAGCGGGGTGGGGTGATCTCTCCACGCATGCTTTTGCGCGCGGAGACATCACCCCACCCCGCCTCACGTTTCGCTTCGCTCCTCGTGAGGCGACCCTCCCCCTCCAGGGGAGGGTGAGCACCGCGTTTGTGGTGTCGTCGTGGTCAGCAATCTCAAACTGCATTTGGGGATGCGCGTCATTGTCCTCGCGGCGCCCTTGGCGTCCGAGTGATGCATCGATCTCACCCTCCTCCGAAGCGAGGGTGCAGGGAAGGCCGGACCTCGACCGAGGCCCGTGGCCCGCCTGCGAAAAAAATGCAGGCGGCAGGTACCACAGGTCCAGCCGGACGACCCGGCCCTCCCTGCGCGATAGTCTTAACGGCTGCTTCGCGATCTCCCTGGGGACCGGGCTGTCTTGCCCCCATCACCGGCGAGATGCGCGGGGCATCATCAGCCGACTTGACCTCAGCATCGGGAGGCCAGGACCACGCGACTTGACCGTGCGAGCCGATGTTGTTCGTCCGCGCGAATGATCACGCTGCAAACCGGCCCGCCCATCGCATCCCGCACTCCACGCTTCGTGACGACCGCGCAGCGCCCCTCGTCGATGAGGCGGGACGAACGGAATAAATCACGAAATTCCGAAAACGAGAAGCGGCATATTTTTGCTAACGGGACTGGACAGCCCAAATCAGCTTGAACGCGCAGGAAAATTCAGTTTTTACGCGCAGCGCGTTTCTCATCGCTGCGAGGCATGGACCCGCCCGCCGCACGCGGGACGCAGGACCGAATCGCCCGACGGGCAGAGGCGCTAGCGTCGTCGCCCAAGCCTTCATGGCCAAGCCGGCCGGTTGACGGCTGGAATATCATGTCATATTAAAAGTTACATGAGATCCAACAGCCAGCTGTCCGGCATCCTGCACGTCCTGCTCCACATGGCGGAGCACGACGGTCCGGTCACGTCCGAGGCGCTCGCATCGATGATGCAGACCAATCCGGTCGTGATCCGCAGAATCATGGCGGGCCTCCGGGACAGCGGCTATGTGCGCTCCGAGAAAGGCCATGGCGGCGGCTGGACGCTCGCCTGCGATCTGGCGACCGTCACCCTGCGCGACGTCTATGATTCACTCGGGCGTCCATCGCTGTTCGCCATCGGCCATCGGAGCGAGACTCCCGACTGCCTCGTCGAGCAGGCGGTCAATGCGGCGCTCGACACCTCCATCCGGGCCGCCGAGACCTTGCTGCTGTCCCGTCTCGGCGCCATCACGCTGGCGGCGCTGAGCGCTGATTTCCACGACCGCCTCGAACGACGCAAGCGACCCCGCAAAGGAGACATTTGTCATGCCGGCTGACATCGCCGACGGCGCCCAGCAGTTCATCCGCGCGTTTTCCGATCCCGAATTCGTCGCGCGCTACACGGATGGTCCGCGGCGCTTCGTGCCCGGTCTCGACGGGCTGCACCGCATGACGGCGGTCCTGCTGGCCGAGCGTGCGCCCGAACATGCGAGGGTGCTCGTGCTGGGCGCGGGCGGCGGGCTCGAGCTCAACGCGTTGGCGGAAGCGCAACCATCGTGGACCTTCGTCGGCGTCGATCCGGCGCCGCAGATGCTGCGACTCGCCGAACGCACGCTCGGCACGCGGACGAGCCGGGTCGAACTGATCGAGGGCACCATCGACGATGCGCCGGCCGGCCCGTTTGACGCGGCGACATGCCTGCTGACGCTGCATTTTCTGGCAGCATCGGAACGTTTGCGGACAGTCCGCGCCGTGCACGACCGGCTCCGCCCTGGAGCGCCTTTCGTGGTGGCCCATAGCTGCCTGCCCAACGAGCCGGTCGAGAGGTCGCTGTGGCTGGATCGGTACGCGGCCTATGCCGTTGCGTCCGGCACAGACCCCGAGCAGGCCAGGACGATGCGCGCGACCGTCGATGCCAGCGTCAACATGCTGAGCCCAGGGGAGGATGAAGCCATCCTGCGTGACGGCGGCTTTCGCGATGCTCGTCCATTCTTCACAGCGCTGACCTGGCATGGCTGGATCGGCCACGCCTGAACCGCCGCTGAGCATCACACTGATGCCCCCTGAACGATCGCGATCAGGGCCTGCTAATTAGTTGCCCGGCCTGCGCCGGCATCCACGCATGTCCCTCCCTGCGACCCCCGAAGAGGTGGATGACGCGGGTTACGGACAGGCTTCGGCACCGGAGCCCTGCCACGTCTCAGCTTGCGTGACGTCGCGCACGGAGCGCGGGGCCGCGATCTGCGACAAACGGCGCCGTCACCCGAGGCGAGGTGACGCAACCGAGAGGAGCAGGTCATGAGCTTTTGGGATGATATCGGAGATGCCGTCAGTTCCGCCGTGGACGACGTGAAGGACGTCGCGAAGGATGTGGCGGGTGCGGTCGGCGGTGCGGCGGGCGCCGTGGTCCATACGGTCGAGCACGTCGCCGGCGATGCGGCCCATGCCGTGGGCAGCGTGGTGCATGGCATCGGCGCGCTCGGCGGCGAGGCCATCCATACCGTGGGCGGCGTACTCGGCGCGATCGGGCACGGTGCCGAGGCGATCGGCGGCGGCCTGCTTCACACCGTCGGCGACGTGGCTTCGACCGTGGTCCATGTCGGCGGCGACGTCCTCCATACCGGGATCAACGTCGCTGGCGACGTGGCGTCCGGGGTCGGCCATCTGGTGCATGGCGACATCGACGGCGTCATCAACGACGTCAAGCATATCGGCGGCGACATCGTCGATGGCGGACTCAAGGTCGGGGGCGACGTGGCGCATGGCGCCCTCGACGTCGCCGGCGACCTCGCACACACCGCGGTCGGCCTCGGCGAGGCCGGGCTGGAGGCGGCCGGCGCAGTCGGCCACGGCGCGCTCGGCATGGCCGGCACCATCGTCGGAACGGCCGGCGAGGTCGGCATGGACGCGCTCGACGCCGCAGGCGCGGTGGTGAAGGGCGGCTTCGACGCCGGCGTGGCGGTGGCCGACGGCGCCATCGGCGTGGTCACCGACACGGCGTCGGCGGCGGGCCACCTGGTCGGCGGACCGATCGGCGAGGCGATCTCCGGCATCGCCCACGGCGCCGATGCGGTCGGCACCGGCATCGTCGATGGCGTCGGCCATTTCGTCGGCGAGGGTCTCAACGGGCTGGCACAGACCGCCGGCGAGTTGAGCCACTCTCTGGGGCAGCAGCTCGACGCGATCGGCCACGACCTGGGCTCGCTGGTCAACGACCTCAGCCATGGCGATCTCGGCGCGGCGATCGGCGACGTCTTCAAGCTGGCCCAGGACGGCCTGCGCAGCGACGGCAGCATCCAGATCGCTCATGCGGGACAGGACGGCGGCAGCCATGGCGGGTTCTGGGACTCGATCGCGCAGGCGATCCATCAGTCCGGCGACAACGTCCAGGGCGGCCAGGGCCCCGGCCCCGGCTTCCCCGGCCCGTTGCACGGCGAGGGCTCGTCGCACAACCCGATCATCGTCGACAATTTCGGCGACCATGGCCATGCGGGCAACACCGGCATCGTGCCGCCGAATTTCGACCACGCGCTGGTGGCCGTGCACGACGCGCCGCACGCCGACTACAGCCACATCGTCCAGATGGACGATTCGCATCACTTCGCGATGCATGGCTGAGACGCCGGCGCTCAGCCGGCAGGCATCCCGCCGTGACCGTCACGGCGGGATGTCGCGTCAGGACCGATCGGCGTCGTGCTGGACGATGGCCGGCGGCGCGCCGATCGCCTGCGCGCGATCATGCGGCTGATCGTTCATCGCCGAGAGCGCACACAGCGCCAGCGAGCCCCAGACAGCGGCGCTGAAATACAGCGACATCCAGGCGATCTCTTCCTTCCAGTGCTCGAACTCGTGGGTGACGGTCCAGCGCGTCGCGGAGTCGCGCAGGCCGACGAGCGGATGCAGCAGCGGCGTGCCGGCGGCGCGCTCGATGCGCCAGCGCTTCACATACATCGGGACATCGATCACGACGAGGAAGGCGAGATAGCAGGCGACGCCGACGAGGCCAGCGATCAGAAGCCCGCGCACCATACCGTCGAACTCCGGCAGCAGCCGGCCGAGGCCGATGCCGACGAACAGGAAGGCCACCGCCCACAGCGAGTTCTCGATCGCGTTGTAGAGGAAATTCCTGGTGACGACCGCGTACCAGGAACAGATCTCGGCAACGACGATCAGCGGCACGATGATGCGGGCCATGTTGACCGCGGTCTCGGCATCCGCGATCGCGCCGAGCTGCGCCAGGATGATGGCCCATTGCGCCGCGAAGGCGATCTCGGCGATGGTCGCCACGGTGCGGCCGACGAACACGCTCGACAGCCAGCTGTCGACCAGACAGATGCGCTGCACGTCGGCGCGCGGCAGCACCGAGCGGAAGGCGCAGCCGAACACATAGGCCGCCGATAGCACCAGCATCGAACCGGTCTGGGAAGCCTGGCCCAGGGTATTGCTGCCGCCGTTGAGCTGGCGGTACAGGATGAACCAGAACACGATGTTGGCGAGGCTGACGAGCGTCAGCATCGCCCACCACAGACCGACCGGGTTCGACAGGGCTCGCGACTGCGCACGCATCCGGGCACTCCAACTTTCATGTGACTGACATTTGATCGTATTAATTCCGTCACGGAGCGGCAACCCGTTCCGGCCACGGAGGGTCGCAAAAGGCCGTGTGCCGGCGAGCCCTGCGGCCGGCGTTGGGAGTTGCCCGAGTTCCTTGCAGGAACCCGAAGGCGATCGGCGTCACCGTGGCGATGGACGATTTCGGCAAGCCGATGCTGCAGGAGGCCATCAGCAGGATGATTCGTTTGGTCGGAGGTACGCCGGCGGCTGCCGTCGACGTGCAGGCCAAGAAGGCTGCGGCCGCGTGACGGCAGATCTTGTCATCGTGATTGCCTTGCGGCTGAACTGAACAGGCGGCCGCGAATGTGATGGCTCACCCTCCCCTGGAGGGGGAGGGTGACCCCGGCACGCAGCCCGGCCAAGCTCGGCGCAGCGTTACTCAGAACGTCCGGATGATCTTGAAATCGAGTCCGTCAGCCGCGGCGAGATGCATCGCCGTGCCGGCCCGGCCCTGCCGGATCGTCACCTCGCCGCGCGCGCCGGAATAGACGATGTTGCGGCCGGCGGCGGCGAGCGGTCGCAGGGACAGCGAGCCGGCGCGCTCGGCGGCCGCCTTCAGGAAGCGCAGGCCCTCGTAGTTCGACTGGCCGACCGATCCGACCGGCGGCGCATCGGCGCCGAACATCGCGGTGTAGCGGCTCATGAACGCGTCATTGGCCTTGGAGCCGATGCAACTGAAATAGCCGGAGGCCGAATACAGGTTCTCGGTGTTGTCGGCGCCGATGCCGAGCAGCACCGTTTCGTCCACCGCGCCGGCGAGGCGCAGGGTAGTCGCGGCGAGGCCCGACTCGCCGAAAGCCCGATTGAAGGTGATGCTGTCGGTGCCGATCAGCGAGATCAGCACGACATCGGGCCTGGCGGCGCGGATGCGCGCCAGATGCGCCTCGTGATCATCCTCGCCGACCGGCACGAACTCCTCGCCGACCACCTGGCCGCCGGCCTCGGTGATGTAGGTCTTGGTCTGAAGGTGGGACTGCCAGGGCCAGACGTAGTCGCTGCCGATCAGATACCAGCGCCGGGCGCGCTTGTTCTCCGCCAGCCAGTGGATCGCGGGGCGGGTCTGGCTGTGCGGCGTCTCGCCGATCGCCATCACGCCGGGCGTGCGCTCGCCGCCTTCATAGACCGGCGTATACACATAAGGGGTGCGGCCGCGCGTGAGCCGGCGCAGCGCCAGCCTGACGGCGCTGATATGCGAGCCCATGACGACGTCGATGTCGCCGAATTCGAGCGCGTCCCTGGCACGATCGGTCACCTCGTCCACCGGCCCGCCGGAATCGTAGAACGACAACTCGATCTCGCGCCCGAGGATGCCGCCGCGGCGGTTGATCTCGGACACCGCGAGCAGCGCGCTGTTGGTCGCGGCCGGCCCCCAGATGCCGGGCGACCCGGAGAAGGTAAGGAAATTGCCGATGCGCAGCCGGTTCTGGGAGCCGCGCCGCTGGATACGGTCAGGATCGAACGGGGCGAGTGCGGGAAGGCCGGCCCGCCGGGGCGGGCTCCTGAACAGCAGCGATGGCGGCAGACTGAGACGCCCGGCCGTGACAGATCCTGTCGAGAGCACACCCACTCCTTGGCCGCAACCGTGTCTGGCCCATTGTGGACCGGCGGTCATACGCCGTCAAAATCAGCACGCGTTCGGCAAATATCCTATTCGAAAATGTTGAATGTTCAAGAATTGGGATGCATATAGATCGGGCAGCAACTGCCGGACATTCATTCAAGTCGGGACCGCAAGCGAAATTCACCGTGGCCAAACCGCCCCATCCCAACACCCCCCTCACCGAACATCTCGCCTACCTGCTCGCGCAAGCCAACCGGGAGATCAACCGGCAGCTGGAGTCGCGCCTGAGCACCGAGGGCGTGCCCGTCGAGCAGTGGCGCATCCTCAAGGTGCTCTCGGACGGCGAGGGGCACTCGATGGGCGATCTCGCCGACGCGGTGCTGCTGAACCACCCGACCCTGACCAAGATGATCGACCGCATGGTGTCGGACTCGCTGGTCTACCGCCGCCAGGACGCCCATGACCGCCGCAAGGTGCTGATGTTCATCAGCGATCATGGCAAGGCGCTGTGCAAGCGGCTGAACTCGCTCGCTGCCAGCCAGGAGGCGCACATCCTGGAGAATTACGGCGACAAGGCCACCGGCGAGCTGAAGCGGCTGCTGGAGAATCTGATCGACGCGGCGAGCTGAGCGGCTGCTGTAGGGTGGGCAAAGGCGCGCCGAGCTACTGATTTGACTAAGACTGGCTCTCGCGCCGTGCCCACCATTGCGCACCGAGCACGCCGATGGACGGTGAGCACGGCGCGTTGACTGCATACCGCGGAGCAGCACCGGTGGACGCGCCTTTGCCCACCCTACCGCATCCCGCCTGCGGCAAATGTGTCTGCTCGCCCCGGCAACGCCGGGATAGACGCAAGACGAATCCTCCCTCATCCTGTCCTGTGACGATCGCGACGAACGGGCCGCCAACAGAGCCCGCGCGCGATCCCGGTTGGACCCGTCGTCCGGCCGGACGAGGACACGCCAGAGGGAGGACAGGCCATGGGCATTCATTTGCTCGATCGCGCCATTGGCAGCGACTATCCGACATTCGCCAGCACGGCTGACATCCGCGCCTTTGAGCAGACGCCGTACAGCGAACGGATCGCGGCGCAGAGCACCTATGAGGCGCTCAAATGCGGGGCGTCCGCCAATCCGGACGCGCCGGCGATCCAGTTTCTGCAGAATGCCGACCCGGCCGACACGCCGGTCGTGATCTCCTATCGCGACTTCGTCGCCAGGGTGACGCAGGCCGCGAACATGTTTCATGCGCTCGGCGTCGGCCCCAACGACGTCGTCAGCTTCATGCTGCCCCTGGTGCCCGACGCCTTCGTCACGCTGTTCGGCGCGGAGGCCGCCGGGATCGCGAACCCGGTCAACCCGCTGCTGGAGCCGCACCAGATCGCCGAGATTCTCGATGCCGCCAAGACCAAGGTGCTGGTGGCGCTGGGCCCCCTGCCCGGCACCGACATCTGGCAGAAGGTCGAGAAGGTCCGTGGCGACCTCAAACACCTCAAGGCGATCGTGCAGGTCCATGGCGGCGGCGGTGATCCGGCGAACGGCATCCACGCCTTCAACGACCTGATCAAGCCGCAGCCGGGCGATCACCTCGTCAGCGGCCGGCAGATCAAGGCCAGCGATACCGCGGCCTATTTCCACACCGGCGGCACCACCGGCACGCCGAAGCTGGTGCGGCACAGCCATGGCAACCAGGTCTACCAGGCCTGGGGCATCAACCTGGTCCTGAAAGCCAAGCCCGGCGGGACGCTGCTGTTCGGCATGCCGCTATTCCATGTCGGGGGATCACTGACGCAGGCGCTGCAGACCCTCTCCGCGGGCGGCAGCCTCGTCGTGCTCTCCGGTGCCGGCTGGCGTAACCCGAACGCGGTACGCAACATCTGGGGCCTGGTCGAGCGCTTCAAGCCGGAGACGCTGTCGAGCGTGCCGACCGTGCTCGCCGCGACGTTGGCTGTGCCGCAAGGCGCGGCCGACATCTCCAGCCTGCGCTATGCCGCGGGCGGCGGCTCGGCCATCCCCGTCGCGGTCGGACAGGCGATCATGGACAAGCTCAGGCTGCCGGTCGTCGAGGTCTACGGCATGACCGAGACCGCGAGCGTGCACACCATGGCCTATCCGGACCAGCCGATCCGGCTCGGCTCGGTCGGCCTGCCGCTGCCCTATGCGCAAGTGCGCATCGTCAAGCTCGATGCTGACGGGCGCTATGAGCGCGACTGCGCGGCGGACGAGATCGGCGTCGTCATCATGGCCGGGCCGGGCGTGTTCTCAGGGTATCTCGACGACACCCACAACAAGGGCGCCTTCGTCCAGGGACATTGGGTCAATTCCGGCGATCTCGGCCGGCTCGACGCCGACGGCTTCCTGTGGATCACCGGCCGCGCCAAGGACCTCGTGATCCGCGGCGGCCACAACATCGATCCGGCGCCGATCGAGGAAATTTTGTTTCAGCATCCCTCCGTCGGCTTCGCCGCCGTGGTCGGCCAACCCGACGCCTATGCCGGCGAGCTGCCGATCGGCTACGTCCAGCTCAAGCCGGGGGCTGCCGTGCAGCCGGGCGAGCTGGAGGACTGGGTGCGCGCCCGCACGCCCGAGCGCGCCGCGGTGCCGGTGCAGATCATCCCGATCGACCCGATGCCGGTCACGGGCGTCGGCAAGGTGTTCAAGCCGCAATTGCGCTGGGACGCCGCGACGCGCGTGTTCACCAAGGTGCTGTCGCAGGTCACCGACCGCGGCATCGATTGCAGTGTGAAGGTCGGCCCGCACGGCAGCCACGGCAGCATCGCGACGGTGACGTTGCGCAACGTGCCTGCGGAGACCCGCGAGGCGGTCGAGAACGAGGTGCACACGCTGCTGGCGCCGTTCGTGATCCGGCATGAGGTGGTGATGGGGTGAGCCGCGATTCGGCGTGAGACAGCCGTCTCGGCATTTGATCGGGACGGTGGTGCTCTGGCACGATGCTGACGCGCTTCGTCACGTTTGCCAGGCCGAAGACGATGAACCCAACCGACATCACCATCGCGATCGAAGATGCCAGACAGGCTGATGTCGCCGACCTCATCGCGGAGGCCAATGCCTATCTGCGGACGCTATACCCTGCTGAAAGCAATCATCCCGTCGATGCCCACGCGCTCTCGGTGCCCGGAGCCGCATTTTTTGCCGCCCGTCGTGACGGGACGCTGCTCGGATCGATCGCCCTTCGGCTCATCGGTCCAGGACACGCCGAGATCAAGCGATTGTTCGTCCGCGAAACC
The DNA here is from genome assembly GCF_032381555.1 of Bradyrhizobium sp. SZCCHNPS1003. NCBI lineage: Bacteria > Pseudomonadati > Pseudomonadota > Alphaproteobacteria > Hyphomicrobiales > Nitrobacteraceae > Bradyrhizobium > Bradyrhizobium sp. SZCCHNPS1003. The sequence continues at coordinate 100,301 of NZ_JAUHIU010000012.1, forward strand.
GCCCGCGGCTGCGGGCTCGGACGCAGGCTCCTCATGACATTGGAAGACGAGGCCCAAGGTCGCGGGCTTGGGCGCGTGAGCCTCGAAGTGGGCATCAGACAGCCGCAGGCGATCCAGCTCTATCGCAGCTCCGGCTATCAGGATTGCGGGCCGTTCGGGATCTACCGACTCGATCCGCTCAGCCTGTTCATGACCAAACGGCTGGTGGCTTGACCAGGCTGACCCGAACGGTGCTTGGGTGTCCGGATGCATCGAACGTGCAGTCAGGGGGAGTGACGAAAGGTCGGACAACAAAGTATCCCCCGCGCGGCGGCGCCTCACCCCGACGCGTGAGAGCTCTCGGCTCCGCTACTCCGGATGCGCCTTTGGCTTCGTCGATTGCAGCCGCAGCTCACCTGTCGGACTTGCCACCCCCTTGTCGGCAGCAACCTTGCGCAGCACATCCGGCCGGTCGGAGATGATGCCGTCGACGCCGTCATCGATCAGTTGCGCCATGTCCGCGGGCTTATTGACCGTCCAGACCACGACCTCCAGGCCAAGCGCATGCGCCTCGGCAATCAGCTCCGGCGTGACATCGGTAAAAAGGGCGACCACACCTTGCCGCCGGCCGCGTGAATCGTCCGCGGCAGCGAGCCGCCGTGATCGGCGGGGTTGAAGCCCGCGGTCCAGCGCGTCGCCTCGGTCGGCGACACCGTGGGCGTCTTGCCGCTTTGCCGTGACAGATAGACGGTGGGGATCCCAGGCGCGCGCTGCTGCACCAGTTGCAAGGTGCGCCAGTCGAACGACTGGATCATGACCCGGTCGGTGAAGTGCTCGGCCTCGATCAGGCCGAGCAGCAGGGATACGAACCGCTCGGGGTCCAGCGCTTCATTCGGAAGCGCTGGATCGAGCTTGGTCTCGATGTTGAGGCGCACGCGATCCTTGCCCGAGCCCCTGACGAGATCGATGACCTGCTTCAGGGTCGGAATGCGCGGCGGCGGGACGTCCCCAGAGATCACCTGCTGCTCGGGAAACTGCCTGGCGTAGTCGCTGCCGGGACGGATCTGGCCGACGTCGTAGGACTGCACCTCCGCAAGCGGCAGACCGATCAGCAGCGGCCCCGGCGGCGCAACGTAGTTGCCATCGGGGGCGCGGGCGAGATCGGGATTGAGCCGTCGCTCATGCGAGACCACCAGCACGCCGTCCTTCGTGACGCCGACATCGAGCTCGAGCGTGTCGACATGAAAGGCCAGAGACATCTTGAAGGCCTGCAGCGTGTTCTCCGGATAAAGCGCACGCCCGCCGCGATGGGCCTCGATGTCAAAGGCCATGGCAGGGCTCGCAAGCTCGAGCGGCAACAGAGCGGCGGTGAGGAACAGGGTGGGACGACGGTGCATGGCACCAGCCTACCACGGCAGCGCGGAATGCCCATTCCCCTTGTCTCCGCCGGGCATCTGAACTAGGCCTTTCGCCATCGGACCAGCCGACAACGCTGGCCAAGGACGGATCGAAGGGAGGCGATCCGCACGCGCAGCAGCGCCGTGCCTGCATCCCTTTGCCCCTCCTTTCGCGTTCTGCTTTCGAGTTCACGTGCGACGGACCATGCCCATGACCGATCTTCCTGTCATCATCGCCGGCGGCGGCATCGGCGGCCTCGCGACCGCACTCACATTGCAGCAGATCGGCGTGCCCTGCATCGTCTACGAGAGCGTGCGCGAGATGCGGCCGCTCGGGGTCGGCATCAACCTGCAGCCCAACGCGGTGCGGGAATTGTATGACCTCGGCATCTCGGCCGACGATCTCGACCAGGTCGGCGTGCCCGCGCGCGAATGGGCGCTGGTCGGGCTGAATGGCAACGACATCTATTCCGAGCCGCGCGGCCTGCTCGCCGGCTATGACTGGCCGCAATATGCCGTGCATCGCGGCAAGCTGCACATGCTGCTGTACAGCCGGCTGGTGGAACGCGCCGGCGCTGGAAGCGTGCGGCTCGGCAGTCGCGTTGCGGGCTACGAGAAGAACTCGGACGGATCGGTAACGGCCCGCATCGAGCATGCCGATGGATCGCGCATCGAGACGCGCGGGCGGCTGCTGATCGGTGCCGACGGCATCCACTCGGCGGTGCGCGCGCAGATGCACCCCACACAGCCGCCGATTCATTGGGGCGGCGCCGTGATGTGGCGCGGCGTGACCTGGGCGAAGCCGATGCGCACCGGCTCGTCCTTCGTCGGCCTCGGCACCCATCGCCACCGCGTCGTGGTCTATCCGATCTCGCATCCCGACCCGAAGACGGGGCTGGCGCTGATCAACTGGATCGCGGAAGTGACGATGGACAACACCGAGGGCTGGAAGCAGACTGGCTGGTTCCGCCAGGTACCGGTGACGGAGTTCGCGCATCATTTTGCCGGCTGGACCTATGACTGGCTCGACGTGCCCGCGCTGATCGCCGGCGCCGACGGCGCCTATGAGAACCCGATGATCGACCGCGATCCAGTACCGACCTGGGTCGACGGCCCGGTGGCGCTGATGGGCGACGCCGCGCATGCGATGTATCCGACCGGCTCCAACGGCGCCAGCCAGGCCATCGTCGACGCCCGCGTGCTCGGCGCCTGCCTGCTCGCGCACGGCGTCACGCCGGCCGCGCTCGCCGCGTATGACGAGAGACTGTGCGGCCCGATCTCACAAGTCATCCTGCGCAACCGTGGCGCCGGCCCGTTCGGTCTGCTCAACCTGGTCGACGAGCGCTGCGGCGGGACGTTCACGAACATCGACGACGTCATCCCACCGGCCGAGCGCGAGGCGTTCATGGCCGGTTACAAGAAGGCCGCGGGATTCGCCATCGAGCAGTTGAACGCGGCGCCGCGGACGATTGCGGAAGGCGCGCGCGTTGAGGTGGTGAAGGCCGCCTGATCCGAACTCAGCTGATGCCACGAGCAAGCACGCGACGCAGCAGCGCGACTGTTGACCTTCCATGACTTGTTGCTGGCAGAGTTAGAGTTTATGAGTTGGGTAGTGTAGATCGCAGCATCGATTGGGACCCAACGGTTGGCCGGCAAGTCAAGCTCCGCAGGACCCCACTGCATAGTATTTCAGCGACCAGACTCCCTCCGCCAATAATCGGCGGAGGCCTCTGTAATCTTTTTTGGTGAGTTGACGGATCATGCAACGACCGGACTACGCGGCGAACTACGAAATCTTAATGGCGGTAGTCACCCATCTTGCAGTGAACAAGTGGCCAGCTCGCCAACCGAAAGGCATTGCGAAAGATCTATCGATAGAGAATGTCGATGCGGTGCGCGGTGTGTTAAGGACCTTCAAAGGGCTCTTTCGAGAGTCGAGAGGCGTGTCGCGAGATCATGGAGAACCGCTCTACTCACTTCATTTGAGACATTCTCGATTCGTCGTTGCTGACGAAGAGCAGGAACGCCCCCCGCTCAATACTGAAGATCTATTCGCTCTTCTTCGTTTGGTTTCAGAGAAGGCAGCTCAGCAGACCCAACAAGCTTCCGCCCTCAGGATCGCAGCTCTTACTTCAATAATCTCGCTGATGGTTGCTGCCGCATCGCTACTCGTGGCCCTTCACAAGGGCTTATGACGCATTCCTTAGGCAGGTTTCGACATCCGCTCCAACCCAGAACGAATTATTCGTCAACGCGAGCGCAGCTAAGCAATCCAGAGCTGATTGCGAGACTCTGAAATTGCTTCGCTTGCGCTCGCAATGACGATGGAGAGACTGCCTCAGTCCGCGCTTAAGCGTACCTGCCGTGGCAGTGCTTGTACTTCTTCCCCGAGCCGCAGGGGCAGTCCTCGTTGCGGCCGATCTTGCCCCAGGTGGTGGGGTCGTTCGGGTTACGCGCTTCGGCCGGGACCGGAGCGACGCCGGAGGACGGCACCACGGAGACGTTGGCGAAGGCCATTTCGTCCTCACCGGTGTTCGGATCGACGTGGTGCGCCTGCATCGGCGGCAGCACCGGCTGCTGCTCCTCCGGCGGCACGATCTCGACGCGCATCAGTTGCGCGGTGACCGCCTCGCGCAGATGCGCGATCATGGCCTCGAACAGCGTGAAGGCTTCCGACTTGTACTCCTGCAGCGGATCGCGCTGGCCGTAGCCTCGCAGGCCGATGACCTGGCGCAGATGGTCGAGCATCACCAAGTGCTCGCGCCAGAGGTGGTCGAGCGTCTGCAGCAGGATGGTCTTCTCGACGTAGCGCATCACGTCGGGGCCCCATTGCGCGACCTTGGCGGCCATGCGCTCGTCGGCATGGGTCTCGATGCGCTTGAGCAGCTCCTCGTCGGCGATGCCCTCTTCCTTCGCCCATTCGTCGACCGGCAGGTCGATGTCGAGCACACGCTTCAGCTCCTCCTTCAGGCCGGCGACGTCCCACTGCTCGGCATAGGCATGCTCGGGCACGTGCTTGGCGACGAGGTCGTCGATGAAGGCGTGACGCATGTCGGTGATCGTCTCGACCACGCTCTCGTCCTGCATCAGCTCGACGCGCTGGTCGAAGATCACCTTGCGCTGGTCGTTCTGGACGTTGTCGAACTTCAGGAGGTTCTTGCGGATGTCGAAGTTGCGCGCCTCGACCTTCTGCTGCGCCTTCTCCAGCGCCTTGTTGATCCAGGGGTGGATGATGGCCTCGCCTTCCTTGAGGCCGAGGCGGGTCAGCATGCTGTCGAGCCGGTCGGAGCCGAAGATCCGCATCAGATCGTCTTCCAGCGACAGGAAGAACTTCGAGCGGCCGGGATCGCCCTGGCGGCCGGAGCGGCCGCGCAGCTGGTTGTCGATGCGGCGGGATTCGTGGCGCTCGGAGCCGATGATGTAGAGGCCGCCGGGCTTGGTCACGGTCTTGGCCGGCTTGGAGCCCTTGGCGGGCTCGATCTCGACCGTCTCCTCGGCCTTCAGCACGATCTCGCGGAAGCGGGCGATGTCGGCCTTGATCTGCTCGATCTTGGCGGCCTTCTCGGCCTCGTCGGTGATCCCGGCGGTCTCCTGCTGCAGGCGCATCTCGAGCGAGCCGCCGAGCTTGATGTCGGTGCCGCGGCCGGCCATGTTGGTCGCGATCGTGATCGCGCCGGGCACGCCGGCTTCGGCCACGATATAGGCCTCCTGCTCGTGGAAGCGCGCGTTCAGCACCGCGAACAGCTTGGCCGGCTTGCCGGCGCGGGCCGCCGCATAGAGCTTGTCGAGCGCACGCTCGCTGCCGAAGTCGATCTGCTTGTAGCCGTGCTGCTTGAGATAGGCGGCCAGCACTTCCGACTTCTCGATCGAGGCGGTGCCGACCAGCACCGGCTGCAACCGGGAGTTCGCCCGCTCGATCTCGGCCAGGATCGCGGCATATTTCTCCTGCTGGGTGCGGTAGACCTCGTCGTCCTCGTCAAGACGTGCGACCGGCAGGTTGGTCGGGATCTCCAGCACTTCGAGCTTGTAGATGTCGAACAGCTCGTCGGCCTCGGTGGCGGCCGTGCCGGTCATGCCGGCGAGCTTGGCATACATGCGGAAGTAGTTCTGGAACGTGATCGAGGCCAGCGTCTGGTTCTCGGGCTGCACCGGCTGGTGCTCCTTGGCCTCGAGCGCCTGGTGCAGGCCTTCGGAATAGCGCCGGCCCGGCATCATGCGGCCGGTGAACTCGTCGATGATCACGACCTCGCCGTCGCGGACGATGTAGTCCTTGTCGCGGGTGAACAGCGTGTGCGCGCGCAGCGCCTGGTTGATGTGGTGGACGACGGAGACGTTCTCGACGTCGTAGAGCGACTCGCCCTTGAGCTGGCCGGCATCGCGCAGCAGGGTCTCGATCTTCTCCATGCCGGCTTCGGTGAGCGTCACCGTGCGCTGCTTCTCGTCGACCTCGTAGTCGGTCTTGTCGAGCTTCGGCACGAAGGTGTCGATGGTGTTGTAGAACTCCGAGCGGTCGTCGAGCGGGCCGGAGATGATCAGCGGCGTGCGCGCTTCATCGATCAGGATGGAGTCCACCTCGTCGACGATCGCGAAGAAGTGTCCGCGCTGGACCATGTCCTCCAGGCGGTACTTCATGTTGTCGCGCAGATAGTCGAAGCCGTATTCGTTGTTGGTGCCGTAGGTGATGTCGCAGGCATAGGCCGCCTTGCGCTCGGCATCGTCGAGGCCGTGCACGATCACACCTGTGGTCAGGCCGAGGAAGCCGTAGATCTGGCTCATCCAGCCGGCGTCGCGGCGGGCAAGGTAGTCGTTCACCGTCACGACGTGGACGCCCTTGCCGGCCAGCGCGTTCAGGTAGACCGCGAGCGTCGCCACCAGCGTCTTGCCTTCGCCGGTCTTCATCTCGGCGATGTCGCCCTCGTGAAGCACCATGCCGCCGATCAGCTGGACGTCGAAATGGCGCTGGCCGAGGGTGCGCTTGGAGGCCTCGCGGACGGTGGCGAAGGCCGGGACCAGGATGTCGTCGAGCGTCTTGCCGTCGGCGAGCTGCTTCTTGAACTCCTCGGTGCGCGCCTTGAGCTGCTCGTCGGTCAGGTTTGCGAGCTCCGGCTCCAGCGCATTGATGGCGTTGACACGGGACTGATAGCCCTTGACGCGACGGTCGTTGGCGGAGCCGAATAGCTTACGGGCGAGCGCGCCGATCATTGCTGAAATCCTGCCTCTATGGGTCTGCGTTGCAGCCGTAACTCATGGTTTGGGTTTGCTGTTCCCGACGTGATGCACCGCAGCACCCGCGCCAGCCTCGACCTTCGGCGCCGGGCGGCGTCCGCCAGATGAGTGGGAGACAGGCAAACCAGGGTTCAACGGCCAAAAACGCAGCAAAATAAGCGCTATCGCCCTTGAAGCGACCGGGGAGAGATATGGCTGGGGGGGAACGTTGTCAACGGCGCCCGACAGCCGGGCCGTCGCCGCCCACCTGTCGCCGATTTCACGAAATTGACAGACTTTTCGCGTTGCCAAGGCACGGCGATTGGGCGAGTGTCCCGGCCGCCCTGAGGCCTCCCCCCTCGAGCCCCCTCTTCTCAACAAGGATTTTCCATGACCACGTCGTTCCCGGTTACGAAAACCGGCCTGCGCCTCGGCCTTGCCACCGCTCTCGCCGGAAGTCTCGCGTTGTCCCTGCTTGCCGCGCCCGCACGCGCCGCCGACGATGCCAACCCGGTGCTGGCCAAGGTGAACGGCGCCGAGATCCGCAAGAGCGACGTGACGCTCGCCGAGGAGGAGCTCGGACAGAGCCTCGCGCAGATGGATCCGGCGACCAAGGACGAGAACGTCCTGTCGTTCCTGATCGACATGAAGCTGGTCGCCAAGGCGGCCGAGGACAAGAAGGTCGCCGACAGCGAGGAGTTCAAGAAGCGCCTCGCCTTCACCCGCAACCGGCTGCTGATGGACAGCCTGCTTGCCAGCGAGGGCAAGGCCGCGACCACGCCGGACGCGATGAAGAAGGTCTACGAGGAGGCCGCCAAGCAGATCGGCGGCGAGCAGGAGGTGCACGCCCGCCACATCCTGGTCGAGACCGAGGACGAGGCCAAGGCCGTCAAGGCCGAGCTCGCCAAGGGCGCCGATTTCGCCGAGCTCGCCAAGAAGAAGTCCAAGGACCCCGGCGCCTCGGACGGCGGCGACCTCGGTTTCTTCACCAAGGAGCAGATGGTGCCGGAATTCGCCAACGTCGCCTTCGCGATGGAGCCGGGCAAGATCTCGGACCCGGTGAAGACCCAGTTCGGCTGGCACGTGATCAAGGTCGAGGAAAAGCGCAGCCGCAAGCCGCCGGAGTTCGACCAGGTCAAGAGCCAGATCGAGACCTACGTCACCCGCAAGGCCCAGGCCGACTATGTCGGCAAGCTGCGCGAATCCGCCAAGATCGAGCGCCTGGACAAGCCGGCCGCCGACGCCGCCAAGCCGGCGGATGCGAAGCCGGCCGAGCCGGCGAAGAAGTAAGCGGCTCGGCTACTTGGCTTGAGGCGCGACATGGTCGCGTCATAAATGGTGTCGTCCCGGCGAAAGCCGGGACCCATACCGCGTGATGTTTGAAACAGGCACGTGGCCGATACCGGGGCTCCCAACTGGACCCTGTGGTTATGGATCCCGGCGTTCGCCGGGATGACAGCAGTGGGTGCAGTGACATCCACTCCCACAACGACGACCGAGATGATACAGAGCGCTTCCCGCTCATTCCTGCCGGAAGCTCTCGATGTCCTCAGCCGTCTCCCCGCTCGCCCCCACCGATGTCCCCGACATGCCCGCCGTTGCGGGCGTCAAGCTCGCGACCGCGGCGGCCGGCATCCGCTACAAGAACCGCACCGACGTGCTGCTGGCGCTGCTCGATCCCGGCACCGCCGTCGCCGGCGTGTTCACGCTGTCGAAATGCCCGTCGGCGCCGGTCGAATGGTGCCGGGCCAAGCTGAAGGGCGGCAAGGCGCGCGCCCTGGTGGTCAACTCCGGCAACGCCAACGCCTTCACCGGCAAGACAGGCAAGCAGTCGACGGCGCTGACGGCGGCGATCGCCGCCAAGGCGGTCGGCTGCAAGCAGGACGAGATCTTCCTCGCCTCGACCGGCGTGATCGGCGAGCCGCTGGATGCGACCAAGTTCGACGGCGTGCTCGAAGGGTTGGCCGGCACCGCGGCGCCTGAGGACTGGATGGGCGCAGCGCGCGCCATCATGACCACCGACACCTTCCCGAAGGTCGCGACCGCGACCGTCAAGCTCGGCAAGGCCAAGGTGACGATCAACGGCATGGCCAAGGGCGCCGGCATGATCGCGCCCGACATGGCGACGATGCTGTCGTTCATCTTCACCGATGCGCCGATTTCGGCACCCGCGCTGCAGGCCCTGCTCAAGGCCGGCGTCGAGGACACCTTCAACGCGGTGACGATCGACGGCGACACCTCGACATCCGACACGCTGCTCGCCTTCGCCACCGGGACCGCCGCGGCGAAGGGCGCACCGAAGATCAGCCGCGCCAGCGATCCGCGCGCGAAAGCGTTCGTGAAGGCGTTCAATGCCGTGCTGGCCGACCTCGCCGAGCAGGTCGCGCGCGACGGCGAGGGCGCCCGCAAGCTGGTCGAGATCATCGTCGAGGGCGCCAAGAGCAAGCCGTCGGCGCGCAAGATCGCGATGTCGATCGCCAACTCGCCGCTGGTCAAGACCGCGATCGCCGGCGAGGACGCCAATTGGGGCCGCGTCGTGATGGCCGTCGGCAAGGCCGGCGAGCCGGCCGACCGCGACAAGCTCTCGATCTCCTTCAACGGCATCCGCGTCGCATCGAAGGGCGCGCGCGATCCGTCCTATGACGAGACGGAAGTCTCCGAGGCGATGAAGGCGCAGAAGGTGCAGATCAAGGTGGCGCTCGGCCTCGGCAAGGGCCGCGACCGCGTGCTGACCTGCGACCTGACCAAGGAGTATGTCGCGATCAACGGCGACTACCGGTCCTGATTCCGCAACCGACCGCGGCCAGGAAGCGCGCAGATGCCGGCGCGCTTCCGGGGGCCGAGTCGATCAGCTCGCGATCCGTGCGTCGGCGACCGCCTTCTGGAACAGCGCCTTCATCGCCTCCGCGATGCCCTGCGTCGGCGACACCTCGAAATAGAACCCGTCCGAGGCGCAAGCCTGCATCTTCTGCGCGATCTCGCTGTGCGGCGACGGGCCGAACGGCCCCTTGTTGAAGGGATCGATCCAGCTCATGTACCAACTGTTGGTCGGCAGCTGCAGATAGGTGGTGTAGAGCACCGCGATCTTGATGCCGCGGTTCTTGAGCGTGGTGCAGAGCGCCGGATTGATCGGCGACTGGCAGCGGTTGCCGCTGGCCTTTGGCTTCAGGCAGGCGGCGTTGCTCTCGTCCGCGACGCCATCGGAGACGAAGAACAGGTATTTCAACGGCGAGCCGGTGGTGCCGTCGCCCGGCGTCGAGATCTCGTTGTTGATGGCGGGGAACACCGTGGTGAACGGCGTATCCTTGTCGGCCGTGTAGGAGTCGTTGTTGCCGTAGACGCCCATCAGGTCGATGTTGCCTGCGGCGCTCTTGGCGCTGGACAGGCTCGACGACAGCGAGAACAGCGCCCGCAATCCGATCGTCTTCGACGCCGCGCCGAAATCGTAGATCGCCATGCGGAACTGGTTCGTATAGGTCTGCGTCTGCTGCGCCGTGTCCATCAGCTGCTGGGTGGCGCTGCGCAGCACGTCGATCCGGGTGGTCACGCCGAGCGTCTTGGCGAGGTTATAGTAGTTGTTGGAGTCGTTGTAGTCGTGGCATGCGAAGGCGCATTTGTCCGAGGTCGCATTGACCATCTTGGTCACGTCCGCCGGCGTCGCCGCCACGCCCATCGACGGCGAATTGTCGAGCAGCAGGTAGAAATCGATGTATCGCGGCATCGAGGCCTTCGCCGTCGACGAGCCGTTCAAGGTCATGGTCTTGAACCCGACGATGTTCATGAACATCATGGGCACGGTGGCCGAGAACGACACGGTGGCGCTCAGCACCGAGCCGGCCTTCTTCACCTCCGGCGTCAGGCTGGTCAGCGTATAGCCTGATGTGCCGGACATGTTGCCGTTGAAGATCTTCGCCGCGTCGTCATTGCCGGCGGCGATCACCCCGTCCGAGGTCATCGCGCCCGCGGCGATGAAGGCCGGCGCCGTCCGGGACACCGCGCCGACCGATGCGGCATCGACCGCCGCCTGCAGCTTGGCGCGCATCTGGTTGGCCCGGCTGTAGTCGACGCCGCAGCCGACCGCCGTGATCAGCGGAACGCAGACGATGGCGAACGTCACCGCGACGTTGCCGCTGACGTCGCGGCGAAGGCGGGCAAGCAGGCTGGATACAATTCGCATGAATGATGCCTAACGAGCCATGAGGGGGTCACGGCGTTCACCCGTGAAAATACGCGGGCGGCCATTAAGGTTGGCTTATTTCAACCGTGGAAACGGGGCTCAAAACGGCCTAGGTTAAAACTCCCTCAACAGGCGCGCCTGGTTCTCGGACCGGCCCATCCCTCTCGAAACCCGATCGGACCATGCCCGACCTGAAACTCACGCTCGTGGTCGCCTGCGCGCTCGTCGACGCCGACAATCGCGTGCTGCTGGCGCAGCGGCCGCCCGGCAAGGCGCTCGCGGGCCTCTGGGAATTTCCCGGCGGCAAGCTCGAGCCCGGCGAGCGCCCGGAAGCCAGCCTGATCCGCGAGCTCGACGAGGAGCTTGGCATCACCGTGCGCGAGGCCTGCCTCGCGCCGCTGACCTTCGCCAGCCACGCCTATGAGACGTTCCATCTGCTGATGCCGCTCTACATCTGCCGGCGCTGGGAAGGCCTGGTGACCGCGCGCGAGGGCCAGCAACTGGCCTGGGTGCGGCCCAACAAGCTGCGCGACTACCCGATGCCGCCCGCGGACATCCCGCTGCTGCCGCATCTGATCGACTTGTTGATGTGAGCCGCGGCGACAGCCTCACGCTCACGCGTCATGCGCGGGCCTGACCCGCGCATCCATCTACATTTCGGACTCTTCAAGAGGGATGGATCGCCGGGTCAAGCCCGGCGATGACGAGAGTGGCTATTCATCCGCTCCCGCGCGAGGGCTCCGCTTCACTGCCGCCTCTAGGCTCGCCGTCGCCGAACCCGGCTTCAGCGGCTTCTGCTGGCTCTCATGCGGGGCCCAGCCTGACAACCAGATGATGTCGAAGGTGGCGCGGATGCGGCCGTCGGGATCGGCGAAGCGCTCGGCGTAAATCTCGGCCATACGCAGCAAGGTCGCGCGGCGCGTCGGCGTGCGACGGCGCTCGACCAGGCTGTTTGTCGCGCCCATGCGGCGGAGATCCTGCATCAGGCCGAACGCGCTGGCATAGCGGACCACGACCCGGTCGACGTCGGTGACGGGCAGCGCGAAGCCTGCACGCTGCAGCAGGCCGCCGACGTCGCGCAGATCGGCGAACGGCGCGACGCGCGGTGATACGCCGCCCTCGCACTCTGCCTCGGCGGCGGCGAAGGATTGCCGGAGCTCGGTCAGCGTATCGCCGCCGATCATGGCCGCCAGCAGCAGACCATCGGGGTGCAAGGCCCGGCGAATCTGCACCAGCAGTCCGGGCAGATCGTTGACGAATTGAAAGGCCAGCGCCGACAGCGCGAGATCGAGCGATTGCGCGGCCAGCGGCAGCCGCTCATCCGCCGTTTCGGGCGCAGCGATATGTGCGAGCTGCGAGAGGCGTCCCGAAAGATACGGCTTCAAGCCCGCGGCCGGCGTCCAGACGTCGGCAGCCGCGGTGAAGGACCGGTTCACTGCCGCAAGCCGATCCTCGATGTCCTCCGCAACGCGCTCCAACAGGAAGGTCTCCGGCGCTGCTGCAGCCCGCCGCTGCCTGAGCGCGAGCAGGCTGCGATCGAACAGAACGGGAGCGGTGACGGGCTGGGTCATGGGGGCTGGTTACGCCGATCCTCGCGGCCGGGCAATGCACCGCTTGAGCCGCGTCCGAGGCCACGCTAACCTGCGATGACCCGAGCCAAAAATAGCGGCGTTCTCCGATCGAGTTCATTGCGATCATGCTCACGGTCCACCTTCGCGACATCAGCATCGAGGTGGTCGAGGCCTGGCGGTCCGCGTTCGCAGGCGTCGGCGAGGTCCAGGTCTCTCACGGAAGCATTCTGGACCAGCAGGCCGATGCCATCGTCAGCCCGGCGAACAGCTTCGGCTTCATGAACGGCGGCATCGACTTGCACTATGCACGCTTCTTCGGTTGGCAGGTCGAGACAGAGCTGCGCGAGCTGCTGGCCGCGCAACATTATGGCGAGCTTCCGGTCGGACAGGCCGTGATCCTCCCGACCGGACATCCGGAGCTTCGCTATCTCATTTGCGCTCCGACCATGCGCGTGCCATCGCGCATCGACGGAACACCGAACGTCTATCTCGCGTTCCGAGCCGCTCTGATTGCGGTCCAGGTACACAACACGCGCGAAGCCGGGCCGATCACCTCCCTGCTGGCACCGGGCATGGGCACCGGCATCGGGGCCGTGCCGCCACGTCAAGCCGCACGCCAGATGCGAGCGGCATATGATGCGATCGTTGGCGGGCACGGACGTAGGAGCAGGACGGCGCGCGCCATCCTGGGCGAGCATCATGATCTCCTTGCCTGATCCCGTTCGCTCCGTCGTTGGCTCGGTCTGCGGCGTGATGGCCCACGCAGCCAAGCTCGCGCTCGACATTGCACTGCCGACCTTGTGCATCGCCTGCCGCGAGCCGGTCGACGGCGAGGGCGTCTGTCCCGCCTGCTGGGGCAAATTGTCGTTCATCGAGCGGCCGTATTGCCCGAAGCTCGGCATCCCCTTCGTCTACGATCCCGGCCCCGAGCTGCTGTCGATGGAGGCGATCGCGGCGCCGCCGGCCTATGCCCGGGCGCGCGCCGCCGTGCGCTATGACGAGGTCGCGCGCACCCTGGTGCATCAGCTGAAATATCAGGACCGCACCGATCTGGCGCCGATCATGGGCCGCTGGATGGCTCGCGCCGGCCGCGAGCTGCTGGCCGAGGCCGACCTCGTGGTGCCCGTGCCGCTGCACTGGCGGCGCGGCTTCAGCCGCCGCTACAACCAGTCCGGCGCGCTGGCGCGGGTGATCGCCCGGTCCAGCGGCGTCCGAATGCAGGGCGATGCGTTGCGCCGCGTGCGGGCGACCGAGCAGCAGGTCGGCCTGTCGCGCGCCCAGCGCGCCAGCAATGTGCAAGGCGCATTCCAGGTATCTTCAGACCGCCTGCATGACGTGCAGGGGCGCCGCATCGTGATCGTCGACGACGTGCTGACCACCGGCGCGACGGTGGATGCCTGCGCCCGCGCTCTGCTGCGCGCCAAGGCGGCCGAGGTCAGCGTGCTGGTTTTCGCCCGGGTTGTCGATGCCCCCCGCGCTCCCATATAATCTGTCGTTCCGTAACAGCTGAGCGCGACATGACCGCTGCGATCGAAATCTATACCCGTCCGGGGTGCGGCTACTGCACGGCCGCCAAATCGCTTCTGACCCGCAAGAACGTTCCCTTCACCGAGCATGACGCGGGCAAGGATCCGACGATCCGGCAGAAGATGTATGATCGTGTCGGCCCGGGCTCGACCTTTCCGCAGATCTTCATCGGCCACACCCATGTCGGCGGCTGCGACGATCTCTATGCGCTCGATCGCGAGGGCAGACTCGACGCCATGCTGGCGGGAGACAAGGCGACATCATGAGCAACGACCGCAGCTTTACCGCCGCCATGGTGCAGATGCGCACCTCGCTCCTGCCCGAGCCGAGCCTCGAGCAGGGCACCAGGCTGATCCGGGAAGCGGTCGCGCAGGGCGCGGAGTACGTCCAGACGCCGGAAGTGAGCAACATGATGCAGCTCAACCGGACGGCGCTGTTCGAGCAGCTCAAGAGCGAGGCGGACGATCCCTCTCTCAAAGCCTATCAGGCGCTCGCCAAGGAGCTGAGCATCCATCTGCACATCGGATCGCTGGCGCTGCGCTTCTCGGCAGACAAGGCCGTGAACCGCTCGTTCCTGATCGGCCCCGAGGGCAACGTGCTGGCGAGCTACGACAAGATCCACATGTTCGACATCGACCTACCGGGCGGTGAGAGCTATCGCGAGTCGGCCAACTATCAGCCGGGCGAGACGGCGGTGATCTCGGATCTGCCCTGGGGTCGTCTGGGGCTGACGATCTGCTACGACGTGCGCTTCCCGGCGCTGTATCGTGCGCTGGCCGAGAGCGGCGCCTCGTTCATCAGCGTGCCCTCCGCCTTCACGCGCAAGACCGGCGAGGCGCACTGGCACACGCTGCTGCGCGCCCGCGCCATCGAGACCGGCTGCTTCGTGTTCGCCGCCGCCCAATGCGGCCTGCACGAGAACAAGCGCGAGACCTTCGGCCACTCGCTGATCATCGATCCATGGGGCGAGATTCTCGCCGAGGGCGGCGTCGAGCCCGGCGTGATCGTGGCGCGCATCGATCCGTCGCGGGTCGAGAGCGTGCGCCAGACCATTCCTTCGCTGCAGCACGGCCGCCGGTTCGGCATCGCCGACCCCAACGCGGGTCCGGACTATCTGCACCTGGTGCGGGGCTCGGCATGATCCGCTATGCGCTGCGCTGCGAGCGTGACCACACGTTCGAAAGCTGGTTCCAGAGCTCCTCGACCTACGATTCGCAGGTGAAGCGCAAGCTGGTGGAATGCCCGACCTGCGGCTCGACCAAGGTCGAGAAGGCGATCATGGCGCCGCGCATCGTCAGCAAGAAGGGCCGCGAGGCCGTTCCAGTGCCAGTGCCGGCCTCACCGCCGCCAGCGCAGGAAGTAATTTCGCCGGGATCGACCGCGCTGATGATGGCGCAGGAGCGCGAGCTGCGCGCCAAGCTCAAGGAGCTGCGCGACCACATCGTCAAGAACGCCGACGATGTCGGCGAGCGTTTCCCAACGGAAGCGCGCAAGATGCATTACGGCGAGACCGAGCACCGGCCGATCTATGGCGAGGCCTCGCTCGACGAGGCCCGCGAACTGATCGAGGAAGGCATCGAGGTCGCCCCGATCCCGGTGCTGCCGGACGACCGGAATTGAGCAATCGAGAAGGCCTCTTCGTCATTGCGAGCGAAGCGAAGCAATCCAGGAGTCGAGGACAGATTCTGGATTGCTTCGCTTCGCTCGCAATGACGGGGGAGAGATCTCGGCCTGCACTCTCTCTTTCGCCGGTGTGACGACATGTCCCCCCTCTCCTCCTCCTGGCAGCTCTGGGCTCTGCTGTCGGCGCTGTTTGCGGCCCTCACCGCCATCTTCGCCAAGGTTGGCGTCGAAGGTCTCAACTCCGATCTTGCCACGCTGATCCGCACCGCGATCGTGCTGGTGACGCTGGCGCTGATCCTGTTCGCGACGGGCCAGCTCACCAGCCCGGGACCGATCTCGACCAAGAGCTGGGTGTTCCTGACGCTGTCGGCGCTTGGCACCGGCGCCTCGTGGTTGTGCTATTTCCGTGCCCTGAAGCTCGGCCCCGCGACGCTGGTCGCGCCGATCGACAAGCTCAGCGTCGTGCTGGTCGCCTTGTTCGGCGTCGTGTTTCTCGGCGAACGACCGAGCCTGCAGGGCTGGATCGGCATCGTCCTGATCGCGGCCGGCGCCGTGCTGATCGCGATCAAGGGCTGACTATACTGCGATCAGCAGCGCTACCCCGGCAACGATCAGCACGATGCCACAGACCTCGCGCAGCGAAACCGGCTGCTTGAACGAGTAGTACGACACGCCCTGCGCGAACAGCACCTCGATCAGCGCGAGCGTGCGGACGTTGGCAGCCGCCGTCAGCGCGAAAGCCAGGAACCAGAATTGCGACGCGAAGGCGCCGACGAAGCCGGCCATCATCGACGGCCGCCACAGCGACAGGATTCCGCGCAGGATGTCCGGCGCGCGCGCCAGCAGGTAGACGGTCAGGATCGCGGTTTGCACGAACAGGCCCCAGACCAGCGTGTACGATGCGGCGGTCACGAAGGAGACGCCGTCGACGGTGATGATGGCGCCGCGGAAGCCGACCGCCGACAGGGCGAACGCCGCCGCCGCAACGAGGCCGGTCACGGTCGGCTTCAACTCCGCAAAGCTCTTGTCGCCACCGGGCCGAAGCGCCGTGACGACGACGCCGATGGTGGCGATCAGGATCGCGATTACCTTCGGCACCGAGAGCGGATCGCCGAGGAAGATGAAGCCGAAGATCGCGGTCTGGATCGCTTCGGTCTTCAGATAGGCCGTGGTGACGACGAAGGAGCGGTCGGTCATCGCCAGCAGCATCAGCCCGGTGGCGATGATCTGGCTGAGCGCGCCGAGCAGCAGCCACGGCCAGAACGCCGCCGACGGCCACGGCAGATGGTCGCCGGTGGCCAGCAGCACCGCGGTCAGGAACACCAGCGAGAACGGGAAGCCGAACAGGAAGCGGATGTTGGTCGCGCCCCAGGTGCCGAGCTTCGCCGTCAGCGACCGCTGCATCGCATTGCGTGCGACCTGACCGGCGGCAGCCACCAGCGTGAAGGGAATCCAGAGCGAGGCGATGGAGAGCATGCGGGCACGGAGCGGCTGTGAAGGCCGGCCACCGTGACCAGCGCGAGGCGTCGGGTCAACAGCTCAGGCGGCAATTCAGTCGCATGTCAGGATTGCAGATCGCGGCGGGATGACAAACCACTATCTGCAGTTTGTGGTAAGCTCGCGTCACAACGACGGTGTCGTCCCTGCGAACGCAGGGACCCATAACCACCAGCTTCAGCTAGGTTGGACAATCCATCCAAGCGATGGTGCGGCAATGTACTACGTCTATATTCTGGCGAGTAGTCGCCACGGCACGCTGTATATCGGCGTCACCAACTCGATCCACAAAAGGCTTCAGCAGCACCGCGACGGCCAAGGCTCGGTCTTTGTGAAGAAATACGGAGATTTTCGGCTGGTCTACATCGAGACCTACAATATCGCCGAGGAAGCAATCACCCGCGAAAAGCAGCTCAAGCGCTGGAAGCGCGACTGGAAGATCGAGCTGATCGAGCGCGACAATCTCGAATGGCGCGATCTCAGCGACCTGATCTCCTAGGGTGCCACAAACCAATCCCTGTGGTTATGGGTCCCTGCGTTCGCAGGGACGACACCTTTGGTGGAGCGGCATCTGGCTGGACCGACGACAACCGAGAATGAAGCTGGCGAGGGGGAGCAAAGCTGTCGTCCCGGGCAAGCCCGATGACGCGACGCGTCAGCGGGCGTAGACCCGGGACCCATACCGCATGATCTGTCTTGGGGCAGGCTGCACGTTGAACCTGTCGCGCCACGGAAAGCCCGCCAGCGACCTGATCTCCTAGCGTGCCCCGAACCACTTCCTGGGGTTATGGGTCCCTGCGTTCGCAGGGACGACACCGGTTGTGGAGCAGCATCCCGGCCGAACCGAAGCGCGACGCCGCGCTACACCATCTGCTCGGCAACCATCATGTAGTTCACGTCCATGTCGGTCGACAGACTCCAGCGGTCGGCGAAGGGGCTGTAGACGACGCCGCTCTGCTCGGTGATGACCAGACGATTGTCGAGCAGGTATTTCGTCAGCTCGTCCGGCGTGACGAACTTGCTCCACTCATGCGTGCCGCGCGGCAGCCAGCGCAGCACATATTCGGCACCGACGATGGCGAGCGCAAAGCTCTTCCAGTTGCGGTTCAGCGTCGAGACCACCATCATGCCGCCCGGCTTCAGCACGGCGGCACAGCGGCCGAGGAAGGCACCGACATCGGTGACGTGCTCGACGACCTCCATCGCCAGCACGATGTCGAAGCGCTCGCGCGGATCCATCTCCTCGATCGTGGTGCAGCGGTAGTCGATCGACAGATGGCCCTTTTCCGCGTGCAGCCTGGCAGCGGCAATGTTGCTGGCCGAGGGATCGACGCCGACGACCTGCGCGCCCAACCGCGTGAACGGCTCGCACAGCAATCCCGCGCCGCAGCCGATGTCGAGCATGCGCAGTCCCGAGAGGCAGTTCAGGCTCTTGGGGTTGCGCTCGAATTTCCGGCAGGCGGCATCGCGGATGTAGGTCAGGCGCAGCGGGTTGATCTTGTGCAGGGGCGCCATCTTCCCCTTGGGGTCCCACCAAGTCTCGGACAGTTTCGAGAACTTCGCGATCTCGGCCGGATCGACGGTCGAGCTGGGGGGAACAGAAGTGCTGCGGGAATCCTGAGGCATTGTCATCGCTGAATACTCAATGATCGAAGCTGCGGCGCCGTACCGGGGCTAACGCGCCGTGATGGCGTTCCGGAACGCCAGCGGCTCCGCGATGGTCGAAATGGTTTCCTTGCCCTCGCCCACACCCAAGATGGTGACGTCGCCGTAATTGAGAACCCGTCCCATGATGGTCTGGTTGACGTCGACGCTCTCGACCTTGTCGAGGGCCATCTCGAAGGTACGGCGCTTGATGAAACCGGTTTTATGGACGACGCGACGATTGGTAACGTCCGTCTCCGTGGTGAGGCGATGGAACCAGGCCCGGACCGTCCAATACAGGGCGACAATGGCGATGACGGCGGCGGTGGCCAGGCACAGCATGACCAAACTGTCGTTCACGGTCATGCGGGAGAGGACGAGCAATCCAAACACGACGATCCAGGCCCCGATCGCGGGCAGGTAGAACATCCAATGCGCGTTGGTCGAATACAGCACCTTCTCGCCGGGTTGCAGGATTTCGTCGATGTAACGCGCCATTCCAAGCCTCTCACCTGACCCTGTCACCAACCTGACCCTGTCACCACAAGGAACCGTCTTGCCCCCAGCCGCGGCGCTATGTATACGCGCGTTTCGGCTGGCGCGCCTCCGGTTTCGCGCTCAGCCGGTCAACTTATCCTCCTGATGGGAATGAGCGCGTCGTCATGGGTCGCCTCGTGCTGAAATTCGGCGGCACATCCGTCGCCAACATCGACCGCATCCGCAACGTCGCGCGCCACGTCAAGCGCGAGGTCGATGCCGGTCATGAGGTTGCCGTCGTCGTCTCGGCGATGTCGGGCAAGACCAACGAGCTGGTCGCCTGGTGCACCGAGGCGTCGCCGATGCATGATGCGCGCGAATACGACGCCGTGGTGGCCTCGGGCGAGCAGGTCACGTCCGGCCTGCTGGCGATCGTGCTGCAGAGCATGGGCATCCAGGCCCGCTCGTGGCAGGGCTGGCAGATCCCGATCAAGACCAGCGACGCCCATGCCTCGGCGCGAATCGTCGATATCGACGGCGCCGAGCTGATCCAGCGCTTCCGCGACCGCAAGGAAGTTGCGGTCATCGCCGGCTTCCAGGGCATCAACGCCGAAACCGGGCGGATCACCACGCTCGGCCGCGGCGGCTCGGACACTTCGGCGGTGGCGATCGCGGCCGCCATCAAGGCCGACCGCTGCGACATCTATACCGACGTCGACGGCGTCTACACCACCGACCCCCGGGTGGTGCCGAAGGCCAAGCGGCTCGACAAGATCGCCTTCGAGGACATGCTGGAGCTGGCGTCCCAGGGCGCCAAGGTGCTGCAGGTCCGCTCGGTGGAACTGGGCATGGTGCACAACATGCCGATCTTCGTCCGCTCCTCATTCGACAAGCCCGAGGATATCGACCCGCACGCCAACCAGCCGCCGGGGACGCTGATCTGCAGCGAGGAACAAATCATGGAAAATCACGTCGTGACCGGCATCGCCTTCTCCAAGGACGAGGCCCAGATCTCGGTGCGCCAGATCGAGGACAAGCCGGGCGTTGCCGCGTCGATCTTCGGACCGCTGGCTGATGCCAACATCAATGTCGACATGATCGTCCAGAACGTCTCCGAAGATGGCAAGACCACCGATCTGACCTTCACGGTGCCGGCGACCGACTACAACCGGGCGCGCGAGACCATCACCGCGGCCAAGGACAAGATCGGCTACCAGCGCTTGGATACCGCAACCGACGTCGCCAAGGTCTCGGTGATCGGCTCGGGCATGCGCAGCCATGCCGGCGTCGCCGCCAAGGGATTTGCCGCGCTCGCCGCCCGCAACATCAACATTCGCGCGATCACGACCTCCGAGATCAAGTTCTCGGTGCTGATCGACGCCGCCTATACCGAGCTCGCCGTCCGCACGCTGCACACGCTCTACGGACTGGACCAGGCCTAGAAAATCCTCCTCCGCAACCACACCTGTCCCGTTATGTGACAGCGGGACGGGCCGGAGGTCGTTCGAAAGCCGTTGACGCCGCCCGCGGTGGCAGGCGTTTTGCTTGGCAAAACAAGCCCTAATTCGCTATACGCCATCGCAGGATGGCAGCCGCAAACTGTGCTCCAGTGATGGTTGTTCTGGTTCGGGCCGGCACTCTGAGCGTGCGATAGTGCCGAATCGAGAAAGCTGTTCGATGCCGCGAGTTTAGCGCCAGATCCGGCCGCGTGCCGGGCTGGCCCCAGGAAGGGGGATTGTGCCACATGCGAAGCGCGTCGGGAGGCCCCCGCGTCCTGCTCAGACGGCTTCGCGAGACCATGGCGGAGCAGGTCTCGGCACAGGAGCGACTCGACAAGATCGTGGTGCTGATCGCGGCCAACATGGTCGCGGAGGTCTGCTCGGTCTATGTGCTTCGCGTCGACAACACGCTCGAGCTCTACGCCACCGAAGGTCTGAACCGCGACGCCGTTCACATGACCGTGCTGAGCGCGCATGAGGGCCTCGTCGGCCTCGTCGCGAGCGAGGCGACGCCGCTCAATCTGAACGACGCGCAGAGCCACCCCGCCTTCTCGTACCGGCCGGAAACCGGCGAAGAGATCTACCACTCCTTCCTTGGCGTGCCGATCCTGCGCGCCGGCAACACGCTCGGCGTGCTGGTGGTGCAGAACCGCGCCAAGCGCACCTATGTCGAGGAAGAGGTCGAGGCGCTGCAGACCACCGCGATGGTGCTCGCCGAGATGATCGCCTCCGGCGAGCTCGCAGCGCTCGCCCAGCCCGGCGCCGAGCCGGCGGCGCGGCACTCGATCCACAAGACCGGCACCGTGCTGTCCGATGGCATCGCGCTCGGCCACGTCGTGCTGCACGAGCCGCGCGTCGTCATCAACAACTACATCGCCGAGGACCTGCCCAAGGAGATCAAGCGGCTCGACGCCGCGCTGCTCAAGCTGCGCGCCGACCTCGACCGCATGCTGGAGCGCGGTGACGTCGCCGATGGCGGCGAGCACCGCGAGGTGCTCGAAGCCTATCGCATGTTCGCCAACGACCAGGGCTGGTCGCACAAGCTGCACGAGGCGGTCGCGACCGGCCTCACGGCGGAAGCCGCCGTCGAGCGCGTGCAGTCCGACACCCGCGCCCGCATGCTGCGCTCCACCGATCCGTATTTGCGCGAGCGGCTGCACGATCTCGAGGACCTTGGCTACCGGCTGCTGCGCCAACTGGTGGGCCAGGACCACGCGCCCCGGCGCGAGCACCTGCCCGACAATGCCATCCTGATCGCGCGCGCAATGGGCCCGGCGGCGCTGCTCGACTACGACCGCAAGCGGCTGCGCGGCCTCGTGCTCGAGGAAGGCACTGCCAACTCGCATGTCGCGATCGTGGCGCGTGCGCTCGGCATTCCCGCCGTCGGCGAGGTGCCGAACGCGCCGGGCATCGCCGATCCCGGCGACGCCATCATCGTCGATGGCACGTCGGGCTCGATCTACGTTCGGCCGTCGTCCGAGATCGAGTCCGCCTATGCCGAGCGGGTGCGCTTCCGCGCTCGCCGCCAGGCGCAATATGGCGAGCTGCGCAACAAGCCCTGCGTGACCAAGGACGGCCAGCCGATCGAGCTGATGATCAATGCGGGCCTGGTCATCGACCTGCCGCATATCGAGGACACCGGCAGCGCCGGCATCGGCCTGTTCCGCACCGAGCTGCAATTCATGGTGTCCGCCAGCCTGCCGCGCTCGAGCGACCAGCTGGCGCTGTATCGCACGGTTCTCGACGCCGCCGGCCACAAGCCCGTCACGTTCCGCACTTTGGACATCGGCGGCGACAAGGCGCTGCCCTACATGGAGACCGTGATCGAGGAGAATCCGGCGCTCGGCTGGCGCGCGATCCGCCTCGGCCTCGACCGTCCGGGCCTGCTGCGCGGCCAGATCCGGGCGCTGCTGCGCGCCGGCGGCGGCCGCTCGCTGCGCATCATGTTCCCGATGATCTCGGAAGTCGCCGAGTTCGACACGGCCAAGGCGATCGTCGAGCGCGAGCTGACTTACTTGCGCCAGCACGGCCACACGCTGCCGGAGCGCGTCGACGTCGGCACCATGCTCGAGGTCCCGGCGCTGCTGTATCAGCTCGACGAGCTGCTTTCGAAGGTCGATTTCATCTCGGTCGGCTCGAACGACCTGTTCCAGTTCCTGTTCGCGGTCGATCGCGGCAATGCCAAGGTCTCCGAGCGCTTCGACACGCTGTCGACGCCGATCCTGCGGGCGTTGCAGCAGATCGTGCACAAGGCCAAGGCGGCCAAGCGGTCGGTGTCGCTGTGCGGCGAGATGGCCTCCAAGCCGATCGGCGCGCTGGCGCTGATCTCGCTCGGCTACCGCTCGCTGTCGCTGTCGGCCACCGCGCACGGCCCTGTGAAGGCGATGATCCTCGAACTCGACGCCGGCAAGGCGGCGACGAAGATGGCCGAATGGCTGGCCGCACCGGCTGGCAGCTTCTCGATGCGGCAGAAGCTGACCGAGTTCGCCGAGAGCGAAGGCCTCGCGCTGTAGCGGGCCCGTCGCGCCAAGCGTCTTCCGTTCGTATCGTTTGCTCCTAGATCAGATTGCATCATGTCGTCGCTTCCCGAAGCCAAACTGGATGTCCTGCTCGCGCATCACGCCTCGCTCGAAGCGGAGCTGCTAGGCCAGGTCAATTCCGACCGCTACGTGCAGATCACCCGTGAGCTCGCCGAGCTCAATCCGCTGATCGACGCGGTGAAGGCGTATCGCGCCGGCGTCAAGGAGCTCGCCGAGACGGAGGCGCTCATCGCCGATCCCACCACCGACGCCGAGATGCGCGCGATGGCCGAGGCCGAGCGCGACGAGCTGATCGCGCGCCGCGGCGAGCTGGAGCAGCAGATCCGCGTCGCGCTGCTGCCGAAGGATGCGATGGACGACCGCAACGTCGTGCTTGAAATCCGCGCCGGCACCGGCGGCGACGAGGCCTCTTTGTTCGCCGGCGACCTGTTCCGGATGTATGAGCGCTTCGCCGCCCTGCAGGGCTGGAAGGTCGAGGTGATCTCGGCCTCCGAAGGCACCGTCGGCGGCTACAAGGAAATCATCGCCGAGGTGCAGGGCCGCGGCGCCTTCGCCAAGCTGAAATTCGAATCCGGGGTGCACCGCGTGCAGCGCGTGCCCGATACCGAGACCCAGGGGCGCATCCACACCTCGGCCGCCACGGTTGCCGTGCTGCCGGAGGTCGAGGAGGTCGATGTCGACATCAAGCAAGACGACCTGCGCATCGAGACCATGCGCGCCCAAGGCGCCGGCGGCCAGCACGTCAACAAGACGGAATCGGCGATCCGCATCACCCACATCCCGACCGGGATCGTCGTGATGATGCAGGACAGCCGCTCACAGCACAAGAACCGCGCCTCCGCGATGAACATCCTGCGCTCGCGCATCTACGACGCCGAGCGGCAGAAGGTCGACGCGGCGCGCTCGGCCGAGCGCAAGGAGAAGGTCGGCTCCGGCGACCGCTCCGAGCGCATCCGTACCTATAATTTCCCGCAAGGGCGCGTCACCGACCACCGCATCAACCTGACGCTCTACAAGCTGCCACAGGTGATCGCGGGCGAAGCGCTGGGCGAACTGATCGATGCGCTGACGACCGAGCACCAGGCAGCCCAGCTCGCCGCGCAAGGTGCGGCGGCGTGATGCGCACCGGCGCATTGCAGGAGGCGATGCGACGCTGCCCCGACACAAACGGTGTCGTCCCGGCAAACGCCGGGACCCATAACCACCGGCCTTCGTGGCTGTCACAGAAGGCAACTCCGACCGCCCGTCCCGCAACGGCACGGCGTATGGATCCCCGCGTTCGCGGGGATGACGCGTGGAGGGAGCTTGCGCGATGACCGGCCTCATCGCCGGCGTGACCATCGATGCCGCCCGCCGTGCCCTGTCCGCGCGCTTTGCAGATGCGGGCCTCGACTCGCCCGAGCTGGATGCGCGGCTGCTGGTCGGCCATGCGCTGCAGCTCGACCTCACCGGGCTCGTGATGCACGGGAGACGACAGCTCTCCCATGACGACGCGCAGCGCCTGGAAACGCTGATGCAGCGCCGGCTGGCCGGCGAACCGGTCGCCCGCCTCCTCGGCACCAAAGAGTTCTGGGGCCTGGACCTGCGATTGTCGGCCGATACGCTGGTGCCGCGACCGGACACCGAGACCGTGGTCGAGCTGGCACTGGAACATCTCGCGGCCGGCGGCGGCCTGAAGCGTCGCTTGCGCATCGCCGATCTCGGCACGGGTTCCGGCGCGATCCTGCTGGCGCTGCTGTCCGAGCTGCCGCGGGCCTTTGGACTGGGCACCGACATCAGCTTGGCCGCGCTGACGACCGCGCGGGACAATGCGCGCGCGCTCGGATTGGCCGACCGCGCCGGCTTCGTCGCCTGCTCCTACGCCGCAGCGCTGGCTGTGGGTTTCGACCTAATCGTGTCGAACCCGCCCTACATCCCGTCGTCCGAGATCGGCGCGCTCGACGCCGAGGTGCGCACTCATGATCCGCTGCGCGCACTGGACGGGGGCAAGGACGGGCTCGACGCCTACCGCGCGCTGATCCCGCAGGCAGCGGCCCTGCTTCGGCCCGGCGGCGCTGTCATCGTGGAGGTCGGGCTTGGCCAGAGTGACGACGTCGCTGCATTGATGGTGAGGGCTGGCCTGGCGGCCGATTCCTCGACGATCCGGGCCGATCTGGCCGGTATTCCCCGAACCGTCATGGGCCTAAAAAAGCTCCGGTAAAGGCCGGGGGATAGAGAAAAAGCTCTTGGAATATCCCCCGGGAGCGACTACGTTCCACCCATAGCACCGGCGCAGGCCACGACGAGCGGTATTCACGGAACATCGCAGCAGTCAGATGCCAGAGAGCCGCGCCGGGCGATAGGTTCCAGAACGCAGATCTGCTGAGCGCGAGAGCCGGATGGCTGCGCAGCCCGCGACTGCAAAGCGAACGAAAGCCTGACTTTGCACTTGAGGTCTTACGCTAAGCAAACTGGGTCGGTCGTGGCGCATCTCGCCCTGGCTGGCTGAATGACGTGGTTCGCCGGTCCCAGGGGCTGGCGGGTGGGGAACGCGTTTTGAACGCGCTTTTGTCGAGAGAATCGGCTGTCGATCACATCGGCATGGGTCGAACCGGCATGTCGGAACCGGCATGGGGCGGATGGCCATTTGGACCGCGCACGAGGCGTCCGAGCCCGGCGAAGGTATTTCAATACGCTTTCGGTATTCCGATAACAATCAGTGCTCACTATCAGTGCTCAGCAATCGGTGCTCCTAACGCAGGGTTGGAATAAAGGCAGGACATGAGAAACGGTCAGAACAACAAGCGGATGCGCAACCGGAACAGCGGCGGTAACAACAACAATAACCGGCGCGGCCAGAATCCGCTGACCAGGGTGTTCGAGTCCAATGGACCGGACATCAAGATCCGCGGTACCGCCTCTCATGTCGCCGAGAAATATGTCCAGCTTGCCCGCGACGCCCGCTCCTCGGGTGACCCCGTTGCCGCCGAGAACTACTACCAGCACGCCGAGCACTATTTCCGCCTGATTGCCGCCGCGCAGGAGCAGTTCCGCCAGAACCAGCCGCAGCAGCAACCGCGCAACGCCGATGACCTGACCGTCGACGACCTCGATGATGAAGGCGAGAGCTTCTCGCATTTCGGCCAGGAGCCCGGCTTCGTTCCGGCCCAGCCGCAGCCTCAACCCCAACCCTTCATGCGCGATCGCGAAGGCGGCCAGCGCGAGCGCGGCGACAACCAGCCCTATCAGCGCGAGCAGCAGCCGCGCGAGCATCGCGAAGCGCGTGAGCATCGCGAGCCGCGCGAACACCGCGAGCCGCGGGAGCACCGTGAACCGCGTGAGCATCGTGAGCGGGAGCCGCGCGAGCACCGCGAGCGTCCGCAGCCCGTCCAGTACCAGCCCCAGCCGCAACCCCAGCCCGTCATCGCCGACAGCGGGGTCGATCGGTTGCCGTCCTTCATCACCGGCCCGCAGCCGCAGATCGCCAATGCCCCGGCCGCCTTCGAGGGCGCTGCCGAGCGCTATCCGCGCCGCCGCCGGCGTCCGCATGGTCCGCGCGGTGAAGCAGCCGCTGCTGCGCCGGCGCCGAGCGAGGACCTCAATCCGGGCGAATAGCGATTTCGCTCCGTCATGACGAAACGGGTGGGCCCTGAGCCCACCCGTTTTTCTTTGCGCTGAGAGGCACGCAGGGAGCGACCCGGTGTCATCCGTCACGCGACGGCAGACCGACCTCGCGGCGGCCGGAGCCACCGGATCCTGGGGCCGACGGTGACGGCGCCAGCACGGGTTCGAGTCGTGGGATCAGCCGGATGCGCTCGCGGCGCGCCGGGATCACCCGGTAGACCTGCTTGGTCGCCTCGACGATGTGGACACCGGCGAACGGCAGCGACAGCGCAGCGCCGACGCGCTCCCAGGCCATCGCCGATTTCAGGAACCAGCCACCGACCGGGGGCATGAACAGCGCCTCGCCCCAGCCGGTCGGCGTGAACCAGGTCTGCCGCAGCAACTGCGTGATCTGCGAGCGGGAATAGGGCCGGCCATGGCCGAATGGCGTGTTGTCGGTCCGCGTCCAGACGCCGCGCCGGTTCGGGATCACGATGATCATGCGTCCCGCCGGCGCCAGCACCCGCCACATCTCCCGCAGCAGCCCGGCCGGGTCGTCCGACATCTCCAGCGCATGCACGATCAGGATGCGGTCGACCGCCGCATCGGGCAGCGGCAGCGAGAACTCGTCCACCAGCGAGGCCAGGGTCGGCCGCGCCGTCGGCCATTTCAGCACCCCCTGCGCCGCCGGCATAAAGGCGATGCAGCGTTCGGAATCCTCGCGGAACAAGCCGAGATAGGGCGTGGGATAGCCGATGCCGAGCACCCGCTGCCCGGCCGCGTTCGGCCAGCGCGCGCGGATGCCGCGGTTGATCAAGAGCCGCGCGACGATCCCGAGGCGACCCGAATAGAAATTCCGCAGATCGATCACGTCCATGACGTCAATGTATCATGCGGGCGCGCGCTGCCGCGCGCCGAATATTGCGTTGCGCCTCCAGCGTTAACGCCATATCTCTGCCCGGGACATCGGAGGCCGCCCCGCAGCGCTGCGCCCGGGCTCCGCTTCCACGACCTTCTGGCATCGCGAGCGCTACCATCGTGCCTCGCCCGGTCCCGCCGACGGAGACATCATGGCCGCCGACATCCGCGTCTTCACCTGCCTGTCCGACAATTTCGGCTATCTGATCCATGACCCCGCGACCGGCGCGACTGCCTCGATCGACGCCCCCGAGGCCGGACCGATCGTCCGGCAATTGGACGCCGAAGGCTGGACGCTCACCGACATCCTGATCACGCATCATCATCACGACCATGTCGGCGGCGTCGCCGAGCTCAAGCAGAAATATGGCTGCCGGGTGGTCGCGCCGCACGACAAGACGACGGCGATCGCCAACGTCGACCTGCGCGTCGCCCATGGCGATGTCGTGAAGATCGGCGAGCTGCTCGCGCGCGTGCTGGAAACGCCCGGCCATACGCTCGACCACGTCTCCTACGTGTTCGACGCCGACAAGGCGTTGTTTGCGGCCGACACGCTGTTCTCGGTCGGCTGCGGCCGCGTGTTCGAAGGCACCTATCCGATGATGTGGGACTCGCTTCTCAAGCTGCGCGCGCTGCCGGACGACTTCCGGCTCTATTGCGGCCACGAATACACAGCCTCGAACGTCAAATTCGCGCTCACCGTCGACGGAGACAACGAGGCGCTGAAGGCTCGCGCCGAGGAAGTCACGCGGCTCCGTGCCGCCAACCGGCCGACCATTCCGTCGCTGCTGGGCGACGAGAAGACCGCCAACGTGTTCCTGCGCGCCGACGATCCGGCCGTCGCTTTGCGGCTGCGCATGAAGGGCGCCAGCGCCGAGCAGGTGTTCGGCGAACTGCGCGAGCGCAAGAACAAGTCGTAAGGCTGAGGACGACGATGACCACGCTCTCGGCTGCCGACATCATCGCGCGCCTTGGTCTGCAGCCGCATCCGGAGGGCGGACATTTTCGCGAGACCTTCCGCGATCCGGCCGTGGACGCCTCCGGCCGCGCCGCGTCGACCCTGATCTATTTCCTGCTCGCCCGCGGCGAGCGTTCGCATTGGCACCGGGTCGACGCGGTCGAGACCTGGCATTTCTATGCCGGGGCACCGCTGACCTTGCGGATCGCCGCCGAAGGCCAGGCGTCGCAAATGACGACGCTGGGGATCGACCTCGCAGCCGGCCAGCAACCGCAGGCGATCGTCCCTGCCCATGCCTGGCAAGCCGCCGAGAGCACCGGCGATTGGACGCTGGTGGGCTGCACGGTGGCGCCGGGCTTCATGTTCGAAGGATTCGAACTCGCGCCGCCCGGCTGGGAGCCGGAGGTCTGAGTCAGGCGCTCGCGCCCGCGACCTTCGCGGCGGGCTCGGCGAAGCGCTGGCGCTCCTGGGCGAGGAAGCCGGAAATCGCGTCGGCCGGCATCGGCTTCGCGAAGTAGTAGCCCTGGATGTAGTCCGCGCCCAAACGCCGGAGGCTGTCGA
This sequence comes from Bradyrhizobium sp. SZCCHNPS1003, assembly GCF_032381555.1. Classification (NCBI taxonomy): domain Bacteria; kingdom Pseudomonadati; phylum Pseudomonadota; class Alphaproteobacteria; order Hyphomicrobiales; family Nitrobacteraceae; genus Bradyrhizobium; species Bradyrhizobium sp. SZCCHNPS1003. The sequence goes on from NZ_JAUHIU010000012.1 coordinate 129,456, forward strand.
GCTGCTCCTTGGTCTCGACACCTTCGACCACACACGAGATTTCCATGTCGGCGCAGAGGCCGGTCAGCGACTTGATGATCTTGTGGCTGATCGGGTTGGCATTGACGTCGCTCACGAAACTGCGGTCAACCTTGAGCTTGTCGAGCGGCAGCCGGTGAACGTGGCTGAGCGACGAGTAGCCGGTGCCGAAATCGTCCAGCGAGATGCCGCAACCGATCGCCTTCAGCGCCGCGATCGACTGCTCGGCGCGGGCGAAATCAAAGGTGACGGCGGTTTCCGTGATCTCGAACTCGATTCGGCGCGGCGGAACGCCGCTGGCATGAATGACCGCCAGCAGCGGAAGAACACCGTCCGGCGAACAGATGTCGTGCGCGGAGAGATTGAACGACACGCGAATGTCGTCCGGCCAGGTCCGCGCCGCCGCGAGCGCCTTGACCAGCAGACAGCGCGTCAGGCTGCGGATGACGCCGATCCGCTCGGCCGCCGGGATGAAGCTTGCGGGCGACACCGTCCCCAGCTTGGGGCTGTGCCAGCGCGCCAGCACCTCGAATCCGGTGGTGCGCGAATTCGTCGCGTCCATGATCGGCTGAAACGCCAGATCCATCTCGGCTTCGAAATCGGCCGTGCGCAACAGGTGCTCGATCACGCTGCGGCTGCGGATCTCCGCCTCGAGCTCGGTCGAGAAGATGATGGCCTGGCCGCGGGCGCGGCGCTTGGCGTGGTAGAGCGCATAGTCGGCGCATTCGTACAGCGCATCCGCGGCCATGGCCGAGCGCGGATATAGCGCAAAGCCGGTCGAGCACGACAGGCCGGTATGCGTCGTGTCGAACTGATAGGGCAGCTTGATCAGCTCGGTGATCTGCCGTCCGAGGTTGAGCAGATCGTCGTCCGTTGGGTTGCCGGCGACCACCAGTCCGAACTCGTCGCCGCCGAGCCGGGCGAGATGGACCTGGTCGCCATGGCCGGCACAGGCGTCGCGGACGCGGCGCGCGGCCTCCATCAGCACGCGGTCGCCGACCGTATGTCCATAGGTGTCGTTGATCGGCTTGAAGCCGTCGAGATCGATGATGCCGACGGCGAGCCGCGTGCCGTCCCGCTCGGCCTCGGCGAATGCCTGCGTGAGCTCCGAGAAGAAGCGGCGGCGATTGGGCAGATCGGTCAGCGCGTCCAGATTGGCGAGGCGGAAGTTTTCATCCGACAGCGCTTGCGTCGCGGCCTGCTCCGCGAGCAGCGATTTGCGGCTGGCGACGAGCGCGGCGAAATCCCGATAGTAGATGAACAGCACCGTGACCATGGCGCCGGACACGAGCAACTGATTGACCGCGATCGCACGCAGCGCGTGAACGCCCGTGGACATGAAGAAGATGACGTAGGGGACGATGACCACAAGGGTCACGATCAGCGCCGCGGAGCGCAAATGCATCAGGCAGAAGATGATGCCGATGACCGTGACCGCCATGTAGAACGCGACCTGCCCCTTGGCGAACGGATCGCCATAGGGAAACAACGCGAATGACCAGACGACGAACAGCGCCCCGATCGGGCCGGCGATCCGGTTGGTGACGCGCAGGTTGCGCAGCACCTCGGCGTCGTTGCTGGCGGCCTCGCCCTGCCGCAGCCACCACAGCATCCGCGCGCCGGTAATCGTCGATAGCAGGGCCGGCACCGAAATCGTGAGCCACGTCGGCGCCAGCGGCAGGAACGTGTAGGCGAGCGCCAGGCTGTTGGTGATGAGAATGAAATAGAGCAGCGGCACCTGCTTCGAGAACGCCTGGAACTGCGCGCGCGTCAGCTCGGGATTGTCGGCGGGGACGCGAAACAACTCCCCCGCGCGGGCCATGTAACGTCTCACGTCCGGCATCGCCGCCCCGTTGTCAGCACCATTTGCCGCGAACTATCGCGCGGGACGGGTAAAGGGCGGGTTAGGTGCAGACCGCGCCAAACCGTAATCGGCGGTTGTGAGCTACCGGCCGGCGCGCTGGTTTTGCGCACGGTTAAGTGCGCATCAAGGATAACCGGCGGATTCGGGCCGCCGTACCGAAGTCCGCATGCGAGCGGGCACCGCCTGGCTTTCGCTCAACCTGACGCGGTCAGCGCTTGCGCAGAAGGAACATGTCCTTGGCCGCGACCAGACCGCCGCCGGCGATCAGCAGCGCCGCCACGGCGATGGTCGCGCTCGGCCGCGCGTAGCCGGCAACGATCAGGAACGCCGTCGACAGCAGCGGCGTCGCATAGGACGCCGCACCGAGCACCCGAATGTCGCCCCGCTTCATGCCGATGTCCCAGGCGTAGAACGCAGCACCCACCGGGCCGATGCCGAGACCGGCAACAGCGAGCCACTGCGTCGGGCTGTCGGGCCAGACCGTTCGCTCGACCGCAACATGGACCAGGGCCGCCAGCGCGGACGTCGCCAGGCAGAAGCCGGCGACCGCATCGGTCGGCACCGCCTTCAGACGACGCGAGAGCACCGAATAGATCGCCCACACGAACGCCGCGACGAAGGCGGCCGCAAGCCCCGGCAACTGGCTCGCAGCGAAGCTCGCACCGTTGCCGAGCAACAGCAGCGCGGTTCCGACGAGACCGATCGCGGCGCCGATGACGTGATGGACCGCCAGGCGCTCGCCAGGCAGGAAGGCCGAGAACATCACGATCAGCAGCGGCCAGAGATAGTTCAGCAGCCCGGCTTCCGCCGGCGGCGCGAAGCGCAGCGCCAGGAAATACAGCGCGTGATAGCCGAACAGGCCGCCGACGCCCACGGCCCACGCCCTCGCCGGCTGCCGCAACACCTGCAGCCCATCCGGTCGACGCAACACACTGAGCAGGCCGACCGCGCCGCCGACAGCAAAGGTCATTGCCGCAAGCTGGAAGGCGGGGATCGTACCCGTCGCCACCGTCAACAAGGCGAGCAGCGACCACATCAGGATCGCGGTCAGACCGATCAGGGTCGCAGTTCGCTGGGACATCAGGCGGCAGGCTCCGTCACGGCCGGCTCATGCCGGCCACCACGCCTTCGTCCGTGCGGGAAGCGTCCAAGACGTGAATGCCCGCGGCGAGCGCGGGCGTTCGATTTCCTTAACCGCAGAAGGCGGCCGGAGGCAACGCCGCCGGCGCAGATCACACCATGTACTGGCCGCCATTGACCGACAGCGTCGAGCCGGTGATGGCTCCCGCCTCATCCGCCGCGAGGAACACCACGGCGCGCGCGATCTCCTCGGGCTCGCCGAGGCGCCCCACCGGAATCAGCGGCAGAATGGCTTTCTCGAGCACGTCCTTCGGCACCGCCTGCACCATCTCGGTGTTGATGTAGCCCGGGCAGATCACGTTGACGGTGATGCCGGCCTTGGCCGTCTCCAGCGCAAGCGCCTTGGTGAAGCCGATGTCGCCGGCCTTCGCCGCGGAGTAGTTGACCTGGCCAAACTGGCCCTTCTGGCCGTTGATCGAGGAGATATTGATGATGCGGCCGAACTTGCGCGCGCGCATGCCCTCGATAACCGGGCGGGTCATGTTGAACAGCGAGCCGAGATTGGTGTTGATGACGGCGCTCCACTGCTCGAGCGTCATCTTGTGGAAGGCCGTGTCACGGGTGATGCCGGCATTATTGATCAGCACGTCGATGGGACCGAGATCGGCTTCGACCTTCTTGATGCCTTCGCCGCAGGCCTCGAACGAGCTGACGTCCCATTTGTAGACGGGGATCTCGGTCTCGCTCTTGAACTTCTCCGCAGCGGCATCGTTGCCGCCGTAATTCGCCGCGACCTTGTATCCTGCCGCCTTCAGCGCCTTGCTGATCGCCGCTCCGATACCGCGCGTCCCCCCGGTCACCAACGCCACACGTGCCATGTCGAATCCTTCCCTCGATGACTGATCGCACAGGACAACCTCTGGCTGCCACCGTGCATACCGTTGTTATTGGATCATGAAACGTCGTGCGACGATCAACTTGCCGCATGACCCTCGATGCTCGCTCAACTCCATTTTTTTAGTGGTCGATTATGCGACGTGTTTGACGGACATCAAGAACAAAACGCCCGGCGAGATCGCCGGGCGTTGATCTTTAGTTGAGCTGGACGCGATTGCGAAGACTCAACGGTTCGCAGTCAGTGCCGGCTTTTTAGTCGCGTGCGACGCACAGCGCGATGCCCATGCCGCCGCCGATGCACAGCGTCGCGAGGCCCTTCTTGGCGTCGCGCTTCTGCATCTCATGCAGCAGGGTCACGAGCACGCGCGCGCCGGATGCACCGATTGGATGGCCGATCGCGATCGCACCGCCGTTGACGTTGACCTTGGCCGGATCCCAGCCGAGGTCCTTGTTCACGGCACAGGCCTGCGCGGCGAACGCCTCGTTGGCTTCGATCAGGTCGAGGTCGGCGATATTCCAGCCGGCCTTCTTCAGCGCCGTGCGCGACGCCGGGATCGGGCCGGTGCCCATGATCTTCGGGTCGACGCCGGCCTGTCCCCAGGACACGATCCGGGCGAGCGGGGTCTTGCCTTCCTTGGCTGCCTGCTTGGCGGTCATCAGCACCACGGCCGCTGCGCCGTCATTGATGCCCGACGCGTTGCCGGCGGTGACCGTGCCGTCCTTCTCGAAGGCCGCACGCAGCTTGGCCATGGCCTCGACCGTCGCGCCATGACGCGGGTATTCGTCGGTGTCGACCACGGTGTCGCCCTTGCGGCTCTTGACCGTCACGGGCGCGATCTCGTCCTTGAACCTGCCGGATTTCTGAGCGGCCTCGGCCTTGTTCTGCGATGCAACGGCGAACTCGTCCTGCTGCGCGCGGGTGATCTGATATTGCTTCGCAACGTTCTCGGCGGTGTTGCCCATGTGATAGCCGTTGAAGGCATCCCACAGACCGTCCTTGATCATCGTGTCGACCAGATCGAGCGAGCCCATCTTCACGCCGGCGCGCAGGTATTGCGCATGCGCCGCCATGCTCATCGACTCCTGGCCGCCGGCAACCACGATGTCGGAGTCGCCATTGACGAGCGCCTGGTAGCCCAGCGCGACGGAGCGCAGGCCCGAGCCGCACAGCTGGTTGATGCCCCAGGCCGGGCTTTCCACCGGAATGCCGGCGGCGATCGAGGCCTGACGGGCCGGGTTCTGGCCCTGAGCTGCGGTCAGGATCTGCCCCAGAATGACTTCGGACACACGGCCCGGCTCGATACCGGCGCGTTCCAGTGCGGCCTTGATTGCGACAGCGCCCAGCTCATGGGCCGGAACACTGGCAAAGGCACCGTTGAAGCTTCCAACCGGGGTACGGGCGGCACTGACGATGACGACATCGTCTGACATGGGCATCTCCTGGGGTTCTTGATCTTGGACGTGAAAGCGAGGGCTTGAGAACTTGAGGGTATTTGAAATGAAAATGATCTTTTCAGTTCACGGTCGTGCCGGCCGTCCGCAAGCCCCGGATTGGCGAGTGCGAAACCTTCGCGCTTCATCCTGTTAACGTCGTTGCGACATGTCAATTGGCGGCATCAGCAATTCCTGTTGCAGCGCATTCAAATTGGGATGCTTGGCCGTTTCGTGAGCAAGATTTCTGCTGCGGGATTAACCGTTCCGCACAAAACCGTAGCCGAACTCGCCCGAAAGTGATTACGTTATTGCATTGCGTAGCTCTTCGCCCTGCGGCGACGCCGCCGGGTTCCCTGTTCTCGGTTTGCATGTGTGAGCTCATGGCGAAATCTGACCAACCCACCACAATCAAGAAATACGCGAACCGGCGGCTCTACAATACCGGGACGAGTACCTACGTGACCCTCGAAGATCTTGCCTCGATGGTTAAGAACGGGGAGGATTTCCTGGTCTACGACGCCAAGACCGGCGACGACATCACACGCTCCGTACTCGCCCAGATCATCTTCGAACAGGAGAACAAAGCCGGCCAGAACCTGCTGCCGACCACGTTCCTGCGCCAGCTCATCCGCTTCTACGGCGACAGCATGCAGATGGTGGTACCGAAATACCTTGAGCAGTCGATCGATACCCTGACCAGAGAGCAGGAAAAGTTCCGCAAGCAGATCGCTGACACCTTCAGCGGGACGCCATTCGCGCCGCTCGAGGAGCAGGTGCGCCGCAACATGGAGCTGTTCCAGCAGACCTTCTCGATGTTCAAGCCGTTCGCGCCGCCGGCCCGCGGGGAGGAAAAGGCGGCCGAGCCGACCCCGGCCGCCGACGACAACATCGACGAGCTGCGTCGTCAGATGAAGGAAATGCAGGACCGGCTCGACCGCATGTCCGAGCCGAAGAAGGACGAGCAGCAAGGCTGACGCCGAAGGCCGGCGGCCGATCAGCTCGCCGCCGGCAACTCGACCGTGCCGTTACCGATCCACGGCCGATCGACCGAGGCGAGGCCAATCACCCGGCCCTGGATGTAATCGCAGCCCCAGTCGCGCAGCAGCGCGACCGACGCCTCGTCCTGCACCCATTCCGCGACCGTCTTGATCTGCAGCCGTCGCGCCAGCTCGACCAGCGTCTGCACGAAGGCGCGGTCGTCAGCCGAGCGCACGAGATTCTGCACGAAGGCGCCGTCGATCTTGACGATGTCGACGCCGAGCTTGCGCAGATTGCGGAACGAGGTGTGTCCGGCGCCGAAATCATCGATGGCAATTCGGCTGCCGAGATCTTTCAGCCGCGTCACGAAGCCGCGGAGATCGTCGACGTCCTGGATCTCGACCGTCTCGGTGATCTCGACGATCAGCCGTTCGGCGACCCCCGGATGGGCGCGCATCATGGACTCGATCGAGGCCCACCAGTCCGGATCCATGGTGGTCTCAGGCGAGATGTTGAGGCTCAGGGTGACGTCGGGCGTGCTCGCAAGCTCCGCCACCACCAGCTCCAGAATGCGGTGATCGACCAGGCGGATCAGGCCGAGACGTTCGGCGACCGGCACGACGTCCGGCGCCAGGAGGGCCCGGCCGTCATCCTGGCGCATCCGCACCAGGCATTCATAGAAGGCGGGCGCAAGCGTGTTGGCATTCACCACCGGCTCGAACGCCGTGACGATGCGCCGCTCATTGAGCGCGGTCACGATCTCGTCGGTGACGCGGATGTTGACCTTGCGCTGCGCGTCGCGCTCCACGTTCGGCCGCCAGGTCGAGAACGATCCGATGCGGCGGCGCTTGGCGGCGTCGAGCGTCTCATGGGCGCGGTTGACCGCCTCCTCGACCGAGCGGGCGTGACGGGGAACGCTGACTGCGCCGATCGTCGCGGTCACGGCGACCGGACCAGACTTGGTCGGCACCACCTCGTCGCGCACCGTCGCGAGGAAGCGTTCGGCGGCGGTGTTCATGTCGTCCATCGTACAGTTCTTCAGGATCAACCCGAACTTGTTGCCCGAGAACCGCCCGAGCGTGTCGCCGCCGCGGAGCCGGCCCCGGATGCGCTGGGCGATCTCCAGCACGACGCCGTCGGCGACGTCGAAGCCGAAGGCGTCGTTGATGCGCGCGAGATGATCGATGCCGACCAGCATGAAGGCGCAGGAGAAGCGGAAGCGCTGCGACTCCTCGATCACCTCGGCAAGCGTCGCCAACAGGTGCGTCCGGTTCAGCTCGCCGGTCAGCGGATCGTGGCGTGACAGCTTGAGCAGTTGCTCCTCGCGGGCGTGGCGCTCGTTGTTGATCCGCACGATGCCCTGGGCACGCGATGGCCGCCCATCGGGGCCGGCGAACCAGCAGCCGGTCTCCTCGACCCAGATCAGCGGCGCACCCGCGTGGGTGCGCACGCCATATTCGATCCGGTACGGCGTGCCGGCGGCGCCATGCAGCGGCGCCGCCTGGTGCATGATCTCGGAGCGGATGCTGCGGTCCGGCTCGATGAGCTTGCTGAATTCGGCGCCGTTGCAGAGTTGCGGCAGCGGAACGTCGGCAAACACCGCCCCGACGTGATCGCTCCAGACGATCACGTCGCTCGCCAGATCCCAGACGAAGGCAGCTTGGCCCAGGGATGCCAGGATCATCGCGGTCTGTGGCAATTCGGATGTCAAGATCGCCTCGTTTCGGCACAGGCCGGCAAGACCGGCGCTGATTTGGGAACGGCCGACGCGTATCTGCGCGAGCGGCGGCGGCCGACTTCGCGAATCAGACTACGCATCTCTGGTTAACGGAGAGCATGCCGAGACGACGAGCGCGTGTCCGAGACGCGTCAACCATCTTTGGAACGTACAGCGCCCGACGCGCTTGGAACGGCATTGGCTTTGCGAGTTGGAATGGCGAAAGGCTCCGGCGTCCCATAACGTGACACGCGCGCCGGTAATGGTTGGGCAATGTTAACGATTGATCAGGACGAGGGCCGCCTGGACCGAACGGAGGAGACGTCGCGCTCGGTCGTGCTGCTGCCGGCCGGCACCAGCGACGAGCATCGCGCGGGCATGGTCCGCGCCTCCCGCCCCGACGCCAGCTTCGTCACCCATCTGATCGCGACCGCCGAGCACCTGCCACAGACCCGCACGCTGAGGCGTGCCGCGCCGGCAGACGTGCACAACGCCTATGCGGCGAGGCTTCAACCGGTGACGCGGGCCGTCGGCCGGACCCGGCAGGTGATCTGAGCGCGGCTCGCCTGCGCGTCAGGCCTTTGGCGTGTCGGTTTTTGGCGGCTCATGGGCCCCCGGGCCGGTCACCTCGGCCTGCAACTCCGGGGCGGCGCCTTTCGGCTCCGCAGCAGCCGGCCGCGGCACCGAGCGATCGAGCAGCACCGATTCGGCGACCGAGGCCGCTGCCGGCACGGCATCGGTGGACTCCTCGTCGGGTGCAGGAGGGACAGCGGCATCCGCCGGCTGAAGCTCTGCCCTGGCCGGTTCTTTGGCCGATTCTTCGATCAGCTCGGGCTCGGGATCAGAGACGGGCACGTCGGCAGGAACCGGCGCGGGAGCAGGCGCGGCTACGACGGCGCGGGCGGCGCGCTTGGTGCGCAGCGAGATGCCGCCGAAGAAATCGACCATCGCCAGCAGGGTCAGCAGCAGAAAGGTCGAATTCCCGAACTTCTGCCACATCACGAATTCCGCCGCGGCGCCGCCGAAGACCAGCAGCGACAGCAGATGATCGGTCAGATATTTCCCGTTCGGCTTCGCCGCCTTGATGATTTCGAGCAGCAGCAGCAGCACGCCCAGGGCCAGCAGCATGTCGCCGAGCGAGATCGTCCAGACCTCGCCGGACGGAAGCTGAAGGCGCAGCAGCGTCTCGCTGAAGGCGACCCCCGGCATCAGGAAGACGATCATGTTGTAGATCGCCAGCGGGATCAGCAGCAGCGGGAAACCGACCATGGACATCGGTTGAAGCCTTGGATGGCGCGGGCGGCGGCCCGGCGCAAAATCAATCGGTGCGAAGATGATGACAGCGAGACGGGATCACGCGACACAGATACGCAACGGTCCCGGCGAATCACGTCGCACGGGACCGCTTTCAACCCCATCGATGGCCGAATTCGGGCAGCTTGGAAAGCGGCCCGCGCGGACAATCAGGCGTCTTTCTTCTTCAGAACCTGGCGGCCCTTGTACATGCCGGTCTTCAGGTCCAGGTGGTGCGGACGACGCAGCTCGCCGGAATCCTTGTCCTCGACATAGGTCGGCTTCTTGATGGCGTCAGCCGAGCGGCGCATGCCGCGGCGAGACGGCGAAGTTTTTCTTCTGGGGACGGCCATATCGGTATCCTCTAGGGGTATTTCGGAAGGCATCGTCCGCAAAGGGACGGCTGCAGCCATGAAGCTGGCGAGCCGGATGCCGATCAAGGCCGCGCTTATAGAGGAAGGGGTGCGGCATGGCTAGGGCTCTCCGAGGCATTTTTGGCCAAAATTGCGCCCGCTCGGGTCTCAACGCCGCTCCCCCCAGCAGGTCTGCAGGCTGGAGGCCTGGGCCCGCACCATGTAGGTCGCGGACAGCCGCCGCACACCCGGCCCCGGAACCCGGGCACTGCGCCGGACGGGGTTCGGCAGGATCGAGGCCATCAACCCCGCCTCGCGCGGGCCGAGCCCCGCGGCGGAGCGGTTGAAGGCGTAATTTGCGCCCGCCTCGACGCCGAACTGGCCGGATGGGCCAAGCTCGGCGATGTTGAGATAGATCTCGAGAATGCGCCGCTTGTTGAGCACGAGATCGATCCATAGCGCCAGCGGCAGTTCCAGCGCCTTGCGGACATAGCTGCGGCCCTGCCAGAGGAACAGGTTCTTGGCAACCTGCTGGGTGATGGTCGAGCCGCCGCGGCTGACCTCGCCGTCCTCGGCGTCGTCCATGACCTCCCGCAGCGCCCCCCAGTCGATGCCGTGATGGCCGCAGAATTTGGCATCCTCCGCGGCCACCACCGAGCGGGGCAAATACGGCGACATCGCCGAGAGGTCGATCCAGTGCCGCGTTACCGGCTGCCCCGTCACCGACCGCCACAGCATCAGGGTCGAGACGGGGTGACCCACGGCATAGAACGGCGTCAGCGCGTAGGGCACGAGCAGCACCAGCACGACGATCAGGAGGATGGTTCTGACGGTACGCAAGGGCAGGCGTCGCTCGGGTTCGACCGCCGCGGCGGCGGACAATTGGCCGGGATTATCCGACATCTCGATGTGGTTTCCTGCTTTTTTCCGCAGTTGCGGCCGAAAGCCGCCACCGCCCCGGCAATTGACGAAGTCGCCGCCATCAACGATTGTCCGGCGAATTTTGCCCCTGGAGCTCTTGTTAAATGACTGCGACGGCCCTCACCGACTTCACCCAACGCCTGGACAAGACCGCGGAAGAGACCGAAGCCCTGCTCGGCGAGCTCCTCGGCGATGCGCCGCTGGCGGACGAGATCATCAGGCCGAAGCGGCTGATCGAGTCGATGCGCTATTCGAGCCTCAACGGCGGCAAGCGGCTGCGCCCGTTCCTGGTGGTCGAGAGCGCCGCCGTGTTCGGCGTGCCCCGGCGCGGCGCGTTGATGGCGGGCGCGGCGCTCGAATGCATCCACTGCTATTCCCTGATCCATGACGACCTGCCGGCGATGGACAATTCCGACCTGCGCCGGGGACGTCCGACCCTGCACAAGGCCTATGACGACGCCACCGCGATCCTGGCCGGCGACGCGCTGCTGACCATCGCCTTCGACATCATCACCCGCGACGAGATCCATGCCGACGCCGGCGTCCGGCTGGCGCTGACCCGCGCGCTGGCCCGCTGCGCCGGTGTCGGCGGCATGGCCGGCGGCCAGATCCTCGATCTGGCCGGCGAAGGCCGGTTCGGCGACCGCGACCCGGTCGACGTCGCTCGCGTGCAGCAGATGAAGACCGGCGCCCTGCTCCGCTTCGGCTGCATCGCCGGCGCCCTGCTCGGCCAGGCGTCGGCAGCTGAGTACCAGGCGCTCGACGATTACGGCCGCGCGCTCGGCGAAGCCTTCCAGATTGCCGACGACCTGCTCGACGTCGAGGGCGATGCCGCGACGCTCGGCAAGCCGGCCGGCGCCGACGCCGAGCTCGGCAAGACCACTTTCGTCACCCAGCTCGGCGTCGAGGGCGCCAGGCAGCGCGTCCGCGACCTCCTCGCCCGCGGCGATGCCGCGCTGTCGATCTTCGGCGCCAAGGGCGACGTGCTGCGCGCCGCCGCCCACTTCGTCGCCGAGCGCAAGAGCTGAGGCGAGGCGTTGGCCGGAGTCCATCCCGACGATCCGGACCTCGCCCGCTTCGCAAGCATGCCGGCTGCGTTGCGCGTCATCTATGCGCGGCCGCGCACCTTCGTTTCGCTGGGCATCGCGATCATCGCGTTCTTCCTGCTGCCGCAGGCGCTCCGCCTGATCACGCGGCTGCTGCTCGCCTGGGACATCTTCACCGCGCTCTACCTCGTGCTGGTCGCGGCGATGATGCTGCGCAGCGAGCATCATCACATCCGCCGCAAGGCGATCATGCAGGACGACGGCCGTTTCGTGATCCTGCTGGTCACGGCGCTCGGCGCCTTTGCCAGCATCGCGGCGATCGTGCTCGAGCTCGGCGCCTCCAAGCGCGACGCCCCGGCGCTGACGCTGGCGCTGCTCACCGTCTCGCTGTCCTGGGCCGCAGTGCATGCGACCTTCGCCCTGCACTACGCTCATGACTACTACCGCGGCGCCAAGCCCGGTGGCCTGCAATTCCCCAGCGGCGACACGGACGAGCACGCCGACTACTGGGACTTCGTCTACTTCTCCTTCGTCATCGGCATGACCGCCCAGGTCTCCGACGTCGGCATCACCGACAAGATCATCCGCCGCACCGCGACCGTGCACGGCATCATCTCGTTCGTCTACAACACCGCGCTGGTCGCCCTGATGGTCAACATCGCCGCCAGCGTAATCTCGTCCTGATCAGTTGCACACCTCGACGCTGGCGTTGTTGGCCGGACCACCGCCGCCACGATATTCGAGACGGCAGCCGGGCCTGACGGCGCGGCACAGATAGGCATCGCAATAGATCTGGCCGGTGGACTTCGGCGGCCGGGCGGCCTGGGTCTGCGGCCTGGCGTAGCCCGGCGCCGACCCGATGCCGAGGCCGACGCCGGCATTGGGAAGCGGCAGGCCGGGCTCGGGAGCAGCACGGGCGCGACGGCGCGACGGCATGTCCTCGTCGTCCTGCCCGCGCTTGGCGACCGGCTTCTTCTCGCGCCGCTTCTCGCATTCATTGTCGTCGTTGACGAACGAACCCTCGGCGCAAACGATGCGGGTGCAGCGGTCGCCGTCCGGCTTGGTGCCATGCTGGCAGACCAGCGGGCAGACGCGGGCCTGCTTGAGCTTGATCACCTGCAGCGCATCGGCCGAGGCCGCCTGGGTGTCGAGCTTGGTGCCCGCATAGCGGTTGAACTGCGACAGCGAGCGGCGCGAGGCCGAGCCCCAGTCGCCATCGGCGTCCTCGCTGAGGCAGCCGACGCGGCGAAGCTCGAGTTGAACAGATTTGGCGAGATCAGCCGGCTGCGATGGGGGAGTCAGCGAGGCGACCTCCGGCCCCTGCTGCAGGGCTGCGGCCGCCGGCGCGCCCGGCGATGTCGCCGCGCGCGGATTGTCGGCCGCCGCGAGCTGCTGCTCCTGCCGCTTCTTCTCGGCGTCGGCCGCCTGCTGCTGTGCCAGCTGATTGGCCTTCTCGGCAGCAATGCGCGCCTGCTCGGCCGCCTTGGCCTCGGCCTCCGCCTTGGCGAGGGTGTCCTTGCGCGCGCCCTCCGCGACGAGTCGCGCGCGCTCGGCCTCGGTGGCGCGGGCCTTCTCGGAAGCGGCGGCGCGATTCTCCTCGGCGGTGAGCTTTTCGAGCTGCAACTTGGCAAGGCTGGCATAGAAGCCGTCCGGATATTGCGCCAGGAACGCGTTCAGCGCGCCCTTGTTGCCGACCTGCATGGCGAGCTCGTAGTCGCGCCGGATGTCGGCCTGCGGATTTGCGGGCGGCGCGACCGGCATCTGCGTGACGACGCGCGGCACGCCAGGAACCAGCGGCACGTCCTCACCGCCAAGCGAGCCATACACGAACGGCTCCTGGCGGTTGCCGGTCGACTTCAGCACCTCGTCGCGCACGAAGCCGAACGCCTTGCGGACGTCGAGGCCGGGCGTCGCGATGTGCCGCGACAGCGCCAGTGTAAAGGGGCTGTTCTTGCCGTCGCCGTCCTGCGCCGTGGAGCCGGCCTTCGCGGAGTAGGCGATCAGCGTATTGGGGCTGGTCGGCTCGACTTTGGCGAGGCCGCGGCCGAGGCTGCGGGTCGCCACCGTCCGCTGCATGTTGCGGGTGAACGGATTGTCGCGGCAGGCATCGAGAATGACCAGCCGCAGCTTCTTGGCCGGCTCGACGGCAACCAGGATGCGGTCGAGCGACAGCGTCTCGTCATAGACGTCGGTATCACGCTCGAGCCGGGCATCGATCGGGATCAGGTAGTTGGCCCCTTCGACTTCCATGCCGTGGCCCGCATAGTAGACCACGGCGATGTCGGCATCGCGCGCGGCGTCGGCAAAATCGCGCAGCGCCCGCCGGGTCTCACGGGCGGTGAGATCGCGCCTGTAATCGACGACGTCGAAGCCGGCGCTCTTGAAGGTCGCGGTCATCACCGCGCCGTCATTGGCGGGGTTCGTGAGCTGCGGCACGTTCTGATAGGCGGAGTTGCCGATGACGAGCGCCACCCGCTTCTCGGCGAGCGCGGGGTGGCCGATCAGCAGCAGCGCTGCCGTCAGGATGTAACCGCCCAATCGAAGTGACCAAGACATCGTACCCACCCCATACCGCTGGGAGATCTGCTGGGACCTGCCTATCAGAGTGCAGCCCATTCGGCTTGTGACCGGGATCACGCAGATTTATTCCCGATCGACCTGGCCTCGGCCATTATAGTCTGTCGCTGGCGCAATGACGCCAGTTCATGCCTTGCCAAGCGCCGCTTTGCATCGAAAATGCGATCCTTGTTTGTCCAGGTTCCCAGGGAGTTGGCCGTGAGCACAGACCGTTCCACCGTCGAGGCCGTCGTTCAGGGCTATTTCGATGCGCTCTACGAGGGCGACGCCGACAAGCTCGGTGCCGTGTTCCACCCCACCGCTGACCTGCGCTGGGTCGAGAATGGCGAGCTCAAGATCCTGACCGTGCCGGATTGGCTGGCCTGGGTGCGCAAGCGCCCGTCGGCGAAGGGCGAGGGCAAGCCGCGCGAGGACTTCATCGTCACCATCGATCGTTCGGACGACAAGACGGCCTTCATCAAGGTGCGCTGCCAGCTGCCGCCGCGCTATTTCACCGATTATCTCGTGGCGATGAAACTGAAGGACGGCTGGCAGATCGTGTCGAAGTCCTACCGCTACGACCTCCGGGATTGAGGCCGGCGCAACGATGCCCGGCTGATATCTATGGAAGCCCATTTTCAGACATTCCTGGTCCTGCTGGCCGTGCTGGCAGGAACCGCACTTCTTGCACGGCGGGCAAACCTGGCGCCGGCCATCCTGCTGATGCTCGCCGGCATCGCGCTCGCCTTCGTGCCGACCATGCCGGCCTTCGCGCTGCCGCCCGAGCTGGTGCTGCTGGTGGTGCTGCCGCCGCTGATCTATTCGTCGAGCGTCGCGATGAGCTGGCGCGAGTTCAAGCGCAATCTGCGGCCGATCGTGCTGCTCGCGGTCGGCTGCGTGATCTTCACGGCGTCCGCTGTGGCGACGGCGACCCACTATCTTCTCGGCCTGCCCTGGAGCATCGGCTTCCTGCTCGGCGCCATCGTCGCGCCGCCCGACGTCGTGGCGCCGCTCGCCATCGCCCGCCGGCTGCATCTGCCGCGCCGGGTCATGGTGATCCTCGAAGGCGAGGGCCTCGCCAATGACGCGACAGCGCTGATCCTCTATCGCTTCGCGGTGGCCGCCACCACCACCGGCGCCTTCTCCTTTCCGGTCGCGGCCGGCGAGTTCGGCCTGATCGTGGTTGGCGAGATCGCCTTCGGCATCGGCGTCGGCTGGCTGATGCTGCGCGCCCGTCACCACGCGCGCGACCCGCAAGTCGAGATCACGTTGTCGGTGCTGACGCCGTATCTGGCGTTCTGGATCCCCGAGCATGTCGGCGGCTCCGGCGTGATCGCGACCGTGGCCTGCGGCCTTTACATGAGCTGGAACGGCCCATTGTGGATCTCCTCGGCAACCCGCCTGCAGGGCGTCTTCTTCTGGGACCTCATGGTCTACCTGATCGAGGGCATGCTGTTCCTGCTGACCGGCTTCCAGATGCGGCTGATCTACGAGAAGTCGAAGATCTTCCCGCTCGACGAGATCATGATCGCGACCGCGCTGGTGCTCGCCATCGTCGTGATCGCGCGCTTCGCCTGGACCTTTCCGGCGACCATCCTGCCGCGCCTCCTGAGCTCTTCGCTCCGGGCCCGCGATCCGCTGCCGCCGTGGCGGCAGACCTTCATCATCGGCTTCACCGGCGTGCGCGGCACGGTCTCGCTCGCCACCGCGCTGGCGCTGCCGCTGACGCTCTCGACCGGCGATGCGTTTCCCTATCGCGACCAGATCCTGTTCATCGCCTTCGGCGTGATCTTCTTCACCCTGATCGGTCTCGGCCTGACCCTGCCGGCCGTCGTGCGCTGGCTCGGGGTCGGCAACCAGGGTCGCGCCGAGCATCAGCGCGAGCATGAGCAGGAGATCGCGGCCCGGCGCGAGGCGCTCGACAGCGCCCTGCGGTCGCTGGAGACGATGACCAGCGATCGCGAGCTGTCGGACGAGGTGGTGCGGCTGCTGCGGGCGCGCCACGAGGTACGGACCAACCAGCTCCCGGAAGGTCTGAGGCCCGAGGACAACGACGCCTCCGCGCTCGGCATCGAGCTGACCCGCGAGCTGATCACGGCAGAACGCAAATTCATCCACGTGATGCTGCGCGACGGCAAGATCACCGACGAGACCCGCCGCCGCATCGAGCGCGATCTCGATCTGGAAGAGGCGAGCCTCGCCAATCGCGAATATGGGCACGTGCCGCTGTAGGAGCTGAGGGCTGGTGGCGGGGTTGTAGGACGCGATGTTGCGGCAAACGCCGTCATTGCGAGCGCAGCGAAGCAATCCAGAAATCCTTGCGCGGCCCTGGATTGCTTCGCTTGCACTCGCAATGACGTGGATAGAGCCGCGCACATCTCTCCCCGCTATCGAGGGGAGCCTCACCCTCACCGCTCGATCATCCAGCGCGTCACGGCCTGATGGTAGTTCATCGGGCCGGGCACGGTCTTGTAGGTCTTCAAGTAGCGGAAGCCGGCCTTCTGCAGCGCGCGGTTGGGGGCGGTGTTGTATGCGTGCGGCTCGCAGAACAGCTGCTTGAGCTTGAGCCGCTCGAAATACAAATCGATGGTGCGGCGGACGCATGCGGTGCCGAGGCCGCGGCCGCGCAGCTCCGGCTCGGTGACGTGCAGATGCATGTGGGCGCGGTTGCCGAACACGATGCGGTCGCAACTGGAGAAGCCGATGGCGCGGCCGTCGAGCCGCCAGATCACCAGCAGCGCCGCGCGCTCGGCCAAGGGCGTGTCGTAGAGCGTCTGGAACAGTCCGGTCCACACCTGCCTGGTCGGCATCCGCGTCGGATCGATGCCCATCAGGTCGAGCTGCTCGATGCTCGACGAATAGAAGTAGTCGATGACCATCGAGGTCTCGGCGAGTTCCATTTCGCGGATGTCGAGATTCATCGAGGCGTCCTCTTCAGCAAGCCTCAAGGTGCTGATCATGCGGGCAGCAGTGGGGCGGGCGCCGTTCTGATGGGGGCAACCGCGACATCACGGCGTGCGTTGCAGCCGATCCGCGTGCAAAAATTTCAGACCGCGGCGCGCGGCACAAGCAGCCGTCGGTTGCAGGTCGGCTGTCGCTCTCACGGCAGGCCGATTGGACATGAAATCTAGCTGAGGACTCTTTCTCAAGCTCCCCGCCTGCGACAGAGGGATCGCATATGACGATCGGAGTTGTGCGACCGTCTGCTGCCACATCGTCATGGCCGGGCTCGTCCCGGCCATCCACGCCGCTCGGCATCCTCGGAACGACGTGGATGCCCGGGACAAGCCCGGGCATGACGGAGTAACGAATGGTCAGGCCTTCTCGCCGCAAGCAACCGCGCGATCAACCCAGCGGACAGGAGGCGCCGCTGGCTGAGCCGGGACCGGCGTGCCGCCCTACTCCGCCGCGGTCACGCTCTCCGGCCCCTTGGCACCGCTGCCGTAGCGCTGGTCGATGTAGTCGATCACCAGCGCCTTGAAGTCGGCGGCGATGCTCGGGCCGCGCAGGGTGCGGAACTTCTTGCCGTCGACGAAGACCGGCGCGGCCGGGGCTTCGCCAGTGCCGGGCAGGGAGATGCCGATATTGGCGTGCTTGGATTCGCCGGGGCCGTTGACGATGCAACCCATGACGGCGACGTTGAGCGCTTCCACGCCGGGATATTGCGTCTTCCAGGCCGGCATCTCCTCGCGGATGAAGTCCTGGATCGAGCGTGCCAGCTCCTGGAACGTGGTCGAGGTGGTGCGGCCGCAGCCCGGGCACGCCGCAACCAGCGGCACGAAGGTGCGGAAGCCCATGGTCTGCAGCAGCTCCTGCGCGACCTGCACTTCGAGGGTGCGGTCGCCGCCGGGCTCCGGGGTCAGCGAGATGCGGATGGTGTCGCCGATGCCCTGCTGCAGCAGGATGCCGAGCGCCGCCGAGGAGGCGACGATGCCCTTCGAGCCCATGCCGGCCTCGGTGAGGCCGAGATGGATGGCGTAGTCGGAGCGTGCGGCGAGGTCCTGATAGACCGCGATCAGGTCCTGCACGGCCGAGACCTTGGCCGACAGGATGATGCGATCCTTCGGCATGCCGAGCTCCTGGGCCCGGGCGGCCGACAGCAATGCCGACTGCACCATGGCTTCGCGCATCACCGCGCGCGCATCGCGCGGGTTCGCGGAGGCGGCGTTCTCGTCCATCAGCTTGCTGAGCAGCTCCTGATCGAGCGAGCCCCAATTGGCGCCGATGCGCACCGGCTTGCCGTATTTGTTGGCGAGCTCGATGATGGTCGAGAACTGCGTGTCGCGCTTGTCCTTGAAACCGACGTTGCCGGGATTGATGCGGTACTTCGCCAGCGCCTCGGCGCAGGCCGGATAGTCGGTCAGCAGCTTGTGGCCGATATAGTGGAAGTCGCCGATCAGGGGCGTGGTGATGCCGCGCTTGTCGAGCTGCTCGCGGATCTGCGGGACGGCCGCGGCGGCCTCCTCGCGGTCGACCGTGATGCGGACCATCTCGGACCCGGCGCGCGCCAGCGCTGCAACCTGGGCCACCGTGCCGTCGATATCGGCGGTGTCGGTGTTGGTCATCGACTGCACCACGATCGGCGCACCGCCGCCCACGGCGACGTTGCCGACCATGACGCGGGTGGTCTGATGCCGGGGAGCGGGTCCGGCGACATCGGACGCTGAGGTGTTCTCGGTCAGGATCTCGGGCTTGTTCATGAGCGCTCGGATATCAGGTTTTGGTGACATTCAGCAATGGATCAGTCGCAGCCAGGACCACGCGGTTCGGGCGGTTGACGAGAAAAAGCCCAATGATCACAAGCACGGCTGCGAGCCCAAAGGCCAGCGTCAGGGCGTCATGCAGGATGAAATAGCTCGCCACCACCCCGAATAAAGGGGTGATGAAGGTAAATGCCGACAATTTGCTGGCCGAGTAGGCCTTGATCAGCGCGAACCAGATCGTGAACGTGGTCCCGACCACCCAGATCGACTGGTAGGCCATCAGGCCGATCACGAACGGGCTGGGAACCTGGGTCAACCGCTCCCCGGCAATCAGGGCCGCCGCGGCCATGATCGGGACCGAGACCGCGACCTGGTACCCCAGCGCCCGCTCCGGCGCGATCAACCGCAGGCGCGTGCCTTTGACGAACACGGTGGTCACGCCCCACAGCAGGCCGCCGCCGACCACCAGGAGATCGCCGAGCAGCACGCGGCCGTCGACATCGGCCTGGGGAATGCCGATCGCCAGCGCCACACCGGTGAAGCTGAGCGCCAGCCCGCCCCATTGCGCCGGCCCCATCCGCTCGCCGAGGAAGCGGAACGAGCCGAGCGCGACGAAGAACGGCGCGGTATACAGGAACACGATGGCGCGCGACGCCGAGGTCAGCAGCAGGCCCTGATAGATCAGCACGAATTCCAAGCCGAACAGCAGGCCTGCCACCAGGCCGAGCCCCAGCGTGCCGTCGCGCTCGAACATCTTCACGCCGCGCACCCGCGCGAACACCAGCAGCACCGGCAGCGCACCGAGCGAACGGAAGGTGGCCTGCAGCAGCGGCGGAATTTCAGGCAGCGCGAGCTTCACCGCGATCTGATTGAACGCCCAGGACAGGCACAGCACGAGGATGACGGCGATCGCGCCCAGGCCGAGCGGCCGGGTCGCGGCGGATGAGGTTGACGTTGCGGACACGAGGACGTTGGCTCCCTGGCGCGTTTCTTTGTATTCGGACCGCCATCAAGGTGTGGTCAGCTTTGTCTTTGTCGGTCGGAGATGATGCGGAGGTAGAGCGGCGGCGGTGCTCGCCTCTCCCTGCGCGCACCGGTCTCGCGCTGAACCTCGAATACGACAGTCATTCACACGTGTATAGCTTCGGCCGCAGTGACGGACCTCACGCGGCCCTCTGGCAATGCGCGCACAACCCGGTGATCTCGACGACGGAAAGCTTCGGTGTGAAGCCCGTTGCCGCAGCGGCCAGCTTCAGGCTTTCCGCGATCGGCGCTGCCGGAACCTCGCCAACGGCGCCGCAGCTCTCGCAGATCAGGAACGCCACCAGCGCGGTCTGCTCGTGGTCGTGGGCGCAGGCGAGGAAGGCATTTCGGCTCTCGATGCGGTGCACCAGGCCGTTCGCCATCAGGAACTCGAGCGCGCGGTACACGGTGATCGGCGCGGGCCGCGCGGTGACCTTGGCAAGTTCCTCGATGATCTCGTAGGCCCCGAGCGGCCGGTGGCTCGACAGCAGCGCCTCCAACACCTGGCGGCGCTGCGACGTGAACTTCTGGCCGCGCTGAGCGCAGATGCGCTCGGCATGGTCCAGGGCATCGGCCGCGCAGCGGCCATGGTCGTGGTCCGGCGCCGGGAAGGTGGGCTTTGCGAGGGTCATTGCTGACAATCTAGCATCTCGGGCCGGTCTCGCCAAAGGCCGCGGCCGAGCCATGCATCTTCGGCGGGGCCGGTGCGCTCGGCGGGGCCATCAAATATTCATAAGCTTGCTTATTGTATCGGAGGCTTATTACAGCCAAAGCTCAATTTCTTCCGCCACTGAATCGAGATCCGCCATGACCCGCACGTCCGCGGACGTGAATTTCCTGTTTACGCTCGGCGAGCTGCAGCGCCTGGTGCGCGCCTATGCCGACAAGGAGGCGGCGCGCTTCGGCATGACCCGCGCGCAATGGGCCGTGCTGGCCAAGGTGGAGCGCAACGAGGGGGTGAAGCAGTCCGAGCTCGCCGAGCAGATGGAGATGCAGCCGATCACGCTGACGCGGCTGATCGACAAGCTCGCCGAGGCCGGGCTGATCGAGCGGCGCGGCGACGACACCGACCGCCGCGTCAACCGGCTCTATCTGAAGAAGGCCGCGCGTCCGCTGCTCGCGAAGCTCGCGGTGCTGCGCGGCGATCTGACCGACACCGCCCTTCAGGGCATCAGCGCCGACGACGCCGAGCGGCTGATGACCCACCTCGAGGCCATCAAAGAAAACGTGAGAAACGCCCTGCAGTCGTTGTGCGACGAGCAGCGAAAGGAGCAGCGCTATGGCTGAGCCCGCCCTGAAACTCGCCCCCGAACAGAAAGCCGGCCCGGATGCGGCGGCCGCCGCCGAAAAGCCGGCGCGCCCCGGATTCGTGCGCCGCTACCGTCGCACGCTGCTGCTGGTCGTGCTGCCGCTCGTCGCCGCCGTCGGCGGCCTCGTGCTCTATCTCAACGGCGGCCGCTACGTGACGACAGACGACGCCTATGTCGGCGCCCAGAAGGTGCTCATCACCCCCGACATCTCCGGCAAGATCATCAAGGTCGTCGTCAAGGAAGGCCAGCAGGTGCAGAAGGGCGACGAGTTGTTCGAGATCGATCCCGTGCCCTACCGCCTCGCGGTCGACCAGACCAAGGCGGCGCTGGAGCAGGCGCGGACCACCTACGACAACCTCACCGCCAACATCAAGATCTACGGCCAGATGCTCGACCTGGCCCAGCAGGGCATCGAGCTGAAGCAGAAGGACGTCGAACGCAAGCAGACGCTCGCCAAGAACAATTTCGGCTCGCAGCTCGACCTCGACAACGCCGCGAATGCGCTGGTGACGGCGAGCGCGCAGGCGCAGTACATCAAGCAGCAGCTATCGAACGCGAAAACGCAGCTGCTCGGCAATCCCGAGCTGCCGCTGGAGCAGTTCCCGCCCTACATCCAGGCCAAGGCCAAGCTCGAGGACGCCCAGCGCGATCTCGACCACACCACCTTGCGCGCGCCGATGCCCGGCATCGCCACGCAGGTCGACCAGATCCAGCTCGGCCGCTTCGTCACCGCGGGCACGCCGGTGTTCTCGGTGATCGACGTCAGCAATCCCTGGGTCGACGCCAATCCGAAGGAAAGCGACTTCACCTATGTCGCGGTCGGCCAGCCGGTCGAACTCGACGTCGACGCCTTCCCGAACCATCGCTTCAAGGGCACGGTCGGCTCGCTGTCGCCGGGCACCGGCGCGCAGTTCGCGATCCTGCCGCCGCAGAACGCGAGCGGAAACTTCGTCAAGGTCGTGCAGCGCGTGCCTGTGCGGATCCATTTCGACAAGACCGACAGGTTCGTCGCCAGGCTGAAGGCCGGCATGAGCGTCAACGTATCGATCGACACCGGCCACGAGCGTACGCTGGCCGGGCTGTTCGGAGCGGCGCATGCGGCGGAGAAGGAGGAGTAGCGCGCCATGACTGCGCCGGCGGCCTCATCATCGGCGGTTCCGGGATTCCGCCGCAACATGGTAACGATCTGCGCCATGACGGCGACGATCATGCAGGCGCTCGACACCACCATCGCCAACGTCGCCCTGCCCTACATGCAGGGCACGCTGTCGGCCTCGCAGGACCAGATCAACTGGGTGCTGACGTCCTACATCGTCGCGGCCGCGATCATGACCGCGCCGGTGGGATGGATCGCCAACCGCTTCGGCCGCAAGCGCACCTTCATCGTCTGCTCGGCCGGCTTCACCATCGCCTCCGTGATGTGCGGGCTCGCCCAGGACATCACGCAGATGGTGTTGTTCCGCCTGCTGCAGGGCGTGTTCGGCGCCGCGCTGGTGCCGCTGTCGCAGGCCGTGATGCTCGATTCCTACGCGCTGCATGAGCGCGCCAAGGCGATGGCGATCTGGGGCATGGGCGTGATGCTCGGCCCGATCATGGGGCCGTCGCTGGGCGCCTGGCTGACCGAGACCTATTCCTGGCATTGGGTGTTCTTCGTCAACCTGCCGTTCGGCGCCGTGACCGTGCTCGGCCTGATGGCGTTCATGGAGGAGACCAAGCCGAACGCGGAGCTGACCTTCGACTGGTTCGGCTTCGCTGCGCTCGCCATCGGCATCGGCTCGCTGCAGATCGCACTCGACCGCGGCGAGGATCTGGGCTGGCTGGAGAGCAACGAGATCATCATCGAGTTCATCGTCGCCGGCGTCGGCTTCTACTATTTCCTGGCGCATTCGCTGACGACGCAGCGCCCGTTCATCCAGTTCGCGCTGTTCAAGGACCGCAATTTCGTCGGCGGCTGCGTGTTCATGACGGTGATGGGCCTCGTGCTGTTCTCGACCATGGCGCTGTCCTCGCCCTATCTGCAGAACGTCATCGGCTATCCCATCATCACCGCCGGCGTGCTGTTGGCGACGCGCGGCTGCGGTACGTTCGTCGCGATGATGCTGGTCGGGCGGATGCTGCGCTATATCGAGGCCCGCACCTTGATCATCGTCGGCCTGGCGCTGACGGCGCTGTCGCTGTTCCAGATGACGGCGTGGACCGACCAGACCGGCGTGCCGGAGATCATCACCATCAGCATCATGCAGGGGTTCGGCTTCGGCCTCGTCTTCGTGCCGCTGTCGACGGTTGCGTTCCTGACGCTGCCGGGCGAGCTACGGACTGATGGAACCTCGATGCTGACCCTAGTGCGAAATGTCGCAAGCTCGATCGGCATCTCCATTGCGATCGCGCAGCTCACCGAGGGAACGCGGCGGAACCATGCGATCCTGGTCGAGCACATCAACCCGTTCAATCACGCGCTGCAGATGCCCAATGTTGCCGGCCTGCTGAACCTGTCCACGGATGCCGGTCGCGCGATGGCCGATGCGATGGTGATGGTGCAGGCGCAGATCCTCGCCTTCTCGCACGACTACCAGCTGGTCATGATGTTCATCCTGGTCTCGATCCCGCTCGCGGTCATGATCGGCTCGACTCGGACGGCACTGCGCGCGCAGGCGGCACCGGCCGATCACGCGGTGATGGAGTGACCGTTCCCCGCGACGGAAAAAGCGTGCGCTGTTGAGACGCAGCGGGACCGGGATAGCAAAAAGGTGACCGCGACGTGATGGATTTGTAACTTCAATCCGGCGCGTTTCCGGCTATCTTCTGCTCACCCCACTCGGTTCTCTGCGTATGAGTTGCGCGCAGGGACTGCACTTCATGAGCGCCCCACTCGTGATGTGCCGGGCGGGGGCGGTGGCTCCTCCAGCGCCGCCCCCAGCCCCGGGGGAATTGGTCGCTCGCGTCGCGGGCTGACGGTATCAAGAATCCCAAACCGAGAACCTCCGCTGTCGTCCCGGGCAAGCCCGATGACGCAGAGCGTCAGCGGGCGCCGACCCGTCTGCCACGCCGTCTGCGTCGCGCTCGCCACCTCGGCACGGGTGCTCGCGGTCTTGTTGGCGATGTCGCGCTCGTCGAAGAAGTTCTCGGCGTTGAAGAACGAGATGTCGGTCTGGTCGAGCTTGGTCAGCGAGACCGATTCCAGCTCCAGGCCGTTGGACTGCACGTCGGCCTCGACCGCGGCCTGGACGTGCTTGACGAACTCCGAGCGCTTCTCCTGCAGGTCCAGCAGCTCCATCGTCGCCGCGACCGAGCGCAGGCCGTCGACGAACTTCGCCTCGACGCCATGCCCATGCCGATATGTCGCGCCGATGCTGGCCGGCGGTTCAAGGCCGGCGAACAATCCCTGGTAATCGTTGAGGGCGCTGGTAGCGACGACGGCAAATGCACCGCAGTGACGTGTACCGACAAAGACCTCGCCGCGCGCGTGCGGCCCTGTCTCGAGGGAAGCGCCGTCAGTCCAGCAATTCGCTGGCAGCCGAGATCGTCGAACGCAAGGAAGATGCGCTCGAGATTATTCCACCAGATCACCGGCGGGAGCTGGATCGCCCATTGCCAGACCGGCTGGGCGATGTGCCAGAGCACGGCGAGACGATAGTCCTGATCCAGCGACGCCCTGTCGTAGCCGGTCACACCGCCTGCGACCAATGTCTGATGATAGCTGTCGAGCAACGGCCGCTCGATCCGCGCCCGACGGTCGGGATAGATCTGCAGCGCGATCATGTAGGCGAGATCGTTCGCGGGCACGCCGATCCGCCACTGGTCGAAATCAAACGCGCGCACGTCGTCGCTGTCGGCGGCCTTCGGCACCAGAAAATTCCAGACATGCGCGTCGCCATGCGCAATGCTGAGGTTTCGCCGCGACAGATAGCGTTCCGAGAGCCGCGGCGTCGCCGCCATCAGGCGTTCGTAGACCGCGCGCCGGTCCGCGCTCAGGCGGTCTCCCAACTGATCGGCGAAGCGCTGATAGTGGCCGGCAAAGGTCCTGCCGCGCTCGGCGCGCTCGTCCGCGGTCGCGAAGCTGCCGATGGACACGCCAAGCCGCGGATCGTCCCACCACGCCGCATGCAGCCGCGCCAGTGCCCGCACGATGGCCTCGGCCTGTGGCAGAGCGGGCGGCAATGGCCATTGCGTTGCCGTCTGGTGCGTGTCGGTGAGATCCTCGAGCAATAGATGCCAGGTGAGCGTGGCTTCGTCGCAGGCGCCGCCGTAACAGCCGGGCACCAGGCCCGGCGGCATGAGGCGCGCCAGATCGCGATAGAAGCTGACCTCGTGGCGACCGCCCCGCCACAGCGTCTTGGCAAAGGCCGGCATCGCAATTTTCAGGATCAGCGTCCTGGGCGCATCCGCGGCGTTTCCCTCATACGTCAAGCCGAGACGGATGATGCGAGAGATCAGCATCGGGCGGTCGCTGATGAGAGCGACATTGGAGACCACCGCGTCGTCCAGCACGCCCGCGTCACGCATCGTGGCCGTCAACGCGGTGGGCTCGGCGGCGAACGGCATGTCAGTGGAGGTCATGCGGGCGCCGTCCCTTCGGGGTTACAGCGACACCGACCTTAAACGGGAATCGAAGAGAGCGCTACTTGATCGGCGCGCGCGGCAGCACGGTGTCGCCGGCTTCCATGCGATAGACGTGATCGAGCGCGTACCACGGCGCGGCGACGTCGGCGTCCGTCGGATGCGGCTCGTCGTGGCGGATGAAATTGCCGAGCAGCGCCTTGGTGACGCCGAACTGCACGTCGCTGTCGATGTGCGGGTCGTTGGGGTCGTAGACCTGCGAGATCAGGACCTTGAAGCCTTGCTTGACGATCAGCGCATGCAGATGCGCCGGGCGATAGGGATGGCGGCCCTGCGCCTTGAGCAACCGGCCGACGACGCCGTCGGTTGGAATCGGATAGCCGACCATCATCACCGAGCGAAACCAGAAGCGGCCATCGGCATCGGTCATGAGCTTGCCGCGCAGGTTCATGTCGGCCTGATCGGGGTCCTGGTTCTCGTAATAGCCGACCGGCGAGGCGTGCCAGACGTCGACCTCGGCGCCGGCGACCGGCGCGCCATCGGGATCGACGACCCGCCCGTTGACGAACAAGGCCGGGCCTGAGGTTGCCGAACGCACGATCGAACCGCCGTTCGCGGTCACCGGCGAGTTGAGCCGCCAGAAAGGGCCGAGCAGCGACTGCGCGGTTTCGGTGTTGCCGCCATCGCCATTGTTGAGCAGGCAGACCAGCGGCGAGACGCCGAGCGAGCCGGCCATGAGCACCACTTCATTATGGGTGTCGTTGGTGCGCTGGCCCAGCTCGGCGATGATCGCCGCGGCCTCGCGGAATTCGGCTTCGGTGAGACGGACATCGCGGACGAAGCCGTGCAGGTGCTTGACGAGCGAGACCATGATCTCGCGCAGCCGCGGATTGGTGGTCTGCTCCATCACCGCCAGCACCGCCGGCGTGACGTCCTGTTCGCGGGAGATGATCATGGTCAATTCTCCGTCATTCCGGGGCGATGCGAAAGCATCGAACCCGGAATCTCGAAATTGTTGGGACTCATCTCCAGATTCTGGGTTCAGCCCTGCGGGCTGCCCCGGAATGACGAAGCGCTTAGCGCTTCGTCATTTGATCGTCTCGACCGCCAGCGCGACGCCCTGGCCGACGCCGACGCACATCGTGGCGAGCGCACGCTTGCCGCCGCGGACCTCGAGGCCGTGCACCGCGGTCATCGCGATGCGCGCGCCGCTCATGCCGAGCGGATGTCCCAACGCGATGGCGCCGCCATGCGGGTTGACGAAATCGGCATCGTCGGCGACGCCGAGCTGGCGCAGGCAGGCGATGCCCTGGCTGGCAAACGCCTCGTTCAACTCGATCAGGTCGAAATCGGTGATCTTCAGGCCGAGCCGCTCCATCAGCTTGCGCACGGCCGGCACCGGGCCGATGCCCATGATGCGCGGCGGCACACCGGCGGAGGCAAGGCCGAGCACACGCGCGCGCGGAGTCAGGCCGTGCTTCTTCACGGCGGCCTCCGACGCGAGAATCATCGCGGCCGCGCCGTCATTGACACCCGAGGCATTGCCGGCGGTGACGGTGCCCGGATTGCGCACGATCGGCTTCAGCTTGGCGAGACCTTCGAGCGTGGTCTCGGGGCGCGGATGCTCGTCCTTGTCGACAATCACAGGCCCAGCCTTGCCGCCCGGCACCGACACCGGCGTGATCTCGGCGGCGAAATAGCCCGACGCGATCGCCTTGCCGGCGCGCTGCTGGGAGCGGATCGCGAACGCGTCCTGGTCGGCGCGCGACACCTGGAATTCCTCGGCGACGTTCTCGCCGGTCTCCGGCATCGAATCGACGCCATACTGCTGCTTCATCAAGGGATTGATGAAGCGCCAACCGATCGTGGTGTCGAAGATCTCGGCCGAGCGCGAGAACGCCTCCGTCGCCTTGCCCTGCACGAACGGCGCCCGCGTCATCGATTCGACGCCGCCGGCGATCGCGAGATCGACCTCGCCGGCGCGGATCGCACGTCCCGCCGCGCCGACCGCGTCGAGACCTGAGGCGCAGAGACGGTTCAAGGTCTGGCCGGGAATTGAATCCGGCAGGCCCGCGAGCAGCAGCGCCATACGCGCGACGTTGCGGTTGTCCTCGCCGGCCTGGTTGGCGCAGCCGAAGAACACCTCGTCGACCGCCGCCCAGTCGAGATTTGGATGCTTGGCCTTGAGCGCCTTCAGCGGTGTCGCCGCGAGATCGTCGGTGCGCACTTTCGCCAGCGAGCCGCCGAAGCGGCCGATCGGGGTCCGCACCGCATCACAAATAAACACGTCTCGCATCGCTCTCTCCCGAACTTTCGTGTTTCTGGTCAGAATTGACGGCGGTTTTAGGAGTGCGATGGGAGCAGGTCAAATGACGGGAGCGCGGGGTGGCATGCGTGGAGCCCGTCATAGACGACGCCGTTGACCGCGCGACCGGTGCGCCCCCTCTCCCGCTTGCGGGGGAGGGCTGGGGTGGGGGCAGCCCCAAGCGAGAATCCCCGTGAGGAGAGACTTCCCCCACCCGTATCGCATCTTCGATGCGATACGACCTCCCCCGCAAGCGGGGGAGGTGCAACAGCAGGCACCGCTCATCGTGGAAAACCGGGACATCGCCCGCAAAGCGGTAGGACTGTCCGGGCAAATTGGCTAGTTTCCGCGCCATGACGATCCAGCAGCCCATCTCCGCCCCGGTTCCGCCCGACGCCGCGCCCGCCGAGGCGCCGGCCAAGCTCACGCCGATGATGGAGCAGTATCTCGAGATCAAGGCGGCGCATCCGGGCCTGATGCTGTTCTACCGGATGGGCGACTTCTACGAGCTGTTCTTCGAGGACGCCGAGGTCGCATCGAAGGCACTCGGCATCGTGCTGACCAAGCGCGGCAAACACCAGGGCCAGGACATCCCGATGTGCGGCGTGCCGGTCGAGCGCTCCGAGGACTATCTGCACCGGCTGATCGCGCAGGGCATCCGCGTCGCGGTCTGCGAGCAGATGGAGGATCCGGCGGCGGCGCGGGCGCGCGGCAACAAGAGCGTGGTCAAGCGCGGCGTGGTGCGCGTGGTGACGCCGGGCACGCTGACGGAAGACAATCTGCTCGATGCGCGCGCCAACAACTATCTGTTATCGATCGCGCGCAGCCGCGGCTCCTCCGGCGGCGACCGGCTCGGGCTCGCCTGGATCGACATCTCGACCTCGGACTTCATCGTCACCGAATGCGCGTTCGCCGAGCTGACCGCGACGCTCGCCCGCATCAATCCGAACGAGGTGATCATCTCGGATGCGCTGTATTCGGATGCGATCTTCGAGCCGGTGCTGCGCGAACTCGCCGCGGTCACACCGCTGACGCGCGACGTGTTCGACGGCGCCACCGCCGAGCGAAGGCTGTGCGATTATTTCGCGGTCGCGACCATGGACGGGCTTGCGGTGCTGTCGCGGCTGGAGGCCACGGCCGCTGCCGCCTGCGTCACCTATGTCGAGCGCACGCAAGTGGGCCAGCGCCCGCCGCTGGCCCCGCCGGCGCGCGAGGCGACCGGCAGCACCATGGCGATCGACCCGGCGACGCGCGCCAATCTCGAGCTGACGCGCACGCTCGCCGGCGAGCGGCGCGGCTCGCTGCTGGACGCCATCGACTGCACGGTCACATCCGCCGGCTCGCGGCTGCTGGCGCAGCGGCTCGCCGCGCCGCTGACGGAGCCAGCGCAGATCGGCCGGCGCCTCGATGCAGTCGCCACGTTCGTTGCCGATGGCGCCGCACGCGAGGACATCCGCTCCATCTTGCGCGGTGCGCCCGACATGACCCGGGCGATGGCGCGGCTGTCGGTCGGCCGCGGCGGCCCACGCGATCTCGCAAGCTTGCGTGACGGCATCCTCGCCGCCGACCAGGCGCTGGCGCGGCTGTCCGCGCTCGACCAGCCACCGCAGGAAGTCACGGCTGTGATGACGGCGCTGGCGAGGCCAGCGCGGGCGCTCGCCGAGGAGTTCGCCCGCGCGCTCGACGAGCAGCTGCCGCTGATCAAGCGCGACGGCGGCTTCGTCCGTGCCGGCTATGATGCGACGCTCGACGAAACACGCAATCTGCGCGACGCCTCGCGCCTCGTCGTCGCCTCGATGCAGGCGCGCTATGCCGACCAGACCGGCGTCAAGGCGCTCAAGATCCGCCACAACAACGTGCTCGGCTATTTCGTCGAGGTCACCGCGCAGCATGGCGACAAGCTGATGTCGGCGCCGCTGAACGCGACCTTCATCCACCGCCAGACCCTCGCCGGCCAGGTGCGTTTCACCACGTCGGAGCTCGGCGAGATCGAGGCCAAGATCGCCAATGCCGGCGAGCGCGCGCTCAATCTCGAGCTCGAGATCTTCGACCGGCTGTGCGCGTCGGCGATGGCGATCGGCGACGATCTGCGCGCCGCCGCGCACGGCTTTGCGATGCTCGATGTCGCCACTGCGCTGGCCAAGCTCGCGGTCGACGACAACTACGTCCGCCCCGAAGTCGACGGCTCGCTCGGCTTTGCCATCGAGGGCGGCCGCCATCCCGTGGTGGAGCAGGCACTCAAACGCGAAGGCCAGCCGTTCATCGCCAATTCCTGCGACCTGTCGCCGACGCCGGGGCACAAGAGCGGTCAGCTCTGGCTGCTCACCGGCCCGAACATGGCGGGTAAGTCAACCTTCCTGCGCCAGAACGCGCTCATTGCTTTGTTGGCCCAAATTGGCTCGTTCGTGCCGGCGAGCCGTGCCCGCATCGGCATCGTCGACCGGCTGTTCTCGCGCGTCGGCGCCGCCGACGATCTCGCACGCGGGCGCTCGACCTTCATGGTCGAGATGGTCGAGACCGCGGCGATCCTCAACCAGGCCGGCGAGCGCGCGCTGGTGATCCTCGACGAGATCGGGCGCGGCACCGCGACCTTCGACGGCCTGTCGATCGCCTGGGCCGCGATCGAGCATCTGCACGAGAGCAACCGCTGCCGCACGCTGTTCGCGACGCATTATCACGAGCTGACCGCCCTCGCCGCCAAGCTGCCACGGCTGTTCAACGCCACGGTCCGCGTCAAGGAATGGCAGGGCGACGTGGTGTTCCTGCACGAGGTGCTGCCCGGCTCCGCCGATCGCTCCTACGGCATCCAGGTCGCGAAGCTCGCCGGCCTGCCGCCGGCCGTGATCAGCCGCGCCAAATCGGTGCTGGCGAAGCTGGAGGCCCAGGACCGCGGCCAGAGCGCGCGCGTTTTGGTCGACGACCTGCCGCTGTTCGCGGTGCCCTCGCGCGCGGCTGCGGAGCCCGCGATGTCGAAGGAGGCAGAGGAACTGATCGCCGCCGTGAAGGCGCTGCATCCGGACGAGATGACCCCGCGCGAGGCGATGGACGCGCTGTATCAACTGAAGTCGAAACTGCCGAACAAGTAGTTGCCGTCATTCCGGGGCACGCGCAGCGCGAACCTGGAATCCATCCTTCGTCAGCGCATGCAGCCAGATGGATTCTGGGCTCGCCGCCTGCGGCGTCGCCCCGGAATGACAGAGAGATGAGTTCACGGTGCCGTAGGGTGGGCAAAGACGCGAGGCGTCGTGCCCACCATTTGCAGCGTGACATGCAACTCGGTGGGCACGCTTCGCTTTGCCCACCCTACGCAAGCTGACGAGCTGCCTTTCGTCGCCCCAGCCACCACAGGCCGAGATTCCAGCCGACGCAGGTCGCCAGCGCGCCGCTGAGGCCGACCGCCGCGCCGAGATGCAGGCTGCCGAGGTGCAGCACGACGACGGCGAGCGAGAAGCCGATCAGGCCCCAGGCGCCGTTGGCCAGCACGGCCGCCGTCGCGGGCCCGCCGATGCGCGGCTGCAGGATCAGCATCATGGAGGTGAAGACGATCGGAAACAGCGCCAGGATGCCGGAGACGCTGGGGCCGGCCCAGCCGGAGACCGAGGTGACGGTGGCGACGAGCGTTGCCACCAGCGAAGCGCGCAGCGGCACGTCGTACCAGCGCCGCGTGATCAGCGGCATCTTGGCATGGCGATAGCGCTGCAGCAGCGGCAGGCAAATGGCGAACGTCACGACGTTGGCGGCGATGCCCATCAAGAGCGTCCATTGCACGCTCTTGATCAGCGCGGCGAGACCGAGCCACACCGCGACCGCGGTGGCGCTTGCCACCAGCACGCTGCGGCGCTGCGCCAGCACGGCATAGGCAAGGCTGAGGAAGATCGTGGCGGCATTGATCGGCAGGCTGGTCAGCGCGCCCTGCGCGATGAAGGCGGCATCGTGATCCAGCGCCAGGAAAACGTAGGTCGGCCCCGCCGAGATCGGCAGGGTCGCGACCAGCGCCCCGATGACAGGCCCGGTGCGCTCGGCGATCATCGACGCCGACACCACGAACGACGCCGCGATCGCCATGCGCAGGCCGAGCAGCAGCAGGAAGGAGAGATCGAGGGACATCAGCTCATGCGGCGCGGGCGGTGGGCTCCCTCCCCCGCCTGCGGGGGAGGGCCGGGGTGGGGGCGCGGCTCGGGTGGTGATGATGGGTGCGTTGTGTGGAGAGAATTCCCCCACCCGCCGCGCATCTGCGATGCACGGCGACCTCCCCCGCACGCGGGGGAGGCGCAGACCGCACAAGCCTCACCAGCTTGTCGTCATCAGCGGCAAGGCGAGGGCGACCTCACACCCGCTTCAGGCTGACCGACACTTTCGGGCCGTTCTTGATGGTCTGATACACCACGCAATAGCGCTCGGTGAGCTTGAGCAAGAGGTCGAGCTTGTCCTGCGGCGCGTCGGTGTCGACCTCGAAGCGCAGGCGGATTTCCTGGAAGCCGACGGGGGCCTCCTTGTCGACGCCGAGCGTGCCGCGGAAATCGAGATCGCCTTCGGCCAGCACCAGCCCGCTCTTGAGCGGGACCTCGACGGCGGTCGCAACGGATTTCAGGGTGACGCCGGCGCAGGCGACCAGCGCTTCCAAGAGCATGTCGCCGGAGCACAGCTCGAGCCCCGAGCCGCCGGTCCCCGGATGCAGGCCGGCCACAGCCATTGCGCGCCCGGTCTCGAGCTTGCAGGTCAGGCCCTCACCGCCGACCTCGCCCTTGGCCTTCAGCGTGATGACGGCGGCGGACGGATCGGCCTTGTAGCGTTCCTTGATCGGCGCCTGCATGGCGCGCAGCTCGGCAGCATCCATTGTCGTTCTCTCCCGGAGTCATTTCGGACGAGATGTACCGGGCCGGGCCGCCAAAGTCACCACCACAGGCTGCCGCCGGCGTCACGCCTGCCCTGCGCGTCCGGCATCGTCCGGTCGAGCGAGCGATCCAGTGCAGTGAGCACATGGCGCCTGAACTGGTCGAACAAGGGCGCGTTGCGGTCGCGCGGCCGCGACAGATTGATGGTGATCTCCTCGAACAGCCGGCCGGGATGCGGCCGCATCACCATCACGCGGTCGGCCAGCACCACGACTTCCTCGACGTCGTGCGTGACCAGCACCAGGGTCGGGCGCGTATCGGCCCAGAGGTCGAGCAGGTGGTCCTGCAGGTCCTTGCGCGTGAAGGCATCGAGCGCAGAGAACGGCTCGTCGAGCAGGAGCACCTCCGGCCGCGCCACCAATGCGCGGGCGATCGCGACGCGTTGCGCCTGGCCGCCGGACAATTCGCGCGGCCAGACCTTCGCTTTGTCGGCGAGGCCGACACGTTCGAGCGCGCGCGCGACGCGATCGCGGCGCCCGGCCGCCGGCAACTCGGACAGGCCGAACCCGATGTTGTCGGCGACCGTGAGCCACGGCAGCAGCCGCGGCTCCTGGAAGATGATGCCGACCTTGGGATGCGGCGCCATGATCGCCTCACCGTCGAGCGTCACGGTGCCGGCGCTGGCGCGGTCGAGCCCGGCGACGGCGCGCAGCAAGGTCGACTTGCCGCAGCCGGAGCCGCCGATGATGGCGATGATCTCGCCGAGCTGGATCTCGGCCGAGAACCGCTCCAGCGCGTGGACGCCGTTGGGATAGACCTTGGTGACGGCTTGCAACGACAACATCAGGCGGCCCCGCTCTGGCGTGCGAAGCTGTCCTGCCAGCGCAACAGCGGCGCGGTGGCGATCTCCAGGAGCCAGTCGGTCGCCTTGCCGATGATGGCGAAGATCACGATGGCCGCCACGATCTGCGCCGGCTTGCCGA
Source organism: Bradyrhizobium sp. SZCCHNPS1003 (assembly GCF_032381555.1). NCBI lineage: Bacteria > Pseudomonadati > Pseudomonadota > Alphaproteobacteria > Hyphomicrobiales > Nitrobacteraceae > Bradyrhizobium > Bradyrhizobium sp. SZCCHNPS1003. The sequence continues at coordinate 163,329 of NZ_JAUHIU010000012.1, forward strand.
GCTGCTGGCCGTCGATCAGGAGGTAGCCGAGCCCTTCCGACGCCCCCATGAACTCGGCGGCGACGACGAACATCCACCCCAAGCCGAGGCCGACGCGCAGCGACACGACGTACGCCGGCAGCACCGCGGGCAGCAGGATGCGGCGGATCATCGCCGGCCCGGAGAGACGGAAGATGCGGCCGACCTCGACGATCTTGCGGTCGACCGAGAGTATCGCGCCGGTCAGGCCGAGATAGACCGGGAAGAATACGCCGACCGCGATCAGCGCCACCTTGGAGGTCTCGAAGATGCCGAGCCACAAGATGAACAACGGCACCCAGGCGATCGAGGGAATCGCGCGCAGCGCCTGGATGGTGGGATCGACCAGCCGCCGGGCGAGGCCCCAATAGCCGCAGATGCCGCCGAGGACAGTTCCGGCAATGACGCCGAGGCCAAAACCGACGCCGACGCGGGTCAAGGTCATCGTGATGTGGCGGGAGAGTTCGCCGGAGCGGGCGAGCTCGGCGATGGTGGTGAAGACCTTCGAGGGCGGCGGCACCAGCCGGCCGTTGGACCAGCCGGCCCGGACGGCAAGCTCCCAGGCGAGTGCGAGCGACAGCGGCAGCAGCAAGCCGAGCAGCGGGCGCGTCAGCCGCGTGAGCCATGGCTGGCTGGCGGTCTGCGGTGTGGCGGCAGCCGGCGCCTGCAATTCGACGGTCATGGTCATAGTGAGAACAGTGTCCCGCGCGGGAATGCAAGGCGTGGTGATGGTGGTGGATGGTAATGGGGCCGAGGACGGCGCTCCTAACTTGCTGTCGTCCCGGCCTTGAGCCGGGACCCATACTCCGCGGCCGCCGTGGTGAGACGAGATGCCGCTCCAGCCTGCCTCCCAACGACCTTCACGGAGTATGGGTCCCGCATCTGCGCCCGCCAGCGCTTCCGCGCTGGCGGGCTTGTCCGGGACGACACCGTTATTTTGTCTGCAGCATTGGTTGTATCTGCAACAGTGCTTCGTGCGTTCTAGTTCGTCGGCAGCGGGACCTGGTCGTCGATCAGGGCATCCAGCGTCGCCTTCACATCCACCTTGGCATCGACGACACCGGCCTGCTGCAAAGCGAGGCCAGCAGCCAAAATCGACTCGCGCTGGGGCGCGCCGATGCGGCTGTGGGTCAGCTCGGTGCGCTCCTTGAGTTGCTTGTCGACGACGGTCTCCGGCAGCTTGGTCACGGCGATGAAGGTCTTCTTCAGGTCGTCGTAATTCGCCAGCGCGTCCTTGCGTGCGACCTCGTAGGTGGCGAGCACGCGGCGGACGATCTCGGGATTGTCCTTGAGGAACTGCTCACGGACGTTGAGGATGCCCCAGGTGTTGGCGTCGGCCTTGCGGTAGAACAGCCTGGCGCCCTCCTCGACCTCGGCCTGCGCCATCATCGGATCGAGCCCGGCCCAGGCGTCGACGTCGCCGCGGATCAGCGCCGCCTTGCCGTCGGCGTGCTGCAGCAATACCGGCGTGATGTCCTTGTCGCTGAGGCCGGCTGACAGCAGCGCGCGCACCAGGAAGATGTGCGGATCGGTGCCACGGGTCACCGCGACCCGCTTGCCCTTGAGGTCAGCCACGGAGGCAATCTTGGAATCCTTGGCCGTGACCAGCGCGGTCCATTCGGGCCGCGAATAGACGTAGACCGACTTGATCGGATTGCCGTTGATCCTGGCGACCAACGCGGCGGAGCCGGCGGTCGAGCCGAAATCGAGCGAGCCGGCGTTGAGAAATTCGAGCGCCTTGTTGGAGCCGGCCGACTGCACCCAGACGATGCTGATGCCGTCCTTGGCGAACTCCTTCTCCAGAAGTCCTTTCTGCTTCAGCACCAGCGACACCGGATTGTAGGTCGCCCAGTCCAAGCGGATCTCCTTCACCGGCTCGGCCGCGCGTGCAGCGCCGCATCCCAGGAGAACCACGGCCGCAACCGCAGCAAATCCGCGCCTCGACAATCCACCCATCGTCATCCCTCCAAGCCTCAAGAAACATTGCTGTGGTTTCAATGAGTTATGCCAGGGGCACGCGAGAATTGCTTTTCCTTTCGACGGCACCATTCAGAACGATCATCATCCCGTGACCACCGATGACAGCATGGATCGATTGTTGCATTGGAAGTTTCGTGACAGCACAGGCCTTGTTCGATATCCGGTTGCATCCATGGACAGCGTCGCCCCCAATTCCCACCCTGATAGCCTTTCCGATTTCGATAGCGCCGGCATCGCCGCTGCGGTCGACGCGTTGGCCGCGCAGCATTCGGGACGCGAGGACATGTTCCGCGCCGCCGTAGTGCAATTCCTCAAGGCCGAGCTGGTCAAGGCGCGCGCGGCCGCCCAGGCGCAACTGTTGAAGGACCGCCATGGCCGGCGCTGCGCCGAGCAGCTCTGCTTCGTGCAGGACGAGATCATTCGCATCCTCTACGCCGCCGCCACCGAGCACCTCTACCGCTCGCAGGTGCCGAGCGGCGCCGAGCGCATGGCGGTGGTCGCCACCGGCGGCTATGGCCGTGGCCTGATGGCGCCGGAGTCCGACATCGATCTCCTGTTCATCCTGCCCTACAAGCAGACCGCCTGGGGCGAGCAGGTCGCCGAAGCCATCCTGTACTCGCTGTGGGACATGGGGCTGAAGGTCGGCCATGCGACCCGCTCGGTCGACGAGTCGATCCGCCAGGCGCGCGGCGACATGACCATCCGCACCGCGATCCTGGAGACGCGCTATCTCGCCGGCGACCGGCCGCTCTATGACGAGCTGGTCGCGCGCTTCGACAACGAGGTGGTGCAGGGCACCGCCGCCGAGTTCGTCGCCGCCAAGCTAGCCGAGCGCGAGGAGCGGCACCGCCGCGGCGGCCAGTCGCGCTATCTCGTCGAGCCCAACGTCAAGGACGGCAAGGGCGGCCTGCGCGACCTGCATACGCTGTTCTGGATCGCCAAATACGTCTATCGCGTGCGCGAGACCGCCGAATTGGTCGAGCGCGGCGTGTTCGACGCGCATGAATACCGCACCTTCCGGCGCTGCGCGGACTTCCTATGGTCGGTGCGCTGCAACCTGCATTTCGTCAGCGGGCGTCCGGAAGAACGGCTGTCATTCGACCTGCAGCGCGAGATCGCGGTGCGGCTGGGCTACACCAGCCATCCCGGCATGCAGGATGTCGAGCGCTTCATGAAGCACTACTTCCTGGTCGCCAAGGAGGTCGGCAATCTTACCGCCATCCTGTGCGCCAAGCTCGAGGACCAACAGGCCAAGCCGGCGCCGGTGCTGAGCCGGATGATCTCGCGCCTGACCACCGGCTCGACCTGGCGGCGCGTGCCGGAGAGTGACGACTTCATCGTCGACAACAACCGCATCAACCTCGCCGCGCCCGACGTCTTCAAGCACGATCCGGTCAATCTGATCCGCATCTTCCGGCTGGCGCAGAAGAACAACCTCGCCTTCCATCCCGACGCGATGCGCGCGGTCACGCGCTCCTTGAACCTGATCAACACCGAGCTGCGCGACGATCCCGAGGCCAACCGGCTGTTCATGGAGATCCTGACCTCCAACGATGCCGAGGTCGTGCTGCGGCGGATGAACGAGACCGGCGTGCTCGGCCACTTCATCCGCGCCTTCGGCCGCATCGTGTCGATGATGCAGTTCAACATGTATCATCATTACACGGTCGACGAGCACCTGATCCGCTGCATCGGCTTTCTGCAGGAGATCGAGCGCGGCGGCATCGACGAGTTCACCCTGGCCTCCGACCTGATGCGCAAGATCCGGCCCGAGCACCGCGCCGTCATCTACATCACCGTGCTGCTGCACGACGTCGCCAAGGGACGGCCCGAGGACCATTCCATCGCTGGCGCCAAGATCGCGCGCCGGCTGTGCCCGCGGCTGGGCTTCAACAATGCCGACACGGAGCTGGTCGCCTGGCTGATCGAGGAGCATCTGACGATGTCGACGGTGGCGCAGTCGCGCGACCTGTCGGACCGCAAGACGATCGAGAATTTCGCCGCCGTGGTGCAGTCCGTCGAGCAGATGAAGCTGCTGACGATCCTGACCACCGCCGACATCCGCGGCGTCGGCCCCGGCGTCTGGAACGGCTGGAAGGCGCAACTGCTGCGCACGCTCTACTACGAGACCGAGCCGGTGCTGACCGGCGGCTTCTCCGAGGTCAACCGCGCCAAGCGCATCACCGCGGCGCAGGCTGAATTCCGCAACGCCTTCACCGATTGGCCCGAGGACGAGCTCAACACCTATATCGGCCGGCATTATCCGGCCTACTGGCTCAAGGTCGAGCTGCCGCGCAAGATCCGCCATGCCCGCTTCGTGCGATCGAGCGAGGATGCCGGCCACAAGCTCGCGATCAATGTCGGCTTCGATCCGGCGCGCGGCGTGACCGAGCTGACGATCTTCGCGATGGACCATCCGTGGCTGCTGTCGATCATCGCCGGCGCCTGCGCCTCCGCCGGGGCGAACATCGTCGATGCCCAGATCTATACCACGACCGACGGCCGCGCGCTCGATACCATCGCGATCTCCCGCGAGTATGAGCGCGATGAGGACGAGGGCCGGCGTGCGACCCGGATCGGCGAGACCATCGAGCAGGTGCTGGAGGGCAAGCTGCGGCTGCCGGACGCCGTGGCGCGGCGGACGACGCGCGGCAAGCAGCACAAGGCGTTCTCGGTCGAGCCGGAAGTGACCATCAACAATCAATGGTCGGAGCTCTACACCGTCATCGAGGTCTCCGGCCTCGACCGCCCCGGCCTGCTGTACGAGCTGACGACGGCGATCTCGAAGCTGAATCTCAACATCGCGTCGGCCCATGTCGCCACCTTCGGCGAACGCGCCCGCGACGTGTTCTACGTCACCGACCTCCTGGGCGCGCAGATCAACGCGCCGACCCGGCAGGCGGCGATCAAGAGCGCGCTGCTGCATTTGTTGGCGAACGACGACGCGGCCGCCCAACCGGCGGCATGAGAGACCATCGCGCGGCCCTGAGCCGCTCGGAGAAGATTTGAACGAGGGGGCCGGCACCACCGCCGGTCCCGGCAGGCTTGGGGGAGCCGAACCATGGCATTGATTGCAGACATCGTCGTCGGGCTGATCGGCCTGCTTCACGTCTACATTCTCGTACTCGAGATGTTTCTCTGGACCAAGCCGGCCGGCTTGAGGGCGTTCAACAACACGCCGGAGCGCGCGGAGCAGACCAAGGTGCTCGGCGCCAATCAGGGCCTCTACAACGGCTTCCTCGCCGCCGGCCTGTTCTGGGGCCTCGCGCATCCGGCGCCGGTGTTCGCTTTTCAGATCAAGGTGTTCTTTCTGCTCTGCGTGCTCGTCGCGGGCCTCTATGGCGCCGCCACGGCGAGCCGCAAGATCCTGTTCATCCAGAGCGTGCCGGCAGCAGTCGGCCTGATGCTCGTCTGGCTGGCGGCTTGATCAGCACCGAGTCCGCGGCCGTCTTTCGAGACGCCTGCGGACGATGTCGGTGCCCATGAGGACATCATTCCGGGACATTCGCGCGCAAAATGGCGAAGCCGTTTTGAAGCAGCGACCACAGATGTCGTCCCGGGCAAGCACGGCGGCGCAACGCGACGGCGTGCGCCGACCCGGGACCCATACTCCCGGGCGACGTTCGAGGCAGGATCGCAACTCCGAGTCTTCGCCACAGGGCGGCCTGTGGTTATGGATCCCGGCTCTGCGCCCTGACGTCGCTGCGCGACGCCAGGGCTTGGCCGGGACGACACTGAATGTCAGGGGGCAGCTTGGCTCGCAATGGTGCGAAGTCACGATCATCGAGCTTGCATCCTAAGCTCTCGCCCCGCGGAACCGCCGCAGTCCCGGTGGCGGCTCGCCTTGCGTCCGCCAAGCCGTTCCTCCACACTGCCTGTAGCGATGGCGCCCGTCCGGGCAGACCAGCCGCACAACAACATTCAGGAGGAATGCAGACCCCATGCGACAGGGATATTTCCGTCTTGCAGGCGCGGCCGCTTTGGCCGTCACCCTCTCCGTCACGTCAGCCTCGGCCCAGAAGAAGTATGATCCCGGCGCCTCCGATACCGAGATCAAGGTCGGCCAGACGGTGCCGTTCTCGGGCCCCGCCTCGGCCTATGCCTCGATCGGCAAGACCCAGGCCGCCTACTTCAACATGATCAACGAGCAGGGCGGCATCAATGGCCGCAAGATCAAGCTGATCCAGTATGACGACGCCTATTCGCCGCCCAAGGCGGTCGAGCAGGTCCGCAAGCTGGTCGAGGACGACGAGGTGCTGCTGACCTTCCAGATCATCGGCACGCCGTCCAACGCCGCGGTCCAGAAATACCTCAACGCGAAGAAGGTGCCGCAGCTGTTCGCCGCCACCGGCGCCACCAAGTTCACCGACCCCAAGAACTTCCCCTGGACCATGGGGTACAATCCCAACTACTTCACCGAGGGCCGCATCTACGGCCAGTACATTCTGAAGGAGCATCCCAACGCCAAGATCGGCGTGCTCTATCAGAACGATGATCTCGGCAAGGACTATCTGAACGGGATCAAGGCCGGCCTGGGTGACAAGGCATCGACCATGATCGTCGCCGATGCCTCCTACGAGGTGTCCGATCCGACCATCGACTCGCAGATCCTCAAGATCAAGGCCGCCGGCGCCGACCTGCTGTTCTCCGCCGCGACGCCGAAGCAAGCCGCTCAGGCCATCAAGAAGCTGCATGAGCTCGACTGGCACCCCGTCCACATCGTCGATATCAATGCCACCTCTGTCGGCGCAGTGATGCAACCGGCCGGCCTCGAAGCCTCCAAGGGCGTGATCTCGGTCAATTACGGCAAGGACCCGCTCGATCCGACCTGGAAGGACGATCCGGGCATGAAGCGCTATCTGGATTTCATGGCCAAGTATTATCCGGACGGCGACAAGAACTCCAATTTCAACGTCTATGGCTACGGGAACGCACAGCTCCTGGTGACGGTGCTGCAGATGTGCGGCGACAACCTGACGCGCGAGAACGTCATGAAGCAGGCGGCGTCGCTGAAGGACGTCGTCGGCGACCTGTCGCTGCCGGGCATGAAGATCAACACCTCGCCGACCGACTATCGCGTCAACAAGCAACTACAGATGATGAAGTTCAACGGTGAGCGCTGGGAGCTGTTCGGCCCGATCCTGGAGGACAAGGGCGCGGCGGGCTAGCTGCACTCGACGTCGTTCCAGGGCGTGCGATAGCGACGAGCCCGGACCCTCGAGATTCCGGATTCGATGCTGCGCATCGCCCCGGAATGACGCGGTCAACATCGATGGGACGGGGCTGCGGGATAGCGCGGCCCCGTTCTGCATTGCGGCACGGGTTGCGCCCGTTCGCCGCTGCGTGCGCTCGCCGACGGCCATTCGACCGCATCGCGGGTGACAACGGCTGTTGCGGTAGGATCCGCCGTCGCGTCGAGGAAGTGTCAGTCGTTGATGACCTCACCCTGGTCTCGTTGCTTGACGACCCGGTCGATCAAGCCCCACTGTAAGGCTTCGTCCGCGGTCATGAAGTGATCGCGATCCAGGGTGCGCTCGACGTCTTCATACGTACGTCCGCAATGCTCGGCGTAGAGCCTGATCATGCGGCGCTTGGTCTGCTCCATCTCCTTGGCGTGAATCAGGATGTCGGACGCCTGGCCCTGAAAACCACCGAGCGGCTGATGGACGTGAAGACTTGCATTGGGCAGCGCCGTCCGCTCGCCGGGCTCTCCCGCCATCAGAAGAAACGAGCCCATCGATCGCGCCGTTCCCATGCAGAGCGTGTGTACCGGTGCTTTGACGAATTGCATCGTGTCATACATCGCGAGGCCGCTGGTGATCACGCCGCCGGGTGAATTGATGTAGAGATGGATCGGCCGCTTTGGGTTTTCCGCCTCGAGAAACAGCAGTTGCGCGCAGACCAGGGCGGACACCGTGTCGTTGACCTCGCCGTTCAGGAAGACGATCCGCTCACGGAGCAGCCGCGAATAGATGTCGAAGGATCGTTCGCCCCGACTGGACTGCTCGATGACCATAGGGACGAGTTGCATCGTGTCGCGCATGCGCGAGCTCCCGGTTTCAGTGAGTTGTTAGTGAACTAGAGTGTCAAGCCGCGCGCATCAGGCTGCGCCGGTTGCTGTTCGCCACCGGCGGCGTCCGCCGCATCAGCTTTGTGACGACCAGTCCGTGAATGATTCTCAGCCTGGTCCCGCCTGCGGCGTTGGGCATGACCTGGAACGTCACGATGCTCTCAAGATACGGCGGTTCGTCGTCGCGCATCCGGTAGCGAACTTCTTCGCCGGGCGTCGAGGAGACCGGGGCGGCATCGGCCAATTCTCCTGAAGGCAGCCAGTTCTCGCGCAGCGCGGGAATGCTGATCGCCCGCCACACCTTCTCCGGCGGAGCGTCGAGTTCGTAGTCGAGCACCAGATCGTCGCTCTGCCGGTCAGCCTTGATATCGGTCATTGGTCCATGTCCTTCAGCACGGCCTTCAACGCATTGACCCGCGACGGCCAGTAGGCGCGGTACTTCGCCAGCCAGCGCGCGATCTGCGCCAGGCCCTCCGGATCGACCTCATAGTTGACGAAGCGACCCTGCCGTTCTTCCCTCACCAATCCCGCGCTTCTGAGAACCGCGAGGTGCTGGGACATCGCCGGCTGGCTGATCGTCAGACCCTCGCGAAGCGCGCTGGCATTCATGCTGCCGTTCGCCAGCTTCTCGAAGATCGCGTATCGCGTCGGATCAGCCAGGGCCCTGAAGATGTCACTCTCGATCATGCCAACACATAAGCATAAACTTATGTGTCATGCAAGCGGCATCGGAGGCTGAGAGCGCAGATGTCTTCGAGCAGAGCGACGCGCCTGGGCGCTTCTGGATCAGGACTCGCTCTCACTCAGCCCACTGCCGCGCTCCCTCCCCCACAAGGAGGGAGGGAACGTACCTTTTGCTTGGCGACTGCGGACTACCAATCTTGCGGGTGTAGTCAGACTTACCCCGCCGGCACCTCGCCAAAGTTCTTGCCCACCGGCAGCACAGCGTGGCGGATCAGGCGCGAGTCTTCGACCGCAGCCTGGCGGTGCTTCACTGCCTCGCGATAGACGGGATCGCGGATCATCTCGACGAAGGCTTGCACGCTCGGATATTCGGCGATGAAGCAGTGATCCCAGTATTCCTCCTGCGGACCGATCAGCATCAGTTCGAAACGACCCTGCCAGACTACGCGGCCGCCGAGGCGCTCGAACACCGGGCCGCTCTCGCGGCCATAGGCGGCATAGGCTTGCGCGCCGCTGACCTTGCGTCCATCGGGATAGGCCGCCTCCTTGCGCAGCCGCACCAGGTTCAGCATGTGGATCGGACCCGGGCGGTCATTCTCCCGGAACTGCGCGAACACCTCCTTGGTGGGATCGATATGGCCCATGAATTCCCTCGCCTGATTGTTGTTGACCTTCGCTTAACCATAACGCGGCGTTAGCGGCGCGAAACTCCTAATCGCGCGTTAAGCTCTTCCTAACTGCCCCTTAAACTCCGGACATTACCGTGGTCGGACGGCGGGGTCGCGGGCTCGGGTTGCGTATGGCGCGGGGACGGAAACAGAGCGGCGGACGCAAGGAGCCGCGATTCGGTCTTGCGGCCGCGATGGCCGATCTGCGCCTCGACCCCAAGGATCGCATCCCCTCCGGCAACAACGCGCCCAAGAAGTCCGCTGCGAAGAAAAGGCCGGTCGAGCCCGACGACGAGGACGATGTGCCGGCGCGCGAGCCGAAGACCTCAACACCGAAACCAAAGCCGAGCCGCGGCAGGTCGCGCTGGGGATTGCCGATCGGGCGCATGTTCTACTGGGCGCTGGTCTGCGGCCTGTGGGGCGTGATCGCGCTGGTCGGCGTCGTGATCTGGGCCGGCGCGCATCTGCCGCCGATCCAGTCGCTGGAGATCCCCAAGCGGCCGCCGACGATCGAGATCGTGGGCTATGACGGCACCATGCTGGCGCAGCGCGGCGAGATGGCCGGCGCCAATGTCGCGCTGAAGGATCTGCCGCCCTATCTGCCGAAGGCCTTCATCGCCATCGAGGACCGCCGCTTCTACCAGCATTTCGGCATCGACCCGATCGGCATCGCCCGCGCTGTCGTCGCCAACATCCTGCATCGCGGCGTATCACAGGGCGGCTCGACCCTGACGCAGCAGCTCGCCAAGAACCTGTTCCTGACCCAGGAGCGCACGCTGGCGCGCAAGCTGCAGGAGGCCGAGCTGGCGCTGTGGCTGGAGCGCAAATATTCGAAGCGCGAGATCCTCGAGCTGTATCTCAACCGGGTCTATTTCGGCTCCGGCGCCTATGGCGTCGAGGCGGCGGCGCAGCGCTATTTCGGCAAGTCCGCGCGGCAGGTGACGATCGGCGAGGCCGCGATGCTCGCAGGTCTCGTCAAGTCGCCGTCGCGGCTGGCGCCGAACCGCAACCCGGAGGGCGCGGCCAAGCGCGCGCAGACCGTGCTTGCGGCGATGGCCGAGGCCAAGTTCATCACCGACGCCCAGGCGCAGGCCCAGATCGCGCATCCTTCCGTGGCGGTGAAGCCGGCCGGCGCCGGCACCGTGAACTACGTCGCCGACTGGATCGGCGAGGTGCTCGACGACCTCGTCGGCCAGGTCGAGGAGTCGATCGTCGTGGAGACCACGATCGATCCGAAGCTGCAATCCGTCGCCGAGGCCGCCATCATCGACGAGCTCGCGGCCAAGAGCGTGAAATTCAACGTCAGCCAGGGCGCGCTGGTGGCGATGACGCCGGATGGGACCGTGCGTGCGATGGTCGGCGGCCGCAACTACGCGGACAGCCAGTTCAACCGCGCCGTGACCGCCAAGCGCCAGCCCGGCTCGGCGTTCAAGCCGTTCGTCTATCTCACCGCCATCGAGCAGGGCCTGACGCCGGACACGGTGCGCCAGGACGCGCCGCTCGACCTGAAGGGCTGGAAGCCGGAGAACTACACCCGCGAATATTTCGGCCCGGTGACGCTGACCCAGGCGCTGGCGATGTCGCTCAACACGGTCGCGGTGCGTGTCGGTCTCGAGGTCGGACCGAAGAACGTGGTGCGGACCGCACACCGCCTGGGCATCGCCTCCAAGCTCGATCCCAACCCGTCGATCGCGCTCGGCACCTCCGAGGTGTCGATGATCGAGCTGGTCGGCGCCTACGCGCCGTTCTCCAATGGCGGGGTCAGCGTCTCGCCGCATGTGGTGACGCGGATCAGGACGCTCGACGGCAAACTGCTCTACATGCGCCAGGCCGAGCAGCCGGTGCAGGTGATCGAGCCGCGCAACGCGGCGATGATGAACCAGATGATGCAGGAGACGCTGATCTCCGGCACCGCGAAGAAGGCGGAGATCCCGGGCTGGATCGCCGCCGGCAAGACCGGCACCAGCCAGGATTTCCGCGACGCCTGGTTCATCGGCTACACCGCGCGCCTCGTCACCGGCGTCTGGCTCGGCAATGACGACAACTCGCCGACCAGGAAGGCGACCGGCGGCGGCCTACCCGTCGAGGTCTGGACCCGCTTCATGCGCGCGGCGCATCAGGGCGTGCCGGTGGCGGCGCTGCCGAACGCGCAGGGCTCCGGCCTTGTGCCGACGCTGGCGCAGATCGCCTCGCAGATTTCAGCACCGTCGGCCCCCGCGCCCAATGCGGCCTACTCGGCGCGCTCGGCGGCGCCGAGCCCGAGCCGCAGCAATGTTCGTCCGGAGCCCGCGGCCGGGCTCGACGGCTGGCTGGTGGACCGGTTGTTCGGCGGCCGGCGCTGATTTGATTGCACCACGACCACCGTCATTCCGGGGCAAGGCCGCAGGCCTCGAACTCGGAATCTCGATGTTCAACGCGCGGATGCGCGTTGACGATTGCCCGGGAATGACGACGGAAGCGCAAATGCGCTGCGTGGTGCGACGCAACGAGCGATGCTCGTCAGGGGAAGACAGTGAGTCCGGCCTGATCAGCCCGCGGCGGCCGCAACGGGCCGCGATGACGGCTCGCTTTTCGCAGCACCCTCGCCTTTCGCATCACCGGAGGCCTGCGCCAGCGCGCGTCCGACGAGCCGCAGCATCAGGCTCGCGCGATGGGCGCTGTAGTCCAGCAGCCAGCGGCTGAAGGCGCTGGCGGCCATCGGCCGCGCGAACAGGAAGCCCTGCATCGCATCGCAGCCGAGCTCGGCCAGTAGCTTGCGCTGCGGCTCGGTCTCGACACCTTCGGCGACCACGGCCACGTCGAGGCTCTGGCCGACGCGCACGACCGCGGTCACGATCGCCCGCGTGCCGCTGTCGTTCTCGAAATCGCGCATGAAGCTGCGATCGATCTTCAACTCGTCAATCGGTAGCTGGGCCAGCCGGCTGAGGCTCGAATAGCCGGTGCCGAAATCGTCCAGCGACAGGCCGACGCCCATGTTGCGCAGCTCGTTCATGGTCGCGATCACGGTGGCGCGCTCGTTGAGGATCACGCCCTCGGTGATCTCCAGCATCAGCATCTTCGCCGGCAGATCGTTGGCGGCCAGGATCTGCGCCACCATCGCCGCCAGATTGACGTTCTGGAAGTTGATCGGCGACAGGTTCACCGAGATGCAGGGGATGTCGAGACCGGCACGCCGCCACGACGCCATCTGCTGGCAGGCCAGCTTGATCGACCACACGCCGATCTGCTCGATCAGGCCGCATTCCTCGGCAAGCGGAATGAACTTGGCGGGCGAGACCTCGCCGAGCACCGGATCGTGCCAGCGCGCCAGCGCTTCCACGCCGTGGATCGCGCCGTCGCGGGTGCGGATCTGCGGCTGATAGTGCAACGTCAGGGCCTCGCTGGCGATCGCCTCGCGCAGCGCAGTCGAATGCATCAGCCGTTCTTCGGCGAGCTTGTCGATGTCGGCGCTGAAGAAGCGGTAGGTCGCCCGGCCGCCGCGCTTGGCCTTGTACATCGCCGCGTCGGCCTGCTTGATCAGGGTCTCGATGTCCTTGGCATTATCAGGATAGAGGCTGAGCCCCATGCTCGCCGACATCGGCACCTGGCGCTTGCCGATCGTCAGCGGCATCGCCAGCGCGGCGGTGATGCGCGCCGCCGCGAGCGAGGCTTCCAGGGCATCGCGGTTCTGCAGCACGATCACGAACTCGTCGCCGCCGAGACGGCCCAGCATGTCGCCGTTGCGGATCTGCGCTCGCAGGCGGTTGGCGAAGCCGACCAGGAACTCGTCACCGGCGGCATGGCCCAGCGTGTCGTTGACGTCCTTGAAATTGTCGGCGTCGAGGAAGGCGACGGCGACGTGTCCGCCTTCCGGACAGGCCTTGATGGCTTCGGCGATCAGCGACGGGATGCGGGCACGGTTGGGCAGGCCCGTCAGCATGTCATGATAGGCGACCTGTGAGATCGTCGAGCGGACCTCCTGGCGCTCGATGGCGAGCGCACCGAGCTGGACGCAGGCGGCCACGATCTGCTCGTGCCAGGAGCTGGGGCCGCGGCATTCACGGAAGTAGAAGGCAAAGGTGCCGATGACACGGCCGTCCTTGCCCTTGATGGGCGACGACCAGCAGGCGCGCAGGCCGGCGGCGAGCGGGCCGGCCTTGTAGGGTTGCCAGCGCGGATCATTGTCGATGTCGTGCGACAGCACCGGCTCGCAGAGATGGGCGGCGGTGCCGCAGGAGCCGACGTCCGGCCCGATCGCGACGCCGTCGAGGCTGGCCGAATAAGCGGGCGGAAGGCTGGGGCCGCCGAGCGGATGCATGCGGCCATCGGAATCGACGTGCAGGATCGAGCAGACGACGTCCGGGGCGAGCTCTTCGACCCGGCGGCACAGCTGATCGGCGATGGTCGTGATCGAAACGTCGGACGCCAGCGACGCCATGATCAGCTGCTGCAGCGAGCGCAACTGCTTGGTCTCCCGGATGTCCGTGAGCAGCCCGAACAGATATCTGACCTTGCCCCGCTTGGTCCGGTGCGCCTTGACATAGGCGGTCGTCCAGATCTCGCGGCCGTCCTTGTCGTAGACCAGCACGTCCTCCTCGATGCCGCGATCGTCCTCGAGGCATTGCCTCAGCCGGTCGATGATGGCGGGATCGGTGCAGGGGCCGATCAGCAGTTCCTCGGCGCGGCGCCCGATCGCCTGTTCAGGCGTGTAGCCGAACAGGCCGGCAAAGGCGGCGTTGGTATAGAGGACGTTGAGCTCGCGATCGGTGACGATGACGGCCCGGTTGGTCCGGTCGGCGACCGACGTCAGCAGCGCATTGCGCTCGCGCATGTCGACTTCGGTGGTCACGTCACGAATGAACAGCAGCGAACGGACCGGCTCGTCGTCACGGCCCGGCGGGAGAGCGCACAGCGACAGGCGGAGGCGGGTCCGCCCGCCATCGGCATGGCGCATCGTCATTTCGCGGGCTTCGGACTGGTCCGCCTCCTGCTGCGCGTCCGTCGTCTCGTCGCAGGGGGGCGCCGGGATCAGATCCGCGGGCAGACCCAGGCTTTCGAGGTCAGCGCCGATCAGAGCGGCCGGCTCACGCCGCAGCAGCACCGACGCCGCCTGGTTGGCGTGCTGGACATGGCCCAGCGCGTCGAGAAACAGGATCGCCTCGGAGGCACCGTCGAGCGCGGCCGAGAGCAATTGTGTGGATGCGGCCGGTTGGAACTCGCTTGCAGGCATCGTTCGATTCGAGGCGCGCTGCACGTTTCGAGAGAAACGATCGGCGCTTTGGTTGCAGCGAACGACCCGGCAGCTCGCTGGGACGTCACCTTGGGGTTGATCGCGGTAAATCTGGCGAGCGCAGCGTTACGGCCGCGTTAAGGCGCCGCCGAATTGAGCAATATCCTCCGACTGCAGGCGAGAAGGCTTAAGAATTCGATAGTCCGCACGCGGGTTCTGAGTTCATCGATGCAGATTGGAACTCGACAAAGAAATGGCCCGGACCAGAAGGCCGGGCCATTGGGACTCGCATCGTCGAGATGCTCTATCGTCGAGACCTCAGTCGTCGATGCCATAGCGATGCAGATCGTTGCCGCAGGTGTCGAGCCACTTCTTGGCGCGCTCGACCGAGGAGCAGATCCTGCCACACACCTTCCAGAACCGCGGCGAGTGGTTCATCTCGATCAGATGAGCGACCTCGTGCGCGGCAAGATAATCGAGCACGAAGGGCGGCGCCAGGATCAGGCGCCACGAGAACGACAGCGAGCCGGCCGAGGTGCATGAGCCCCAGCGGCTCGACTGGTCGCGGATCGACAGCCGCTTAACCTTGACGCCGAGCTGCTCGGCATAGGCGTCGGCGGCCTTCTGCAGGTCACGGCGCGCCTCGCGCTTCAGGAAGTCGAGCACCCGGCGCTCGGTGTGCTCGATCCCGCCGGCCACGCACAGGATCTTCTCGCCACTGTCTCGCGTCTCGGTCCACACCGTGCCGCGCTCGCCCGCGCGATGCACGATCTTGTGCGGCACGCCGCGCAACGGCACCAACGTGCCCGGCAGGAACGGCGCCGCCTTCGGCAGACGGCCAAGACGCGCCGCGATCCACGCGCCATGACGCTGCGCGAAGTCTTTCGCTTCGATGATCGTGCCGCGCGGAGGCATCGTGAGGATCGCTTCGCGATCCGACGGATGAATTCTCAGGGTATAACGTCGCGCACGACGGTGACGCCGCAATCTAATCGAGTAGATTTGCGAGCCATGCTTGACGAGAAGACGCGAAGGTTCGGCGGGCCGCCGATAAAGTAGCGCGCGAGTGGCCATTTCTGTCAGTCCGGGAGGGAAGAACTCGCCCGGATTTTGCCATATCCACCGCCAGGGAAAGCGCTCGGCGCAAAAACAAATCATTTGCCCAACATACAGGGGTTCGGAAGGTTCCGCACCCTAGCGGTTGGGCCTCGCGCGCCCCCAAAAACATGAATTCAGATTCAAAAGCATCGCTCAAGAAGCGACGCCACATTCACTGCTTGAGTCACTCCTGAGTTCCGGTTTCTAGCGTCCCTTCAAAGGGTTACCCCGCATCCGGATTCGGATGCGCGGTGACCATCGTCTTCGCTCATTCAGCCGCAATGGCGAGCAGCGACTTCGGATCGGCTGCCGACAGCATGAAATCGTTGATGCGCGGCACGATCTCCGACTTGAATCGCGAGCCGTTGAACACGCCGTAATGACCGACACCCGGTTGCACGTAGTGAACCCGGCGGTGATCCGGGATCGACGAGCAGAGTCCGTGCGTCGCTTCGGTCTGACCGAGACCGGAGATGTCGTCCTTCTCACCTTCGACTGTCATCAAGGCCACGCGCGTGACCTTCGACGGATCGACCAGCGTGCCGCGATGGGTCATCTCGCCCTTCGGCAGCGCATGTTTGACGAACACGGTCTCCACCGTCTGCAAATAATATTCCGCAGCCAGGTCCATGACCGCGAGATACTCGTCGTAGAAGTCGCGGTGCTTGTCGACCTGGTCACCGTCACCCTTCACGAGGTTGGCGAACAGCGCCTTGTGGGCGTCGACATGGCGGTCGAGGTTCATGCTGATGAAGCCGTTCAACTGCAGGAAGCCCGGATAGACGTCGCGCATGACGCCTGGATGCGGGAACGGCACCTTGGTGATGACGTGGTTGCGGAACCAGTCGATGCCGCGCTCCTGGGCGAGATTGTTCACGCCGGTCGGGTTGCGCCTGGTGTCGATCGGGCCGCCCATCAGGGTCATCGAGATCGGTGCGAACGGGTCGCGCTCGGCCTCCATGACAGACACCGCCGCCAGCACCGGCACCGCCGGCTGGCACACCGCCATGACGTGCATGTTGGTGCCGAGGAAGCGCAGCATCTCGATGACATAGTCGATGTAGTCGTCGAGATCGAAGCGGCCTTCGGCCAGCGGGACCATCCGCGCGTCAGACCAGTCGGTGATGTAGACCTCGTGGGTCGGCAGGAACGCTTCCACCGTGCCGCGCAACAGGGTCGCGTAATGGCCGGACATCGGCGCCACGATCAGCAGCCGGGGCTGGGGGCTGCGCAGCGGGCGGGTCAGCTTGCGGTCGAAATAGAGCAGCCGGCAGAACGGCTTTTCCCAGATCGAGCGGACCTCGACGGGGGTCCGGATGCCGTTGACCTCGGTCTCGTCGAGGCCCCATTCGGGCTTGCCGTAGCGGCGCGTGGTGCGCTCGAACAGCTCGCAGGCCGCCGCGACCGATTTGCCCATCTGGGTGTGGGCCCAGGGATTGAGCGGGTTCTGAAACAGGATCTTGGTGGCGTCGGTGACAGCGCGCGCCGGATTGAGCGAGGCGTGCGCCATTTCGTACATCCAGTACATCGGCGTCGTCAGGACCGGACTGCCTTCCGACGCCAGGGGCGGTGCACCGCCAAACTCACCTATCGGCATTCTCGTTCAACCTCTCTGCAATGCAGCATACTGCCGAATGCGCAATTAAGCGTCAATGCGGTGTTGTACGTGTCAACGCCGCAAAGCGACGAAATGAGCCCGGAAATCCACGGGAAAAGCGCAATTATTCCCCTGCCGCCAGCAACGAGCCGGCGCGGCGCGCGCTACGCAAAAGGGCAATGAATGCCGCAAACGACGCCAGCAGCAGGGCGGCATTGAGCCCGAGCGCGGTCAGCATCAGGTCCGATCGGAAGACGTGATCGGCCAGCAGCGCGCGCATGCCTTCGAACACGTAGGTCGGCGGCAGGGACCAGGCGACCAGTTGCAGCCAATGCGGCAGCACCTGAACGGGATAGTACACGCAGGCGAGCGGCATCAGCGCGAACATCAGCGTCCAGACGATGCTCTCGGCGCCGAGCCCGTTGCGCAGCACCAGCCCCGACACGAAGATGCCGACCGCCCAGGAGGTGAAGATCAGGTTGCAGAAGAAGGCGACCAGCGGCAGGCCGAGGCTGTAGAGGTTGAAGTCGAAGAACCAGACCGCGATCAGGGTCATCGGGATGATGCCGATGGCCAACCGGATCAGGCTCATCGTCATCAGCGCCAGCAGGAATTCGATCGGCGTCAGCGGGCTCATCATCAGGTTGCCGATGTTGCGCGCCCACATCTCCTCGAGGAAGGAGATCGAGAACCCGAGCTGTCCGCGGAACAGGATGTCCCACAGGATCACCGCGCCGATCAGGGTGCCGCCGGCGCGGGCGAAAAAGCCGGCATTGGCGGTGATGTAGGTCTGCAGGAAGCCCCAGGTGATGATCTGCAGGGTCGGCCAGTACATCAGCTCCAGCAGCCGCGGCCAGGACGACAGCAGCAGATACCAGTAGCGCAGGATCATCGCGCCGATCCGGTGCGGGGCGATGCGGAGCGAAAGATCGTTCATTGCGCGGCCTCCCGGTCGCGGCCGCGGGCGACGTCGAGGAATACGTCCTCGAGCGTCGAGCGGTTGTAGCGCGCCATGATCTGCGCCGGGCTGTCGTCGTCCTCGATGCGGCCGCGCTTCATGATGATGACGCGGTCGCAGAGACGCTCGACCTCCAGCATGTTGTGCGAGGCGAGCAGCACGGTGGCGCCACGGCGCTTGCGGTAGCTGTCGAGATGGCCACGCACCCAATCGGCGGTGTCAGGATCGAGCGAGGCGGTCGGCTCGTCCAAGAGCAGCAGCTCGGGATCATTGATCAGCGCCTTGGCCAGCGCGACGCGCGTCTTCTGCCCGGCGGAGAGCTTGCCATTGGCACGATCGATGAAGTCGGTCAGGTCGAGCTGGGCGGCGAGCTCCGCGATCCGCTCCTTGAGGTGGTCCACCGCATAGAGCCGGCCGAAGATGGTGAGGTTCTGCCGCACCGTGAGGCGCATCGGCATGTCGACATAGGGGCTCTCGAAATTCATCCGCCCCAGCACGGCAGCAGCCTCGTCCGGCATCCTGTGGCCGAGCACGGCGACCTCGCCCGAGGTCGGTTGCACCAGCCCCATGATCATCGCAATCGTCGTGGTCTTGCCGGCACCGTTGCCGCCGAGCAGCCCGGTGATGCTGCCGCGGCGGATCGCAAAGGAGATGCCGTCGACAGCGGTCGTCGTCTTGTAGACCTTGGTCAGCCGCGACACGGCAATCGCGGGCGAAACCGAGCTGGAATCGGATGAGAGGGTCGGCACTGCGTCATCTTGCGTCATGGGAGGGGTTCATTGAGGCATTGTGCCGCAAACCGCAACAGGCCACCAACGGCCGGCCAGATTTGTCGCCGCGCCTGCGCGGCATTAGGTTCCCGTCATGACCGACGACGCCCTGATCATCGACACGCCCGACACCGACTATCGCCATCCGCGACAGCGCGTCCGGCTCGACACCATCCTGCGGCTGCGCTGGCTGGCGGCGCTCGGTCAGTTGAGCGCGATCTTCATCGTGGTGCAGGGGCTGGAGTTCGACCTGCCGGTGGTGCCCTGTCTCGCGGTGATCAGCATCTCGGCGCTGCTCAATCTCGGCCTGCAGATCGCCTTCAACCCGATGCAGTTGTTGGAGCCGGCCCACGCCGGAGGCCTGCTCGCGCTCAACATCGTCGAGCTGACGGTGCTGCTCTATCTCACGGGCGGGCTGGAGAATCCGTTCTCCTACATGTTCCTGGCGCCGGTGCTGATCTCGGCGACCGCCCTCCCCGTCCGCCTGACGATCATGCTCGGCCTGCTCGCCGTGGCCTGCGCAACCGCCTTGTTCTTCATGCACCTGCCGCTGCCGTGGGAAGGCGAGGAGCCGCTGATCTTCCCGCCGATCTATCTGTTCGGCGTCTGGCTCTCGATCGCGCTCGCGATCGGCGTCACCAGCCTCTATGCGTTCCAGGTGACCGAGGAGGCGCGCAAGCTGTCGGACGCGCTGGCGGCGACCGAGCTGGTGCTGGCGCGCGAGCAGCACCTCACCCAGCTCGACGGTCTCGCGGCGGCCGCCGCGCACGAGCTCGGCACCCCGCTCGCGACCATCGTGCTGATCTCGCGCGAGTTGGAGCGCGCCCTGCAGGACAACAGCCAGGTCACCTCCGACATCAAGACCCTGCGCGAGCAGGCGCAGCGCTGCCGCGACATTCTCGGCAAGATCACCCAGCTGTCCTCGATCGGGTCGATGTACGACCGGATGAAGCTGTCGACCTTGATCGAGGAGACGGTGGCCCCGCATCGCGACTTCGGCGTCGACATCAAGGTGCGCGTCGCCGTGGCCGCGGCCAAGGAGCCGGTCGGCTCGCGCAACCCGGCGATCCTCTATGGCGTCGGCAACATCCTGGAGAATGCCGTCGACTTCGCGCGCAACGCCGTCGAGGTGAACGCCTGGTGGAACAATGAGACGGTCGAGATCGTGGTGTCCGACGACGGCCCCGGCTTCGCGCCTGATATCCTGAAGCGGATCGGCGAGCCCTATCTGTCGCGACGGCCCAGCGCCGAGGACGGCCCGGGAGGTAACCAGGGCGGCGGCCTCGGGCTCGGCGTGTTCATCGCCCGCACGCTGCTGGAGCGGACCGGAGCCAAGGTCTCGTTCAGCAATCGCACCTTCCCCGACCATGGCGCCGTAGTCCAGATCGTGTGGCCGCGACGGCGCTTCGAGGCCAGCGAGGACGACGATGGCGAGGCGGAGCCGGAATGAAGCCTCGGCGGCAGCCGCCGCCGGCGTGGTCCTGGCATACGGCACACCCGCCCCGCGCGGCGTCACGCCGCACACTGCGGCAACCCGCGATCTTGGCAGCGGCCGGTCGGCAGACCATATGAGGATGGACCAGACGTCTCGCAACCATCGAGCCTTCTTCTCAAGGATATGACCGTGGGCGCCATCGCCGAACTGACGAACCACCCGGACCGCTCTCTCCTCATCGTGGAGGACGACAAGCCGTTCCTGGAGCGCCTGTCGCGCGCCATGGAGACCCGCGGCTTCACGGTCACCTCCTGCGAAAGCGTCGCCGAAGGTATTTCACAGATCGGCAAGGCAGCGCCGGCCTTCGCCGTGGTCGACCTCCGGCTGGGCGACGGCAACGGCCTCGACGTGGTGTCGGCGCTGAAGCGCAAGCGCCCCGAGGCCCGCGCCATCGTGCTGACCGGATACGGCAATATCGCCACCGCCGTGACGGCGGTGAAGATGGGCGCCGTCGACTATCTCGCCAAGCCGGCGGATGCCGACGACGTCGTTGCAGCGCTGCTGTCGACCACCAGCGAAAAGTCCGAGCTGCCGCAGAATCCGATGTCGGCCGACCGTGTCCGCTGGGAGCACATCCAGCGCATCTATGAGATGTGCAACCGCAACGTCTCGGAAACGGCCCGCCGGCTCAACATGCACCGCCGCACTCTGCAGCGCATCCTCGCCAAGCGCGCGCCGAAGTAGGCTTTTGCGGCTCGTCCGCACTCAGTGCGACTTCACGAATGCCTGCAGCGCATGGAAGACGGTGCGCCGCGGATTGCGGCTGCACCAATTGCGCATCCAGCTGTCGACCTCGGTCAGATCGAGCTTGATCTGCCGGCCCTCGTCGCCGCGGTCCGCATTGATGGCGGAGACGTAGCCCATCATCCACTGCTGATACTTTGAGATGGCGTTGACGTAGGGGCCGTCGGCATTGCCGATCGCCTTGTAGGTGCCGGGCGGCTGCTCCTCGGCGGCGGTGATGAAGCGCTCGCAGGAATCGGCGCCCACGCCCAGGACGTAAAACGCCATCTCCTCCGCGCGAACTCCGGTCGCGTAGAGCAGTGTCAACGCCAAGAGCACCCGTCGCATCTGTCGTTCCTGTTCGCACCCCTCGGCTGGATACCGCTCGAGCCTTAAAAATGTTCCGAGATGTTGCGCCCCATGCGGGGCATTTATCGGGCAGAGATGGGAAATTGCCGGGAGGGCGGGACAAGCGAATGTTGTTGCGCCAGCAACAGTCTTGGATCGGGCGGGGGATCCAAGGCCAAGCGGCGCCCCGATGCCCCGGCTCGCGTCAGCTCTCCCCCGTCAGCCGGGAGAAGTCGGCCAGGACGGCGGCGATCAGCTCCCGGTGCCTGGTATCCTGTTCCGCAAGACTCGCGGCATACATGTTCAGGAGATAGCGCGCCTTCGCGGCGGCTTCCGGCCACGACGCAGCCGCGTTGGCGAGCAAGTGCTGCTCGAGAACAGCCTGCCGCTCGCGCAGGTCCCGCGCGTGACTTTCGGCCTCGGCCAGAGCGCGACGCAGGTCCACGGCCTTCTGCGCGCTCATCCCGCGGTGTCTGTCGAGATCGAGCGGTTCGTCAGTCATCCGACGCACTCGCGTCGACACGCTGCGCGTCTGCAAGATCGACCGAGCTGACGGACACCATCTCGACGGCCGCAGAGCGCGAGCCGGCGGCGGGCAGCATCATCATCGTCGCAACCCGACGGTAGGCAGCAAAGGACAATCCTTCGATCAGCTCCTCGTCCGTGACCACCTCGTAGGTGCCCTCGGGCAAGAGACGCTCGATGCTTCTGATCCGGAACGGATGTTTGAAGGTGACGAATTCGCGCCGCGAGCGGATGCTCATCTGCGCCTACCTTTCGCGACAGCCTCGCTGTCGCTTGTCGCAACTTCGAGCTCTTCGGAGCATGCGCCTTACGGCCGGCAATAGCCACCGCTTTCTCATCAGCACGACGTGACGAGCGGCCGGGCGTCATCGGACCGTGTCGCTGCGCTTTGGTGCTCGCTATTGCAGGAGCCAGGGTGTATCAATGGCGATCACCGCCATTCCGACGGCATTCATCGGTGACTGAGGGTCACGAGCGCTCCCGCCGCAAACACGCGAGGGACAGCCAATGCCGCAGTTTCGTCTGAGCGAGTGGATCGTTCCACCCATCATTGTGCCGCTTCTGCTGATCCTTCTCGCGCTCGCAACTGCCGCGCTGCATTCGTAGATCAGACCACCGTGCGCCCCGTCGGCAGCCGGTGGACGACGGCCACCCGGCCGATAGGCAGTGACGCCGCGCACGCAGGATCGACGCGGCGCCTTCGATGCGTTGAACCAGCTCCAACCCGAGCCGAGAGGAGATCGACATGGCCAAAGGTCAGCAAAAAGGCAATCGCGAAGCCAAGAAGCCCAAGAAGGAAAAGCCCAAGAGCATTGCCGCAGCGCCGAGCCAGAAGACCGGAGCATGGCAGCCGGATTTTTCCAGCGACAAGAAGAAGCGCTAGGAGATTTCCGGTCCTCATCAGTCTGGATGGTTCTCCCGCAAGGCCGCAGGGCCGCGCGCAATCAACGCCGCGCGCAATGCGGCGACGCGGCCGACCGTACTCGACAGCCCAAAGGACAGAACATGGCGCGCGAAACGATCTATTTCGTTCAGGCGTTCAGCGCCGGCCGGGGCGGACGCGCGAAAGCCGAGACGCCGATCGCCTGCAAGACGGAAGCGAGCGCGCTCCGGACTGCGGAACGACTGGTGTCGAGCAAGGCAGGCGTCGTCGCCTTCTCATCCTCGGGCGATCCCGACATGGGTGACTATGACGATGAGCCGACGGTCCTCTTCCGCCACGGCGAGTTGCCGTCGGCTTTCGATTGAGATGCGCGCAAACCTTTGTCGCCGGCGACCACCGCCGAACGACGCCCCTTGGATGACGTCCGCCCTATCGGCGGCGTCCTCCGAACCTGATCGGACACACACATGATTGAGTTTCCAAATCACAGCCGCTCCTATGACCGCACGCGACGTGCCGTACGGTTCTGGGGCTATGACAGCGCGATGGAAGCGTCGTTCTTCGTCGACGAGGGCGCGTTGAGACGCCTTCAACCCGACACCCGTCCGGACGAGTCGGGCTTTCTGACCGCGTTCGATTCCAACCGCGAGCGGATCTGCGCCGCCGCCGCCAGGGTCTATGTCCGCGGCAGCCGGGGATCCTACGATCTCGTCGCTGCCAATTTTTGACGGCGATGCCTGGCGATCGATCGGCCAGGCTGGTGGTGATGCGGATCGGCTCTCAGCGATGCTGATGTCTCTCATCTTGAGACTCGTGACCTGACGGAGCCTCTGTCACCTACCTAGGCGGGGAACCCCCGTCCAGTGGACCGCATTTGAGGATTCTCTAGAGGTCCGCGTGGCCCTGCGGGTCGATCAGCCGGTTGATCCGCTGCGCCGCCGCGAGCCCGAAGCGCACCGTCATGAGCTTGCGCGTCGGCGCCGGCAATCTGTGCTCTGGCGCCTCGCAATGCAGGTGGGCGCCATAGGCATCGGCCACGATCAGGCCGGTGTCCTGCGGAAAGATCTCGCACGGCAGATCCTGCGTGAAGGCGAAGAACAGCCGGTCGCAATGGGCACGGTAGTCCTCCCATTTGTGATCCGCGCGCAGATCCTCGACCGACGACTTGATCTCGACGATCCAGATCTCGCCGCGCTCGTTCAGCGCCACCAGGTCGGCGCGACGTCCCGACGGCAGCGGCAGCTCGCTGATGGTGGCAAAGCCGAGCGAGCGCAGCAAGCGCGAGGTGCCGCGCGCGATCGCCAGCGCCGTCTCGGATTGGCGGCGGTCGATGGGAACGAGGCTGATCCTGGCGGCTGACGATTCCATGCGCCACAGCATAGCCGATTCCGGGCGTCGCCCAAGCACGCTAATCACCGGGGAACCGGAACCTGACGCCAGCCTTCCGCTTAACAGACGGCCGCCCGCAGGGCGGCGCTCGAATCCAGGTCGACGTCGTAGCTCTGCGAACGTGACGACATGGCCGACGACAAGACTATGGATCACGGAGACATCGACCTCGGCGAAAAACGCCTGCACGTGCACGCGCCACCTTGGGTCGGACATCTCCGTCCTCAGAGACGCCAACAATGTCGCCTCGTCGATCCCGACCGGCATCGGCGTGTTGATCGTGGTCGCGGCGGCCGTCAGGCCGTCAGCCGTACTTTGCGGCCGACGAAGTGAAGATCGGCGACAGCCAGATCGCATCGACATCGAGCGTCAAGAGAGTGGTAGGCGATGGACGATGCCGGTGAAGTGTCAGGCCGCCGCACCGCGGTGTTTTTTGCTTGGCGCACTGCGAAAAATCGGCATGCTGGCGCCATGAGCGAGCGAGACCAGACCAAGGCGAAGGCCGGCGCGATGATCGTGCCCGTCACGCCGTTCGAGCAGAACTGCACCATCCTGTGGTGCGAGGCGACCCGGAAGGCGATCGTGATCGATCCCGGCGGCGACGTGCCCAACATCCAGGCCGCGATCGCGCAGGCAAAGGTCACCGTGGAGAAGATCTGGCTGACGCATGGCCATATCGATCACGTCGGCGGCGCGGCCGATCTGCGCGACGCGCTGAAGGTGCCGATCGAGGGGCCGCATGTCGCCGACAAGTTCCTGCTCGACAACGTCGTCACCAGCGGCGCGCGCTTCGGCATCACAGGCGTGCGCGATTTCACGCCGGATCGCTGGCTCGAGGAGGGCGACCGCGTCGAGATCGGCGAGCTCGTCTTCGATATCCTGCATTGCCCGGGGCATTCGCCGGGCAGCGTCGTGTTCTTCAACAAGGAGATGCGCTTCGCCCAGGTCGGCGACGTGCTGTTCAACGGCTCGGTCGGCCGCACCGATTTGCCCGGCGGCAGCCATGAGACGCTGATCAGATCGATCAAGGACAAGCTGCTGCCGCTCGGCGACGACGTCGGCTTCATCTGCGGCCATGGCGCCGGATCGAGCTTCGGCCAGGAGCGCATGACCAACCCATTCCTGACCGGCGACGTCTGACCCGCGCGTCCCTCGCGAGCGAGCTCTGAACGGCTGCGGTTGTGGCCGTCTACTTCAGGCCGGCCGCTTGCAGGGCACGGTCGATCACGGCAGCGACGTCGATGGTCCGGCGCCGCGGCCTGGCGCTCGCGCCACTGCCGTTGATCGAAGATTCGCCGGTCGCCGACTCCAGCCGTTTCGGCTCCGCGGGCTTGGAGACGGCCACGGGCTTGGACTCCGGCCTCTGGTCCGGCTTGGGCTTGGCCGCTTTCCGCGACTCGGATGCCGGCGACTGGGGCTCGACCTCGGGCTGCGGGACCGCAGCGGATGCCGGTGCAGAGAGCAGCATGCCGGTCGGCGACATTCTGGGCTCGACCACCTTGATCTCGGCCGGCTTGACGTCGACCGGTTCCGCAGTGGGCGATGGGGCGTCCGTCGCGCGTCGCAAGATCTTGGTGAAGGCCGGCACCGCCGAGATCGGCGACACCTGCGGGATCAGCTTCGTGCTCGGCGACGTCGTGGCCGCCTTGAGCGGACGAATCCAATCGGTGACGCCGAAGAATTTCGCGATGTGATAGGACGAGGAGATGCCGGCCTCGAGCAGGAACGGCCCGGCCTTGCCATAGCGCTTGTCGTTGGCCGCGATCCCGATCGGCGTGCCATGCGCCATGTTGGAGATCGTGAACGATTCCACCACGGTCTCGCCGTCGGCATTCCACCATTGCTCATGCGGATAGCCGTTCACCTCGGCCGCGGCCATCGGCGCCAGCGGCAGATGGTGCAGGTCCAGCCACTGCTTGACGATCTCGCCGGCATTGTCCGGATGCACGGTGTAGTCCGCTGTGCCGTGCCACACCGACAGCTTCGGCCACTTGCCGCGGTGGTTCGAGGCACGGCGAACGAGATCGCCGAGCTCGCCTGCGGGGCGCGCCGGCGGCATCCGCATCTGCAGGATCGCGTCGCGCATACTGCGCGCGGTGCCGAACGGCAGCCCGGCGATGACAGCGCCGGCAGCGAACAATTCGGGATGCGCCGAGAGCAGCGCCATGGTCATCGCGCCGCCCGCCGACAGGCCGGTGACGTAGATGCGCCTGGGATCGATGGCACAATCCGCCACCATGCGCGCAATCATCTGACGGATCGAGGCGACCTCGCCCTGATCACGCGTGATGTCTTCGGACTGAAACCAGTTGAAGCAGCGCTGCGGATTGTTGACCCGCTGCTGCTCCGGCAGCAGCAGCGCGAAGCCGAAATGCTTGGCGAGCGTCGACCAGCCGGCGCCGAGATCGTAGTCGGCGGCGCCCTGCCCGCAGCCATGCAGCACGACGACCAGCGGCGCCAGCGGCTGACGCTGCGCCGGCACATAGGCAAACATCTTCAGGCGCCCAGGGTTGGTGCCGAAGTGCTCGATCTCGATCAGGGGATTCTCTGGAGCGCGACGCGGCTGACGATGAAAATCGGCAAATCCGGTAATACTGTTCAGCTCGCGCAGCCGTCGCAAATACTCAACATTTTCGGCGAGGGACAACGGCAGCTCCTTAGGCATTCGCGTATTCACGGCAGCGGGTAGACAATCCACCATCACCCAGATGGTTGCTGCAGTGCAAAAGAAAAAGCCCACACCATCCCGGACGTCAGCAATTTGATTGCGAATTTCGGTCTTGCTGCGATCTAAATGCCACGCCGACGCGGCGCTTCACGCAGCAATCACCGAAATGCGAACCGAGCACCACGAATATCGCCGCTGGCGTGAACGCGACAGACTCCGCAACCGCAAAGGCCGACGACCGCGATTTGGAAATCATCATTCGAGCCACATCGCGAATCGACCATGTCAGCGGGAAGTGTGCCGTACCGATCGGCGATCAGTAAACAAACAAATGGCAGCCATGCACCGATCGGCATACGGGCCAAGGTGATTGCCTGACACCGATGCGCCAACTAGCCTGATCGGCAAGCAACAACGAATTCCGCTTGGGAGAAAACGCATGGCGCGGCTCAAATTCGGAGCGTTCCTCGCTCCGCATCATCCGATCGGCGAGCATCCGATGCTGCAATTCCGCCGCGACCTCGATCTGGTCGCGCAGCTCGACGAGCTCGGCTACGATGAGTTCTGGTGCGGCGAGCATCATTCCAGCGGCTGGGAGATGATCGCTTCCCCCGAGATGTTTCTCGCCGCCGCCGGCGAGCGCACCAAGCGCATCAGGCTCGGCACCGGCGTGATCTCGCTGCCCTACCATCATCCCTACAACGTCGCGCAGCGGATGGTGCAGCTCGATCACATGACCGGCGGCCGCGCCATCTTCGGCTCGGGCCCCGGCGCGCTCGCCTCCGATGCCCACACACTCGGCATCGATCCGATGACGCAGCGCGACCGTCAGGACGAGGCGATCGCCATCATCCGCCGCCTGTTCAACGGCGAGCGCGTCACCGCCAAGAGCGACTGGTTCACGATGAACGATGCGGCCTTGCAGATCCTGCCGTTGCAGGAGGAGATGCCGTTCGTCGTGGCCTCGCAGATCTCGCCGTCCGGCATGACGTTGGCCGGCAAATACGGCATCGGCATCATCTCGCTCGGCTCGATGTCGACGCAGGGGCTGATGGCGCTGCCGCAGCAATGGGAGTTTGCCGAGGACGCGGCGAAGAAGCACGGCACGACCGTGAGCCGCGCGAACTGGCGCGTGCTGCTATCCTGGCACATCGCGGAGACGCGCGAGCAGGCACGGCGCGAGGCCGGCGCGGGATTGATGCGCTGGCACAACGAGTACACCGTCGGCACCCTGATGCGGCCCGGCCTGAAGGCCTTCTCATCGCCGGACGAGGCCGTCGACAAGACCGCCTTCGTCGAGGGCGCGGCGTCGACGATCGGCACGCCGGACGATCTCGTCAAGACGATCAAGAACCTGATGCAGGTGTCGGGCGGCGTCGGCCACATCATCGGCTTCGTGCACGACTGGGCCAACCCGGAAGCTTCGCGGCGCAGCTGGGACATGGTCGCGCGCTACGTCGTGCCGGAGATCAACGGCTACATCGACGGCCTGCGCCGCTCGCAGAAATTCGTCATCGAGAACCGCGCCATCTTCGACCGCGCCGGCCAGGCCGTGATGGCCAAGATCATGGACAACGACAAGGCCGCCGCCGCGCTGTCGCAGACGGGGCCAGGACGGATCGCGATTCCGGCCGTGAATGCCCCGGATCTGCAGGAGGCGGCGGCGAAACAGCGAGGGTGAGCGTGGGGCGAAGCCGCTCCGCGGCACGCGCAATATAGCGGCATTGATGCCGCTAATTAGTTACTCGTCATGCCCGGGCTTGACCCGGGCATCCACGTCCATCCACCATGTCGAACGACGTGGATCGCCGGGACAAGTCCGGCCATGACGGCCCTAATGGTTGGACTCTAATATGGCGGCAAGGCGCAACTCGAACGGTCGAGCGCGTGACTACCTCACCGCCGCGACGAGCTTCCCGCAGTCGGCGATGGTCGCGATCTGCTTCAGCGTCTCGCGCAGGGCCGGCAGGTCGACCGGCTTCTGGAGTTGCGGGTAGACGACGAGGCCGAGCACGGTGGCGAGGCGGACATTCTTCGTCGCCGGCGGCGTCGGTGTCGGCTTCGACGACCGCTTCACCGCGCATGTGACGACGCGAACGAATACGGCGACGGTCGGCGTCGGCTACAAGTTCTGAGGCGCGGCTAGTCCTGAAGCGAGCGGTCGTGCGCTCGTCGATGACAGTGAGAACAGTCAAACCATGGGGCAGGCGAGGCTTGGCTCCAAACTGCCCGGGCGCTACTTTGAGCGCCATGCCCGCTGCCAAACCCCAGTGCCCTCCGCAGCCGCCCGCTCCCTTGTCTGCTGATGAAGTCATTTTCATCAAGGACACGATCAAGCGCTTTTATGGCGACGACGCGATCGTGCGCAATTTCGGCCCAGACCCGGCCCGCACGGAATTGCACATCGAAACAGGCCGCGACATTGGAATTGCGCATTATGACTGCTGCGGCGTCCTGATGACCCGAATCGACCGCGACCAAATCGCTCTCGAGGTCTCGCGGCGAGGCATGCGGATAAAGGGCCGGGCCAAGCTCGCCTATCGCCAAGGCGTCGTGCTTTGAAATCGGCGCCTCGACGCGAACCGACGTTCGTGCGCGACGCGGCCACGCGCGCGGCAGACGACGCATAGGCGAAGCGAGCGTCACGAGGATTTTCTTAACCCCGCTCTGCCATTCTCGCGGCTAATCGCGCACGGTCTGCAAGGGGACCGCTCGCGCGTAGGACGCGTCAGGCAGCCCGTCGTCTCGACCCGGCGGGCTTTTCCGTGGGAAAGGTCGCCAATGTCACTCTCCTCAGCCAAGAACTACGCGCTGCGCGCCGAACGGTCGCAGGACCCCAAGGAGGCCGCCGACCTCCTGGCAAAGGCGATCCTGGAGCTGGCGGCCTCGATCGAGGCAACCGACGCCAAGGTGAAGAAAATCAACAAATCGGGCGGCTGACAGCCTTGGCGTCCGCGTCAGAACGCGTGGCGGCTTCTGACGGCGACGAGGCTTTATCGCCTCGAAAGATGATCCGCTGAACCTGCGTCGATCGATCGCCGATATCGCGGCGTCGCGCATCAACGACAGCAGAAGGCTGATGGCGACCGTCAGGCCCGACGGGCAAATCACTTCCAGCAAAACGTCTTGAGAAAAGAAACACCACCGCGCCGGCCTGCCGATCACAGGTCGATCGCCGCGAGACGGTGCGCGCCGAAAAACTCATTTCGCGAACCACCTCAATCACATCACCCCTGTCCAGTCCTGCGCGCAAAAATATTCCTGTTTCTCTTTATCAGAATTCATGCTTCTCTCCCACCGTCCCGTCTCGATAAGAGGGGCGCTTCGCGGTCGTCACGAACGTTGAGGCGGGATGCGGTGGGCGTGTCGATGTCGCAGCGTGGTTGATGCCGCGCGGACGAACGACGGCGATGCGCACGGTCAAGTCGCGTGGTCCTGGCACCCCGATGCTGGTGTCCTGCGCAGTGCGCGCAAGCGCGTTGTCGCTCACGGTGGCCAGAAAGCCCGGCGCACCGAGGAGATCGCGAAGCAGCCGTCAAAACCATCGCGCGGGGAATGCCGGGATGCCTCGGCTGAACCTGTGGTACCTGCCGCCTGCATTTTTTTCTGCAGGCGGGCCATGGGTGCGGCCAGCGCCCGGCATTCCCCGTGCCCTCTGTCTGCAGGAGGGCGGAATATTCCATCCCTCGGACGCATCAACGCGCCGCGAGATCGCAGCCGCGTGCGACGCAGCACAACTGGCGGATCATGAGACACCGGAGCGTATTGCATCAGGGCCGCAACCGCCCGACAATGCAGGCCACGGTGTCTGCCACTGTGCCACTGACCGAAACGAAGTCAGATCCGAGACACCGGCCATCAGACGAGAGGAAGCCCCGCGATGTCGATGCAGCATGTGGTCTCTGATGCGATCAGGCTGACCCCGCCACGGCGCAATTCACTCACCCATATCCCCGGCGACGAAGGCTGGCCGATCATCGGCAAGACATTCGAGACGCTCGCCGACCCCAAGGGTCACGTCGAGCGCAACGCCAGGAAGTATGGCCCCGTCTACCGCACCCACATGTTCGGCGACGTCAACGTCGTGCTGCTCGGCCCCGAAGCCAACGAGCTTGTGCTGTTCGACCAGGCCAAGCTGTTCTCGTCGGCGCATGGCTGGGGCCACATCCTCAATCTGCTGTTTCCGCGCGGCCTGATGCTGCTCGATTTCGAGGAGCATCGCATGCACCGCAAGGCGCTGTCGGTCGCCTTCAAGGCCGGGCCGATGAAGTCCTATCTCGCCGGCCTCGACCGCGGCATCGCCGCACGCGTCGCGCAGTGGAAGGCAAATCCGGGCGAGATGCTGTTCTATCCCGCGATCAAGCAGCTGACGCTGGATCTCGCGGCGACGTCCTTCCTGGGGAGCGAGATCGGGCCCGAGGTCGATGCGATCAACCGCGCCTTCGTCGACATGGTCGCGGCCGCGGTGGCGCCGATCCGCCGGCCGCTGCCGGGTACGCAGATGGCGCGCGGCGTCAAGGGCCGCCAGCGCATCGTCGCCTATTTCTCCGAGCAGATCCCGCTGCGCCGCGCGCGCGGCGACGGCGAGGACCTGTTCTCGCATCTGTGCCGCGCCACCGACGACCGCGGCGCGCTGCTGTCGACGCAGGACATCGTCGATCACATGAGCTTCCTGATGATGGCCGCGCACGACACGCTGACCTCGTCGATCACCTCGTTCGTCGCCCAGCTCGCCGCGCATCCAGAGTGGCAGCAGAAGCTGCGCGACGAGGTCGCGAGCCTCGGCCTTGCAGAGGGCGATCCGATGAGCTCGGAGCATCTGGAGAAGATGAAGCTCACCGAGATGGCGTTCCAGGAGACCTTGCGGCTGATGCCGCCGGTGCCGTCATTGCCGCGCCGCCCGGTCCGGGACTTCACCTTCAAGGGCTATGCGATTCCCGCCGGCACCGGCGTCGGCATCAATCCGATGTTCACGCATCACATGCCGGAGATCTGGCCCGAGCCCGAGCGCTTCGATCCGATGCGCTTCACCGACGAGGCCCAGCGCGGCCGCCACCGCTTCGCCTGGGTGCCGTTCGGCGGCGGCGCGCATATGTGCCTCGGCCTGCACTTCGCCTACATGCAGGTGAAATGCTTTGCGCGGCATTTCCTGTCCAACATCGAGGTCTCCTTCGCCCCCGGCTATCAGCCGAGCTGGCAGGTCTGGCCGATCCCGAAGCCGCGCGACGGGCTGAAGGTGATGCTGAAGGCGGTGTGACCGGCGCGCATTGATACAGCAAGGGCGCCAAGGATCTTGGTTTGTTGCGGACGCTTTCCTCCTCGTCTTCCTCCTCGTCATGGCCGGGCTTGACCCGGCCATCCATCCTGCTGCAACTCGCGGATGAGAGACGTGGATGTCCGGGCATGACGAAATGTATACTTCGCCGTCCCTACTCCGCCGCATCCCCCAACAGCTTGCGCATCGCCTGATAGCCCTGCTGCTGCTGGGTCCAATTGCGGCCGCCGGTGATGGCGCCGTCGATGACGAGATCATGGCCGTTGATGAAACTCGCTTCGTCGCTGGCGAGAAACACCGCGGCGTAGGCGATGTCGTCGGGCAGGCCGGCACGCGGAATCGGCTGCGCCGTGGCATAGGCGTTGCGGATCGTCTCCGGCGTCTTCTCGGCGGCCTCGGTCGACAGACCGAGCGCCTTGCCGAAGATCCCGGTGGCGATCAGTCCGGGCGAGATCGAGTTGACGCGCA
The DNA here is from genome assembly GCF_032381555.1 of Bradyrhizobium sp. SZCCHNPS1003. NCBI lineage: Bacteria > Pseudomonadati > Pseudomonadota > Alphaproteobacteria > Hyphomicrobiales > Nitrobacteraceae > Bradyrhizobium > Bradyrhizobium sp. SZCCHNPS1003. The sequence continues at coordinate 196,155 of NZ_JAUHIU010000012.1, forward strand.
CGCCGGACTCGCCGAGCTCCATCGCCACGCATTTCGTCAGATGGATCACGGCCGCCTTCGCCGTGCTGTAGACCACCGAGGTCGAATAGCCCGCGAGCCGGCCGGCGATCGAGCCGTTGTTGATGATGCTGCCGGAGCCTTGCCGCTTCATGTGGGGCGCGGCGTATTTCATGCCGAGCATGACGCTGCGCACCAGCACCGCCATGGCCTGGTCGAAACGATCGGCGTCGAGCCCTTCGATGCCGCCGGTCTGCGCCGGGCCGCCGGCATTGTTGAACACGCAATCGAGCCGGCCGAAGCGCTCGGCCGCGCCATCGATCAATGCCCGCATCTGCTCGTCGACGGTGACGTCGGTCTGCCGGAAGACGCAGTCCGCTCCGAGCCGGCGCGCCAGCGCCTCACCCTCGGCGCTGCGCCGGCCTGCAACGACGACCTTCGCCCCCTCGGCCACGAAGATCTCCGCCGTCCGCAGCCCGATCCCGCTGGTCGCGCCCGTGATCACGGCGACCTTGCCCTCCAACCGTCCCATTCGCTGCTCCTTCCGTTGTTGCTGCGTGCTCATTCTTGGCGACGGAATAATAAGCGCCTGAGTTCCGCCGCGGAACCATCATCGTGCGCGCCAACCTGCAACACACGCAAGGCGGCTTCCATCAACCGGACAAATTACCGCCACGTCGGCCTTAATTTGGTTGCGCAGTTGAGGCTCATGGATGTCCATGACGCGACTCATCGACGACATCAAGCGGATCTGGCGCGGCGAGCAGCAGCCTTCCCTGACATGGAGCTGCATGTTTGCAGCGATGTGCCTGCTCGCAGCCACGGCGATCCGCTACGGCATGGCGCATCTGCGGCCCGACGTGTTCTTCACGCCCTACATGGCGGCCGTCTTCTTCGCCACCGCGATGGGCGGATCGGGCGTCGGCCTGGCAACGGCGATCGCTGGCGCAGCGCTCGGCCTGACGCTCGATTTTGGCGGCGGTCCGGCCGATGGCGCCCGGCTCGCGCTGATGGCGATGTATATGGTCGTGGCGATGCTGGTGATCTGGGGCGTCGATCACTACCGGCGCCTGGCCGGCAAACAGCGCGAGATCGCCCGGCGCCTCGCCCAGGAGGAGCAGTATCGCAAGCTCCTGGTCGACGAACTGCATCACCGGCTCAAGAACAAGACCTCGACCATTCACGCCGTGCTGCATCAGGTGCTGTACGACCAGCCGCAGGTGTGGAGCCGCATCGACCAGCGCATCCGCGCGCTCGCGACCGCCGACGACCTGATCGCGCGCGCCGACGGACAGGGCTGCGACCTGAAGGATCTGCTGGTCTCGGAGCTCGGGCCATATGGCCATGTCCGCTTCGAGCTCAACGGCCCGCCGCTGTTCCTGCCTGCCAAGCTCGCCGTCAGCCTCGCTTTGATCTTTCACGAGCTTGCGACCAATGCCGGCAAGTACGGCGCCTTTGCCTCGCCGCGCGGCTTCCTTCAGGTGTCGTGGACGATGCAGGAGGACCGCCTCGATCTGACCTGGGACGAGGCCGGGGGTCCACCGATCGGTCCGATCGGCAAGCCCGGTTTCGGGAGCAAATTGCTGAAGTCCGTGCTGTCGTCGTTCGATGGCAGGACCGAGACCAGGTTTCTCGAATCCGGCCTTCACTGCACCTTGCAGTGTCGCGTGCCACCGAACTGAACCGGCCGCCGGGCGGCCATTGCTGCCTACGACTTTCGCCGCATGCGTGCGGCCGCGTCGCTACTCCGATTCACGAACGGTTAATGACGCCGCGGCACAAAGCTCCGTCATTTCCAATACTTGGCTCGCGCGTTCCGTGTTTCTACGTAGCGCTTAACTAAAATGAAGCGGGAACTTTGCACAATCGGCGCATGTACAGCAGCGACCGATTCAACTTTTCCCCCGGGCCGAACGAGGGGCTGGGCTCGACCGAGGCCGAGCTGCGCTTCCTGCGTAGCGTCCTCAGCCAGCTGCCGTCGGGCGTCACGGTCCAGGACGAGCACGGTCGCTTTCTGCTGGTCAACGATACGGCCGCCGTTCAGCTCGGCGCCGCCGCCAACAGCATCGACGGCCTCTCGGCGCCGCATCTCCATAACCGGCGCACCGCCTGCCGCGAGATCCTCGGCCGGGGGCGAACGGTGATCGGCGAGGAAAAAGTGGCAGGCGAGCGCGGCGCGCAGACCCTGCTGACCGCGCATCGACCGGTCCGCATCGGTGACCAAGTAGTCCTCATCTCCAGCTCGGCCGACATCAGCGAGCAGAAGGAGTTCGAGGACCAGCTTTTTCGGGCCGCCTATTACGACGAGCTGACCGGCCTGCCGATGCGCCGCGTGGTCGAGCATCGCGCCGACCATCTGGTCCGGCGCGGCCGGGTCGACGGACGCTTCGCGCTCGCCTTTCTCGATCTCGATAATTTCAAATACATCAACGACTATTACGGCCACGCCACCGGCGATGCGCTGCTGGTCGAGCTCGCCAAGCGTATCAGCCGCGACCTGCGCGAATCGGACCTGCTGTCGCGTATCAGCGGCGACGAGTTCCTGCTGCTGCTGCATCCGATCGAGCGCGCCGAGGAGGTCGCCGAATTCCTCCAGGACATGGTGAACCGCCTGAACGCGCCCTTCTTCATCGACGGCGCCGAGGTATTCGCCTCGGCGTCCGTTGGCGTCAGCCTGTTTCCCGAGCACGGCGCGAGCTACGACGTGCTGCGCCAGAACGCCGATCTCGCGATGTATCGCGTCAAGAACGGCGGCAAGGGCGCACTGGCCTTCTTCTCGAGCGCAATGGAGCACGAGGCGCTGGCGCGCATGAAGGTCGAGCAGTCGCTGCGGCTCGCGATCCTCGAAAAGCGCTTCTGCTGCGCGTTCCAGGCCAAGGTCGACATCCGCACCGAGGAGATCAAGGGCATCGAGGCGCTGGTGCGCCTGCGCGACAATGAAGGCGTGATCCAGGCTCCCGGCTCCTTCATCAATCTCGCCGTCGAGCTCGGCCTGATCGACGAGCTCGCCCATCTCGTGCTGGCCGAGATCGTCAAGTCGATCGATCTGATCAACGACGCGTTTGGACCCGAGGCGACGATCAGCATCAACGTCGCGGCAAAACAGGCGTCGAATCCGGAATTCATGCAGCCCTTCGCCCGGGCGATTGCAGCAACCGGCTTTCCCAAGCGGTTCATGATCGAGGTCACCGAGGACGCGTTCGTGACCCGCAGCCATTTCCAGGACGAGATCGTGCCGCTGCTGCGCGGGATCGGCGTCGGCATCTCGATCGACGATTTCGGCATCGGCTATTCGTCGCTGTCGGCGCTCGCCGACATCACGGCGGACGAGATCAAGATCGACCGCTCCTTCATCACCGACATTCATAAGCGGCCGCGCAGCCAGGGCATCCTGCGTGCGATCGAATCCCTGAGCGAAGCGCTCGGCATGACCGTGATCGCGGAGGGCATCGAGTCCTTTGAGGAGCTCGCTTATCTGCAGGCCGCGACCAAGATCCGCTATGCGCAGGGCTACTACTTCTCGCGTCCGATCTTCCTCGAGGAGCTGAAGCCGGCGGCCCCGCTTGCAAGCGAAGCGCGCATCAGTCTCGCCAGTCGCCCTGTGCAGGAAAATCGCCAGTCCTATGCGCGCAGCAGCCGCTATCGGCGCTGAGTTTTAGGAGGAATAGCCCTCGGCCCGAGGAATGAGCCGTCACGGGGTGCCGCCGAAAGCGCCTTGACCCAGGCCGAGCCTGCACACTATCAGTTGCAGACAACAGCCGCCGGTAGCTGGGAGGAAGGCTCGTGAAGACGTCATATATACTCAAAGGCATTGTTTCATCACTGACTGCGGCCCTGCTGGCCACCGCCGCCCAGGCCGACGATCTGAAAATCGCTCTCATCTACGGCAAGACCGGCCCGCTCGAGGCCTATGCCAAGCAGACCGAGGCCGGTCTTCGCCTCGGCTTCGAATATGCCACCAAGGGCACCAACATGATCGACGGTCGCAAGATCGTCATCATCACCAAGGACGACCAGGGCAAGCCCGATTTGTCGAAGGCGGCGCTCTCCGAGGCCTATCAGGACGATGGCGCCGACATCGCCATCGGCACGACCTCCTCCGCTGCGGCGCTCGCCAACCTGCCGGTCGCCGAAGAGAACAAGAAGATCCTGATCGTCGAGCCGGCAGTGGCTGACCAGATCACCGGCGAGAAGTGGAACCGCTACATCTTCCGCACCGGCCGCAACTCCTCGCAGGACGCAATCTCCAACGCGGTCGCGATCGGCAAGCCCGGCGTCACCGTCGCCACGCTGGCCCAGGACTATGCCTTCGGACGCGACGGCGTCGCCGCCTTCAAGGAGGCGCTGGCCAAGACCGGCGCGACGCTGGGCGCCGAGGAATATGTGCCGACCAGCACCACCGACTTCACCGCCGTCGGCCAGCGCCTGTTCGACGCGCTGAAGGACAAGCCCGGCAAGAAGATCATCTGGGTGATCTGGGCCGGCGCCGGCGATCCGCTCACCAAGCTGCAGGACATGGATCCCAAGCGCTACGGCATCGAGCTGTCGACCGGCGGCAACATCCTGCCGGCGCTTGCCGCCTACAAGCGGCTGCCCGGCATGGAAGGCGCCACCTACTATTATTATGACATTCCCAAGAACCCCGTGAACGACTGGCTGGTGGCAGAGCACCAGAAGCGCTTCAACGCACCGCCGGACTTCTTCACCGCGGGCGGCTTCTCCGCGGCGATGGCGGTCGTCACCGCCGTGACCAAGGCCAAGTCGACCGATACCGAGAAGCTGATTGCGGCGATGGAAGGCATGGAGTTCGATACGCCGAAGGGCAAGATGGTCTTCCGGAAAGAGGATCACCAGGCGCTGCAAAGCATGTATCACTTCCGCGTCAAGGTCGACCCGAACCTCGCCTGGGCCGTCAACGAGCCGGTGCGCGAGATCAAGATCGACGAGATGACCGTCCCGATCCGCAACAAGCGCTGAGATGCTGACATCCGTGCCCGGCCCTCGCGCCGGGCACGTCCACTTTGGAAGTCATACAGCTGACGATATGGCCCTCACCCTCGAAACCCGCGATCTCACCATCCGCTTCGGCGGCCATGTCGCGGTCAACAGCGTCAGCTGCAGCTTCCGGCCGGGCGAGCTGACCGCGATCGTCGGCCCCAACGGCGCCGGCAAGACGACCTATTTCAATCTGATCTCCGGCCAGTTGCGCGCCTCCGCGGGGTCCATCGTTTTCGACGGCAGTGACATCACCAATCTCTCGGCGCCGCTGCGCACCCGCGCCGGCCTTGGCCGCGCCTTCCAGCTCACCAATCTGTTTCCCAATCTCAGCGTCGAAGAGAATGTGCGATTGGCGGTCCAGGCCCAAAGCGGGGTCCATTACGATCTCCTGCGTCCCTGGATGGCACGCCGTGACCTGATTGCGCGCGCCGATGCAATCCTCGATCAGGTGGCTCTCGGCAGCCGCCGGAGCATCACCGCGACGACGCTGTCGCATGGCGACCAGCGCAAGCTCGAGGTCGCGCTGATGATGGCGCTCGAGCCGAAGGTTTTCATGTTCGACGAGCCCACCGCCGGCATGAGCATCGACGAGGTCCCTGTCGTGCTCGACCTGATCGGCAGGCTCAAGCAGGACAAGAGCAGGATCATCCTGCTGGTCGAGCACAAGATGGACGTCGTGCGCTCGCTCGCCGACCGCATCATCGTGCTGCATAACGGCCAGCTGGTCGCCGACGGCGAGCCGGCGGAGGTCATCGCCTCGCCCATCGTGCAGGAAGCCTATCTCGGCGTCGCGCCGCGGAGCGCGGCATGAGCACGCTACTGAAGCTTGCGGGCGTCGAGACCTATATCGGACGCTATCACATCCTGCAGGGCGTCGACTTCGAGGTGCCCGAGGGCCAGACCACGATGCTGCTTGGCCGCAACGGCGCCGGCAAGACCACAACCTTGCGCACCATCATGGGGCTGTGGCAGGCGAAGACCGGCACCATCACGCTCGCGGGCGAAGCGATCGAAAAGCTCGCGACGCCCGACATCGCACAGCGCGGCGTCGGCTACGTGCCCGAGAGCATGGCGGTGTTCTCCGACCTGACGGTCAAGGAGAACCTGGTGCTGGCGGCGCGCAACGGTCCGCTCGACGATGCCCAGCTCGCCTGGATCTTCGGCTTCTTTCCAGCCCTGAAGAAGTTCTGGTTGTCCCGCGCCGGCAGCCTGTCCGGCGGCCAAAAGCAGATGCTGTCGATCGCGCGCGCGATCGTCGAGCCGCGCAAGCTGCTGCTGATCGACGAGCCGACCAAGGGCCTGGCGCCGGCGATCGTGGTGTCGCTGATCGAATGCCTCAAGGAGATCAAGCGCCGTGGCGCCACGATCCTGCTGGTCGAGCAGAATTTTCACGCCGCGCGCGAGCTCGGCGACCAGGTGCTGGTGATGGACAACGGCACCATCGTCCATCGCGGCGAGATGGCCGTGCTCGCGGCCGACGTGCCGCTGCAGGAGCGCCTGCTCGGCCTCAGCCTGGAGGCGCATCAATGAGCGAGATCGCGGCAACCGATGCGCTGCCCAAGCCGAAGCGCGACATCGCGCCGCTGCTGCTGCCGGTCGTGCTGGCGCTCCTGATGATCCCGCTGGTCGGGTCAGCGAGTTCCTGGGTTACCCTGACGGTTGCGAGCCTCGCGATGGGCATGATGATCTTCATCATGGCCTCGGGCCTGACGCTCGTATTCGGCCTGATGGACGTGCTCAATTTCGGCCACGGTGCCTTCATCGCCGTCGGCGCCTACGTTGCGACCCTGGTGCTGCTGCCGCTGGCGGGCTGGGCCCAGTCCGACTCGCTGCTGACCAATCTCGCCGTCCTCGTCCCGGCTGCGCTGCTGTCGATGGGCGTGACCGGCGCGCTCGGCCTCGTCGTCGAGCGCGTGCTGGTGCTGCCGGTCTACGGCCAGCACCTCAAGCAGATCCTGATGACCACCGGCGGCCTCATCGTTGCCGAGCAGACCCTGTATGCGTTGTTCGGCCCGCAGATCATTCCCATGCCGCTGCCCACGGCGTTGCGTGGATCCTTCATCATCGGTGACGTCGCGATCTCGAAATACCGGTTGCTGGCCATGCTCGTCGGCTTCGCGATCTTCGTCGCCATCGAGCTGGTGCTGAACCGGACCAAGATCGGCCTGTTGATCCGCGCCGGCGTCGAGAACCGCGAGATGGTCGAGGCGCTCGGCTATCGCATCCGCCGGCTGTTCCTCGGCGTGTTCATGGCCGGCTCGGCGCTGGCCGGCGTCGGCGGCGTGATGTGGGGGCTGTATCGCGAGCAGGTGCATGCCTCGATCGGCGACGAGCTCACCGTGCTGGTATTCATCGTCGTGATCATTGGCGGGCTCGGCTCGATCACCGGCTGCTTCATCGGCGCGATGCTGGTCGCGATGGTTGCCAACTATGGCGGCTTCCTGGTGCCGAAGCTCGCCCTCGTCTCCAACATCCTGCTGATGGTCGCCGTGCTGATGTGGCGGCCGCGCGGCCTCTATGCGGTGACCAGCCGATGATGATCCTGTCCGGCGACCCACCGCGCAGCCGCGCGCTGTCCATCCTGCTCACCGTCATCATCCTGGCACTGCTGGCGACACCCTTCATCTTTCCTGGCGCCAAGGCGCTCAACGTCGCCGCCAAGATCTGCATCTTCGCCGCGCTGGTCGCCTCCTACGATCTGCTGCTGGGCTACACCGGCTCGGTGTCGTTCGCGCATACGATGTTCTACGGCATCGGCTCCTATGCGATCGCGATCGCGCTCTACGGGCTCGGTCCCAACTGGACCGCGGTGGCGGTTGCCGTCGCCGCCGGGCTGCCGCTCGCATTGCTGCTGGCGCTCGCGATCGGCCTGTTCTCGCTGCGCGTCGAGGCGATCTTCTTTGCGATGATCACCCTCGCCGTCGCCTCCGCCTTCCTGGTGCTGGCCTCGCAACTCTCGTGGCTGACGGGCGGCGAGGACGGCCGCAGCTTTCAGCTGCCTGAGCTGTTGCGACCCGGCACGGTCTTCATTAGCAAGGACTGGTTCGGCTTCCCGATCAACGGCCGCATCCTGACCTATTACCTGGTGCTGGTGGCCTGCGCGCTGATGATCCTGGCGCTGCTGCGCGTCGTGAACTCGCCGTTCGGCCGCGTGCTGCAGGCGATCCGCGAGAACCGCTTCCGGGCCGAGGCGCTCGGCTACCGCACCGTCTTCCATCTCACCTATGCCAACTGCATCGCCGCCGTCATCGCGGCGTGCGCGGGCATGCTGAACGCGCTGTGGCTGCGCTATGCCGGCCCCGACACCTCCCTCGCCTTCTCGATCATGCTCGACATCCTTCTGATGGTGGTGATCGGTGGCATGGGCACGATCTATGGCGCCATCATTGGGGCTGCGATCTTCATCCTGGCGCAGAATTATCTGCAGGCCCTGATGGGGATCGCTTCGACCGCGGCGGCGGACGCCGGACTGCCGCTTCTGCCCGGCCTGCTGCACCCCGACCGCTGGCTGCTGTGGCTCGGCCTCCTGTTCATCGCCAGCGTCTATTTCTTTCCGACCGGCGTCGTCGGGCGCCTCCGCAACAAGCCGGGCGCGACACGCTGAGCTGCAAGTACCCTTAAAATTCCGCGCTGCGGCGCCGCCGCAGCTTTGGCCGCACGGTATTCGCATGCGGAAATTATCGTTTGCCGCGAAGTTTCGACGCGCCCTTAAGCGACGGCTAACCGCATTTCCTAACCGGTCCGGCACCAGTGCCTTGTTATCAAGCTTGCTTGCAACAAGTCATTTCCTCCCCGGGTCGATCAAGGCATGCAGGGCGCAGCAGACACGTCAGGGACCGGCGGTAGCGAGCCGGAACGGATTGGCACGTCCCTCTGGCGCGGTCCGGTGCCATGGCTGATCGCGTGCGGCGCGCTTCTGATCGCAGCGATCGTCATCGGGACGATCGTCATGGCCAGCGGCTTTCGGACACGTGCGATCGCCAACAACGAGCGCGAGCTCGAAAATACCGTGCTGCTGTTGAGCCGGCATTTCGCGCAGCAGTTCGAAGATGCCGAGACCGCGGTGTCGCATGCGATCCACCGCATGCAGCTCGGGTCGATCGGTTCGCCGGAGGCGTTCCGGACCGAGATGGCAAAACCCGAGATCAGCGAGATGCTGCGGTCTCAGGTCAGTGGCCTGTCCTATATGGGAGACCTCACGATCATCGACGTCGACGGCAATTTCGTGAACTGGTCGTCCAACGACCCGCTGCCGGCCATCAACGTCGCGGACCGCTCCTACTTCAAGGACCTGCAATCGGCATCGCGGCCGGACAGCTTCGTGATCCTGCCGGTCATGAGCCGCGTCACCGGCGGCTGGGCGACCATCGTCGCGCATCGCCTGAACGGCCCGAACGGGGAATTCCTCGGCCTCCTGACCCGCCGGGTGGATCCGCACACCTACGAGACGTTCCTGGAATCGATGGCTCTCGGGAAGGGCTCGTCGATCATGCTGGTCCATTCCGACGGCGCCGTGCTGGCGCGCTACCCGCACGCCGAATCCCTGATGGGCGCCAGGATCGGGAACGACGAGCTGCTGAAGGGGGTCGCGGAGAGTGGCCTGCGCACGACCCTGCTCACGAGCTCCGTCGACAACCTGGAGAAGATCGCGTCCGCCTCCAGGATCGGGCGCTTCCCGCTCGTCATCTCGGCCAATAGGCTGGTCGACGATGCGCTCGCGGACTGGCGATCGCAGATGGTGCTGCTCGTAGGTGCGGCGATGCTTGCGATCGCGGTCATCGCCCTGACGTTCAGCCTGATGATCCGGCAGATCGTGCGACAGGGGCGTGCGGCAACGCGTCAACTGGAGACCGAGAAGCAACGGGTCGAGACTGCGCTGGACAACATGACGCAGGGGCTGATCTCGTTCGACGCGAACGCATGCGTCGTGATGTTCAATCAGCGCTTCATCGACCTGCTCGGCCTGTCCAGAGACGCGATCAGGCCCGGTGCCCACCTCAGCGAGGTCATCGCGCACTGCAAGGCGCGCGGATCCTTCAACGGCGACGTGACCGACTTCTGCGCCGACATCATCGACAGAGCCGCAGCAGGCGGCACCTCGCAGATGATCGCGGAGGGCGGAGCCGGACGCTTCTTCAACATCATCGACAAGCCGCTGGCGTCGGGCGGATGGGTCACGACGATCGAGGACATCAGCGAGCATCGCAGGATCGAGCAGGAGCGCGACCGCAACTACGCATTCCTGCGCGAGATCATCGACCACATCCCGTCACACATCATGGTCAAGGACGTCCGCGACCGCCGCTACGTGCTGGTCAACCAGTCGACCGAGCAGCGCTTCGGCGTGCCACGCGACGAGATCGTCGGCAAGACGGTGTTCGACCTGCTGCCGCGACCGGTCGCGGAAAAGGTGACGGCGGACGACGACCGGGCTCTGGAGCAGTCGGACGGGCTGTTTCTCGCCGAACATCCCTGGCAGAGTCCGGGACTGGGCTTGCGCTACATCACATCGCGGCGCATCGCCGTCGCGGATGATGCACAGCGGCCGCGCTATCTGATCAACGTGATCGAGGACACCACGGAGCGGCGGCTGGCCGACGAGAAGATCGCCCATCTCGCACATTTCGATGCATTGACCGAGCTGCCGAACCGCGTGCTGTTCCAGGAGCGCATCGACGAGGAACTGGAACGCGTGCGCCACGGCACCTTCTTCGCGCTGCTCTACATCGATGTCGACGAGTTCAAGGGCATCAACGATTCGCTCGGCCATCATGTCGGCGACGAGCTGTTGAAGACGATCGCGCGCCGCATCGAAAGCTGCCTCGCGCCGGAGGATATGGTGGCCCGGCTCGGCGGCGATGAATTCGCGGTGCTGCTGACCACCGTTGCGGACCGGGACGAGGTCATCGTGGCCGTGAAGGAGATCCTCGACGCGATCCGCGAGCCCTATAAATGCCTGGGCCACCAATTGTCGACCGACGCCAGCATCGGCATCGCGCTGGCGCCCCAGGACGGCGTCGAGCGCGACCAGCTGACCAAGAATGCCGACCTCGCAATGTATGCCGCCAAGGCCGGCGGCCGCCGCACTTTCCGTTTCTTCGAGCCGGCGATGGATGAAAACGCGCGCGCGCGGCTGCAGTTGCAGCAGGACCTGCGCCGGGCGATCACGGAAGGCCAGTTCGAGCTGCACTACCAGCCGCTGCTCGGCTTCAGCGAGAACGTCATGACCGGCTGCGAGGCGCTGTTGCGCTGGCGTCATCCGGAGCGAGGGATGGTGCCGCCGCTCGACTTCATTCCGCTCGCCGAGGACACCGGGCTCATCAACGAGATCGGCGACTGGGTGTTACGCACCGCCTGCGCCGAGGCCGCGCATTGGCCCGCCGACATCCGCATCGCCGTGAACGTCTCGCCCGTGCAGCTCAAATCGCCGACCCTGGCGCTGCGGATCGCAGGCGCGCTGTCGGCGGCCGGCCTTGCACCCGAACGGCTCGAGATCGAGATCACCGAGGCGGTGCTGATCAGCGACGACGACGCCGCGCTCGGCATCCTGCACCAGTTGCACGACATGGGCGTGCGCATCGCGCTCGACGATTTCGGCACCGGCTATTCGTCGCTGAGCTATCTGAAGCGGTTCCCGTTCGACAAGATCAAGATCGACCGCTGCTTCGTCAGCGACATCGGCGCCGGCAGCTCGTCGGCGATCGTCCAGGCGGTGGTGAGCATCGCCGCCGCCAGCAACATGACGACCACGGCCGAAGGCGTCGAGACCGGGGCGCAGCAGACGGCGCTGCGCCAGCTCGGCTGCACCGAAATGCAGGGCTATCTGTTCAGCGCCCCGAAGCCGGCGGCCGAGCTGCGCAAGCTGTTTGCCCTGGAGGCGGCGGCAGGGGGCCTGCAGGTCGCCGGCTGAGCCGGCTCGCCGGCACGGTCCACGCCCGGCCGTCCCGGCCGAGGCTGCGGCGCGAGGCCACGCAGATTTCGACGACCGGCCCGCTACCGGCCTCGGCGCGGCGTTCCTATATCCGGAGCGGCAACAACGGAGTTGGCAGGTCGTCATGCAGCCGGTTTCCATGCTTCTGAACATCCTCTGGATCCTGTGCGGCGGCGCCTACATGGCGTTCGGCTGGCTGGTCGCCGCGGTCGTGATGGCGATCACGATCGTCGGCCTGCCCTGGTCCCGCGCCGCCTTCAACATCGCCGCCTATACGCTGCTGCCGTTCGGCTCGCGCGCGGTCCGCCGCGACGAGCTCACCGGCATGGAGGACGTAGGAACCGGCGTTCTCGGCCTGCTCGGCAACATCATCTGGCTCGTGCTGGCCGGCTGGTGGCTGGCGCTCGGCCACCTCCTGACCGCAATCGTGCTCGCGGTGAGCATCATCGGCCTGCCCTTCGCCTGGGCCCATCTGAAGCTCGCCGGGCTCGCCTTGTGGCCGATCGGCAAGACCATCGTGCCGGCGTAGGGCGGTCGGCGGGAGCGGGCCGGCCGCGCCCCCCGCCGAACTGCCCGCGTGCCTCGCGGCGCGAGCGGCCGTCCGCCCGGTCCGGGAGCATCCAAGGCCGTTGCCGTCGCCGGGGCAATCGGCTAAACGATTTGCCGTACGCACCCGTAGCTCAGCTGGATAGAGCGTTGCCCTCCGAAGGCAGATGTCAAGCTGTTTTCCGGGAGCGCGAAACTAAAAAGAAATCGAGTTTTCAGAGACTTAAGAAATCGGCGCGGATCGCTTCACAGCCACGAAGTTTCCGCGTAAGCACTGCGTAAGCAGCGCAGGCACCCGTAGCTCAGCTGGATAGAGCGTCGCCCTCCGAAGGCGAAGGCCACACGTTCGAATCGTGTCGGGTGCGCCACCCAATGGATAGCTCTCTCGGAAGCCGAGATGAGCTAGCAGCACATCACCCGCCACTCGTGAGAAATGCGTTCAGCGCGAAACGGCGCCATCGCCGGTTGCGGTTGGTCGTTAGAAGCCAATTCATTTACTTGAGTTGCGAACCTCGGTCCTGACGCCGTCGATCGGGGCAAGCGGGGCGCACAGATTTGGGGCTGGTTAGGCCTTGGGGCTCTTGAGCCTCACGCCCTCGCCCTTCTGGTCGGCGTCGAGAAATTCTATGCCGGCCTTGACCAAAGCGTCCTGAACAGCTTGCACCGTACTTATCCGAGAATCCACGACACCGCCTTCGAGCCTGGCAACGGCGTTCAGCGACACGATCGCCTTGTCCGCGAGTTGCTGCTGGGACCAGCCAAGCAACGCTCTAGCAGCCCGAATTTGTCGAGAGGTGATCATGAGATCACCATCGACACCCCTAGCAAAAGCGCCACTATAAGGTTATAAATACACCTCTTAAGGGTATTATAAACCCTACTGACAATGAGATCTCATGTGGATAGCCGCGAGATTTCCGAACTGAGCCGTCCGCGCAATTTTCGGTGCATGTTGCCGTTCGTTGAGGATGCCTGAACAATGAAGACCCCCTCGTCCCGACCGTCTTACAAGTCTCAGACCAAAGTCGGTTCTCACTCTGGCAGCCGTGACGGCGACAATCCCGACAAGGCCTACAGACGTTCAGCTTCAGACTTCGCCAACATACGGTTGAAGGCAATGGACGACGATTCAGGCTTGATCGTATTGGGCAAGCAGTTCGAAGAGGCTATTACCAAAATAGCAGCCTTGTACGATCCGGCATTACCAAGTCATCTCGAACGAATTGAAAGCATGCTCGCGGATCTAGCGCCCATAGAACAGGCCATTATGGCCACACCAGCACGAACTCTAGCCGGTCTGGGCGTAAAAGCTCGCCATGCAGCCTACGTCGTTTCCGAACATTGGGATGCGCCGATTGATCAGATCGACTGGGATGCCCGGGCTGTTCGTTCCTTGATTGAAGCGGTGTGCGACGTGGCCTCCAGACCATTTTCCTTCGAGTCGAACTCAAAAGAAGAGAAATAGTCGCGTCTTACAGATCTTCATGCTGCTCAATTTCGATGCAAGGATTGGAGCGAATGAGCGTCGTATCGATCATGGCCGCGATCCTCGAAGAGGAGTTGCGAGAACGTGGCATCCGCGGACTAACCAAGCTCGACCGTGAAACGATTGTCCACAGCATGATTGAACGCACGGCCGAACTCGAAACAGACATCAAGCACCGTCATTCGGGATCACACCTCGATGATCAGAACTGAGGGACTGCTGGTGTGTTCCGGACTGCTTTCGTAGCGTGTAGGAGAGAGTGTCAGTCAATCCTTATTGAAAGATAGAGCATTTTCGGTCTCCCGAGACCAAACCCACCATTCGCACTACGGCCGGAAATAGGGTTTCATCTCAGCGAACGCGTCTGCCATCGTGAACTCAGCGCGTTGCCGGCTTTCCGATAGTTTACCTGACCTTGCCCCCAAGTTTTATCCAGATCTGAGTTCGTTCGGGCGGTTGGATGTGCCCATCCGGGCGGTGGTAGCGACGGGAGCTGGCGCGGAGCTCTCGACATAGCGCAGCGCCAGATCCCGACGCGGATTGCAGGTGGCCGCGAACTCGGATGGCGTCTTCCATCCGAGCTGGGAGTGCGGTCGAGCGTCGTTATAGTCGGCCTGCCAGCATCGGAGCGCAACGCGGGCCTGGGCGAGCGAGGTGAACAGCGTCTCGTTCAGCAGTTCATCCCGCAGGCGGCCGTTGAAGCTCTCGATGAAGGCGTTCTGCATGGGTTTCCCCGGTGCGATGTAGTGCCAGGCGACACGGCTCTGATCGGTCCATGTCAGGATGGCATTGCTCGTGAGCTCGCTGCCGTTGTCGCTCACCACCATCTTGGGCTTGCCGCGCTCGGCGACCAGCCGGTCCAGCTCCCCGGCGACCCGGGCGCCCGAGAGTGAAGTGTCGGCCACCAGCGCCAGGCACTCGCGGGTGCAGTCGTCGACCACGGTCAGGATGCGGAAGCGCCGGCCGTCGGTCATCTGATCCGACACGAAGTCGAGCGACCAGCGATCATTCGAGAGCAGCGGCACCGTCATCGGTGCTCGTGTGCCGAGGGCCCGCTTGCGGCCACCTCTGCGGCGCACCGTGAGCCGTTCCGCCCGGTACAGCCGGAACAGCTTCTTGTGATTGACCAGGTAGCCCTCCCGCTTGAGCAGGACGTGCAGGCGACGATAGCCGAAGCGGCGGCGCTCATGGGCGATCGCCCTCATGCGCTGCCGCAGCCCGGCATCATCGGCCCGGCTCGTCCGATATCTGACTGTCATGCGGCAACAGCCGATGGCTTTACACGCCCGCCGTTCGCTCATCCCGTGAACGCCCACGAGATGTGCGACAGCTTTCCGCTTCGCCGCGGGCGTCACCACTTCTTTCCCAGGAGATCCTTCAGCGCTGCATTGTCCAGCATGGCGTCCGCCAGCAGCCGCTTGAGCCGCGTGTTCTCGTCCTCCAGCGTCTTCAGCCGCTTGGCCTCCGAGACGTCCATTCCGCCGAACTTGGCCTTCCACTTGTAGATGCTGGCGTCGCTCACGCCATGCTTGCGGCACAGATCGGCGACCGGAACGCCGGCCTCGTGCTCTTTCAAAATCCCGATGATCTGCTCTTCCGTAAAGCGGCTGCGCTTCATGCTCTGGTCCTCGTTGGGCCAGAACGAACTTCAAACTGGATTAAGCCCGAGGGGCAAGGTCACCTGTTCGCCTCACTCGGCACGGCGCTGAACGGCCTCCGTCATGGCGCGGACGCACGTTTGGAAGCCGATGCGGGGTCCGATCGTTGCGCCATCCAGAATGAACCTCGATCTCCCAGATCATGCCCTGAGATGTTCCGCGGGCCCGCCTCACGGCCAGCCTCAACACCCGCGCGGTCAGAATGCATGCTGTGGCGCGAACGGACCAATCTTCCATTCTTGCCGGTGCCAGCTTGGTCATTCGCAGTCGCTGTGGCCGTCCGAACCGTCCCATCCGCGTCATATCATGGGACGGCGCAATCAACGGTTCCGGTTGAGCAGACGGTTGCGACATGTCGCGCCTGAATTGAGCCAAAGGCATGCCGCGCCGCGTTGCTGCGGACCCAAGCACGAACTGCCAGGTTTCAAGGCAATTGACGCATTGCAAGCGGGCCGCTCAACAGCCGGAAAGCTCGCAAGACCGCACTCAACCACTCGCCATCAGGGGTGCATCAATCATCCTCGTACTGCATCGCGCAGCTATCAAGGGGTTGATGTAACGTTCTCGACGAGAGACGCACCGACAAGCCGAGCTGGTCTGGAGCCAGTCGAACCGCAGGGAAGGATGAGGCGCCTGTAGTGCACCCGCAACCTGTCATTTCGGTGCGGGCGCCGGATGACGGCATCAACGTCGTCGAAGAGCGGCTTGCCTGTACGAAGCACATAGTCGTAAACGCCACGGACCATTGGCCGTAATGATAGTCCGGCTGCTCCTCGAGCGGCAATCCCGGCGCATGCCGTTGCCAGGATCTGCCGAAGCTTCAAACCAAGGCAAGCGGCTCAGGAGGTCATCCAAGAAGCCCAATCATGTCGATCAGCACGTGGGAACGCGCTTGCGCCTGCGACGGAACCTGCTCGATCTCAGCCAGGATGACCTGGCAAGACGCCTCGGCGTGACAGCTCAACTCATTCAAAAGTATGAAGCGGGCGAGACCCGGATCAGCGCATCTCGGCTGTACGAAATCGCAAACCAGCTCGCTGTTCCGATCACGTGGTTCTTTGACGAGATTGACGTCAAGGCAGGCGCCGCTGTGCCAGAGGCGTCTCATGAGCAGACGGTGGACTTCGGTGAGCTTGTGACCAAACGCGAATCTCGCCAACTGCTCGAGCTCTATTTCGGCATATCCGACGAGCGGCTTCGCCGAAAGGCGCTGCAGATGGCTGAACTTCTCCGCTCGCGCGACGACGAGTAATGCGCTCAGGACATCGGCCAAGCCGAATGACTGAGTTTTCGCATCCCCTGATGCAGTCCTTGCCAGAGGGTCGACGTCCGCGGCGGCTGCGAGACGGACCAGCGCGCCGATCATGCTGATCGCCGTTGGCTACGCAGCAGATTTCGATAGCCGCCTCGGATCAGGGTCTGACCTGTTTGAACCAGCCGGATCGTCCGGCTGCGCAGGTCGTGCGTTTTCCATCCCCGATCTTCAACTCGCTCGGACCCGAACAGAACCGTGGCGATCGCCCGATAATTCTGGCCCTCGAGGCGGCCATCCAAGGCGCGCAGCGCAAGAACGAGGCGCCGGCGCTGCTGAATGGGCCCGGTGTGAGCCGGCAGCCGGATCGGACCTCGTCTCAGCGCCGTCCAAAGCCGATAGGCCGCGCGCGTCTGCAAATCGAAATCACGGTCGAGCGGCAGTTCGACAGCCACGGCCGTCCCCTTCGCCGGAAGCCGGGAGAGCATCAGCCGGTGCGTGGCGCCGCCCAACTGCAGCACCGCGTACCAGCCGTCGGACGCCCGTCTCAGCTCGGCGCCGGGCGATCCGCGAAGGTCGAGATGAGAGAATGGCGCGAGCGCACCTTGCGAGGTCGGAGCAACCCGAAGCACAGTCGGCAGCACTTCCGGCGCCCAGAATATGGCCTGAGCATCAAACCGGCGCATTGGGTCAGCCGCGAAAAGAAAGCCCCCATCGCTGCCGGAATTCAGGATCGGTCGGGCCGTCTTTGTCTTGTGCAAGCAGATCGCTGTAATCTCGCCGATAGTCTGGATTACGACGTAGACATTCCCAGGCAAAGTCGGCCGCATCGGCTGTTTCGAGCTTCTTGTAAGATTCGGACGACCGCCAGTTGAACTCGCTCATTACACACTCGTCCCTACCATTTCCGCTCTCTCACCAACGTATGCAGAGGCTAGCAACGAGGGCTCCTGCACGGGGCTATCAATCTGCGGAGTTGACACCGATCGAGCGCAACACAGTGGATTTTGCGTATTCCTGGGACTTTCGGTTTCACTCAAATCGCGCGATTCCGGGCAGCGATGATGAGGCCCCGCTGCTGTCTGCGGCATACCAGCCTTGCCTCAGGTCCACTTTGCTAAGGATTTCAGCAGATCGGCGGCGGTCGCGCGACCCTATCAAGTTTGCTTACGCTCGAAGCTCACGCGCGCTCTCAAATGGCGCTCACACCCGTTTGAGAAGCGCTTCGTCCGCCCTTGGCAATTTCGGTCAAGCGATCTGGGCCACAGCTCAATCTGCGGGGGCGAGCTGATGTTCCAGCCATCGTGCAGCACGATCGGAGATCAGCTCCGGACGAAGTCCTGCTACGCCGGTGCTCTTGTGAGGCGCCCCTATCGTAAGCCATTCCCCGAGCGCGCGCGCCCACCCTGCGGCAGGATCAATAGCCAAAAGAGGTGCAGCCAAGCTGCCCTGGCACAATGGGAGACGCCATACCGTTCCCTCAAGCACACATATGTCGTCGCGAACGATGACAGTCCAGTGCTCAACAAATCCGGACCATTCGAGCGCAGATGGTGGCGGTGACGTTCCTGTGCGCAAGCAGCCGAGCAGCTTTGCTGCGAACACAAGGTTCGCCTTTGACCACCGCCAGTTCGTCCCGCAATCTGCCCGATGGGGACAGAGCAGACGGGCAGTATCCGCTCGTGCAAGGGAAGGAGCATCCGTTGCGACGCTAGGTCCGATGAAAACTGGTGTCTTGACCATGCCGGCCTTCTCGCTGCTCAAAACAAGATTTCAAACAGAGACTAAAGGTCGATCCGATTGACGTATGGCGCTTTCACGTCGACGGCGACCGTAGCGTCGTCTTCACCGCACTGAAGGATTTCCCGATATGCAGAAACTGAGTGGCCGGTCCCTCCTCGCCGGCTTCACACGTACGCTCCCGTCCAGGGGATGGGACAAAGCCATCTGTATAGACCTGTTGCCAGGATGACTCTTTGCCGCCGTCTCATCGCTCGCTGGGCCTACTGGGCGACCTCAAGCCGCTCGACGGGCGACGCGTCATTCGAGCTGGCGAACAGCCTTGCTTCCAGCATCGATTGCAACGGCGCAACATCTCCCCTTCGCAACGCGCCGATCGCATTTGGAATCCCAGCCGCGACACGAGCATCAGCGCGACCAGCTGCAATGGCTTGGAATTTGAACCCGATGTCGTCCCAGCTCATGGGGTTCGTAGGTTCTCCCTTCGGCGCCAACACGGTCCGCTCAAAGGTGCCCGAAGCCGTGGTGATGCGAACCCGCCCAGGAACCGCAGCCGGGAACATCAGCTCAAATTCGGGATTGACCGTCATGTGGACGCGTCCAGCGATCTCGATGGCTCGTTGGTCTGTCAGCGACCCGTTGCTCAAGGGGAGCAACGCTGGTGCGCCGCTGGTCGCGGCGACACCGAGGCAGAACGGAAGGCTGTATTGCGCTCCTTCCAGCGTACGCGGCTCCACCTCGTTGCTCAGGGTCAACGACCTCCCAAAGGTCTCCACATCGATGCTGATGATGGCTCCCGGATGAATGTCATGATCGCTCAGCAATGTGATCAGCGCGTCAATCGGCGCGTGAATCCAACGGCAGCAACTATAGGGCTTGAAATAGGTGCTGTTGATGAGCCAACTCGTTCCTAGCCCGTCGAGAAGCCGCGCGCGATCGTAACGTTCTGAACTGTCCAGAATGTCGATCGGTCCGGTGAAGCCCTGCTTGGCCAGATCGGCCGCCAGGATGCCATTGGCAGCTCCCCATGGGATGCCCTCTTTGACACTGTTGCCTCTGAACCTGGTGTATGGAGTAGCCGACTGGCTCGGTGCCGTTGTCCCAGCGATTGAGATCGCGTGTGCGATCTGGCTCTGCGACAGCCCTCTCAGCCAACCCACCGCTGCCGCAACGGCTTGACCGCTCCAGAGGCCGCTGTTCACCGTCGGGACGCTTCGCAGATCCCGGGCAGCAGAAATACGAATGCCTATCTCATATCCGATGGCAATGGCGGCAAGCGCCCGTTGCCCATCCAAGGACGGACTGCCGAGCAGTGACAATACCCCCGGAATGATCGCTGCGCCGGGGTGCCCCGAAGCGGCGCGGTGGCCATCATCCAGGTCGAGCGAGCACGCGCAGGCCGCATTGACGAAGGTTGCCCCCGCAGCGGTCGACCGCTCTCCTGAGAACCACATCGCCGCCGGTCCATGGCCCCAGGTCGCGCTCGCTATTCGGCGCACGGCCACCGCGTTTGGCGTCTCATGGCCGGCTATCGCGGCGGTCATCAAATCGAGCACGCATTTCGCCGCGCTGATCCGGGCTTCTTCTGGAACTTTGCTCGCGCTGACCCATTCGGCCAACAGCTCGGCAGCGGTGTATGTCATGCGGGCCTCCAGGGATCTTCAACATGTGTGCTGATCGGACGAGGTGAGGTAGCGCAGCCGTCCGACTCATGATTGGCAAACCGAACTCTATCGATGTGGCACGAAGCTGGCCTTTGAGCATCTTCCGCGCGAATGGCAGCAGGAAGTCAAAGTCGAATTTTGCGAGCACCTATTCGTCGGAGTTATGGGGTTGAGCCGGATCCGCGCCGATCATTTCAGTCGGTTTTGGCGCGGACCGTCGCGGTGTGGTGCCACTTGCCGGGCAGGCGAAGCTTTGGCGAAACTCCGGCCAGCTGCTCGTACATCGCAATGAAGAGATTTGAGGCGATCACGACGGCAATCCCGGCCAGCTCGATCGGGACCGGCATCTCACGCCAGACGAGGAGACCGAGCAGAAAGCCAAAGACGAAGGTGGCGTATTCGAAGGGTGCAACGACGCTCGCCGGCGCCATCTGGTAGGCCTTGGTGAGCAGAATCTGAGCAGCGCCGCCCAGAACACCAATTGTGACGAGGATCGGCAAGTCAGTCACGCTCGGCCAGACTGCAGAGAACGGCAGTGTCGCTGCGCTCACCAATGTGCCCGACAGCGAAAAGTAGAAAACAATGGCCATGCTCGTCTCGGTGTCCCGCATCTTGCGGATGGAGATCAATGCAAGGGCCGTAGCCACCGCACCGGCCAGCGCGAACAAGACTCCCGAGGAGAGCCCCCGGCCATCGGGATGGGCCATCAGCAGCACGCCGCCAAATCCGAAAACGACGGCAACAAGACGATGGAGGCGAATGCTCTCCCCGAGCAAGGGAATGGCAAACAGCGTAATGAACAACGGTGCTGCGTAGCCCAGCGCCGTCGCGGTCGCGAGCGGCAGCATCCCGACCGCCGTGAAGCTGAAGAAGAGGGAGCAAAGACCGGCAACGGAGCGGCGCAGATGAGCGCCCGGCCGCTCGGTGCGAAGCACGCGATAACCGCCGAGACGCCGGACAAGCCAGAGAATCGGCAGCAGAGCGAAGAAACTCCGAACGAAGACGATCTGTCCCACGGGGTACTCGCCGCCCAACTTCTTGATCAAGGCGAACATGACGGCGAGCACCGCTGCCGAGAGCACCTTATAGCCGATCGCCGGCAGGTGAGATGACACCGAGCTGTTTGGCACGTCCTGCCGGCTGCTGATGATCGTCATACAAGCCTCATGGTCGAGAAGCGGCCAAGATCTACGCGATACGGCGAAGCTCATCGTCCCAGGGCGCAAGCGGTGCGCTGAATGTCTCGATCACCTGGCCCTTGGAAGCCGCATCCAGTCCCAGCCTGCGCAGATTTCGGCCGGTCTCCAGATAGTCCGTCTCGTTGACGATGGAGGCCAGATCGATGATCGACTTGATCGCGGTGGAATGGAGGCCGACCTTGACGCCGAGCTCGAACCAGGGAACCAGAACGTATGGAACGTCCTGCACAATAAACCTGTCGCGCATGTGCGTCGGTGCCATCTTGGTCGTGTTGTGTTCGACCGTCTCTCTGGCGAACTCGCCGAAACTGGCGAAGGCCCTGTCGTAGTAGCTGTTCATGATCGCCACGACAGACTGCGGTTTGAAGCCAAATTCCCTGGCGATCGCCATTCTCTCCTTGTCGACTTCGTCGATGACGCGGGCGACCGACGCCGACATTCCTTCACGATAGAAATAGAAGTCGCCCCTTCGCGTCTCGATCCATCCGGCGTTCATCAGCGCCGGCGTCGGATGAATCACTCCGGTAATGCAAGACATGCCGATCTCGAGAACATTGCTGCGCCACTCCAGCGGCATCGGGAAGATCGCGCCAATCTCATCGCGCAACGCTTCACTGACGTCGACCGGCATCGCTGCGATCGGCATGATGCTCTTGATGCCCATCACCGTCACCTTGCCATCCTGCATTCTCGAGGCGTAGGGCGCCGTGGCGGTTTCGAGGATGTACCGCGCATTGATTTGTCTGCGCGCCATGAGAGCGAAGAAGTTGCCCGTGATCGAAATGACGACATGCTTGCTGAGGTCGAACTTTGCGAGTTCGCTCAGGACGGCCTCATGGCCATATGACGGGACCGTGATGATGATGAACTTGGAGAACCGGACGACGTCGGCCATGTCCGAGCTGACATCCGGATGGAAGCGGCCTTCGATCTTGAGGCCTGCTTCCAGATAGCCGTTGCGGTCGATTGTCTCCGCGTGCCGGCGATGCTCGGGATGCGCGTACAACAGTACGTTCGCTCCTCGACTGGCAAGATCGGCCGCGAACGCACATCCGCAATTCCCGGCACCAATGATCGAAACCGACGTCTGCATGTCGCTGCTCCATGACGCAACCTAACGTAGATTCAAGTATTCTTGGAGCAGCGCGATCCGGTCAACATAATAATCCTGTAAACATACGGAAGCATCTCGCTAACGTATGCGCCTCTGACACTAATAATGGGCTGGCGAGGAAACGCAAAGATGCGCGCATTGACTTGCCTTTGCAGTCAACAGATCGCCTTTATCTTTGCACGACTTGTTCACGCGCGCGGAGGCGTCATCCTCGCTCGGTCAAGGGCAACCGCCAGGATCATGCTTCGTCCAAAGCGAGCTCTGGGACGCACCAATTCATGCAGAGAGGTGCGAAGTCACAGCCTGCAGGGAATTCGTCTCGGCGTGGCGTCGAGCTCCAAGCTCACCGCGTATGCGACAGCTGTTGCAGGTTCTCGTTCGCCTCGACCATCCCTGGAGCAAGACTGAGATGATCTGGCCCACCGAAGCTCCACCAGGTCGCAGCCATGGCACCATACTGGGCGAGCAATGCTGCTCGACAGTTACCAGGGGTCGATTGAAGAATAAGATCGCCCCGATAACCTGCGAGTCTCAGCTGATTGAGCGCGCCGGCGAGGTTGGTTCGCTGACGAGACGGCGAAGCGCGGTTGACGTGCAAATTCCAGTCCTTCAGGTGGACGTTCACGATCCGGTTGCCGCAGGCGGCAAGGGCCTCATGCGCATCAGCGCTCGTCGAAGCTCGACATCCAACCGCGTATGTGATGCCGAACCGGTCTGCCGGGTATGGTTCGATCAGCGATGCCAAGAGCGGCGGATCGAGATCAGACTCAAGGGAGAGGACGACGCCGCAAGCCTCGAGGAGCGGCGCAAGCCGATCCAGTCCGGATCGAAGTGCCGCCGCCTCGCGGGGGGAAAGCTGTTGCCCGCCGTTCGCGAGTGGCACCACGAGGAGCTTGATGCCGATCTCAGCACACGCCTCGATCACGGCACCGAGCAGATCGAGCCTCGCCCAATGCTCACGGCCGGTGACCTTGTAGAAGGGGGATTGCATCATGAAGTCGGCGGACAGCGATGGAATGCAGATGTCGCACTCGCGACTAAGCCGCCGCATCTGATCTCGTCCGGTGGTCGACATCACAGGATTCATCAGGATCGGCTCGTCACCGATTCTCCACTCGATCAATTCGAAGCCGACTTTTTGGGCAACCGAGAATTCCTCGCGCCAGCAATCCGTGAGAAAGCCTCGTCCTCTCTTGTCAGCCGGCTCCATCAGATCACCCTGCACAAATCCGATGCGGCTGACCATCTGCGCCTCTCCGAAAATCATATCATGGATCCTTCGACTGGACGCGCCAAAGCTTGATGACTTGCGACCGGCTGCGGCACGGAGAGCCTGCACCGCAAAGATAGGGCGGCCGACCACACACTGCCACTACCAACCCTGGTAGAGGTCCGCGGTCCGGAGCGCAGTCTTCTTGTTCCGCAGCGACGACCGCCATATGCGGAATTGCATCACCATTCACGGATCCGTACCCGTCCCAAGGTTGCCGACGGCAGCCGTACACGTCCAGCCCCCTATCCGGCTTGGTAGCTTCCGCGCGCGCCGGAAGCTGCTCTACTGCATCCGATGATGCAGACACATGATGGAGATTGGAATGGTGCACAAGGCAGTCCTAGCTGGCAGTGACGAGCCTGCCGAGGAGTTCTGCAGTGTCGCAAACTCAGCTAAAAATCAGGACAAGGGCCTTGCATTCGCGACCGGCTGGACACCGGATTCGGGGGTCGACCAATCCGCGGCGGGATGCGACCAGATATCCGCGCCTGGTTCTAGAGCCCGCGACGAAGGCCGCTCCATCTCCGTGCCTTCGAGACCACGCGTCCTGCTGGTCGGCGACAAGGGATTCACGAGCCTGCTCAAATACATTCTCGAGAGCAACGGCTTCGACTGCATGCTGACTGACACCCTGACAGATGCGATCGCCTCCGCCACCGCCGCGCGCCCCGGCTTGATCGCCCTGGACGATGTATCGTGCGGGGATCGCGTAGCCTTCGCGCTCGAACAGTTGCACCGGGACCCTGCAACGCAGAATGTCCCGACGCTGATCATGGCAAGCGTATCGCCTCACCTCGAGGAGGCGTGCGTCCATGCGGATCGGACAAGCTATATATTGAAGCCGTTTCTTCCGGACATCTTCATCGACCGGCTGCGTGGCCTTCTGCGCGAATCGACTTGTTCCAGTCCCAAAGTGCTTCGATTTGCCGACATTGTCATGGAGTCCGACGCGCATCGCGTCTCCCGAGGAGCGCGCTGCATTCGCCTCTGCCCCGTCGAATATCGGATCTTGCAACAGCTCCTCGAATGCCCCCGAAAGGTCTTTTCTCGGGAGCAGATCCTATCCAGCATTCGAGCACATACTCAGGAGAACGCCGTTCGCTCAATCGATGTTCATATCAGCCGGATTCGCAAGGCTCTTTGTGAACGTGGCGAGCCGAACTATATCCGTACGGTGCGAGGATTGGGCTATTCGCTCGACTTCGCCCCGGACGGACCTGCCACCTACCTTCCCCGACCTGAGCCGGTCAGCAACGCGCGAATGCTGCACCGATCGGATCGGATAAGCCCCGCTCGCCGCTGATCAGGGAGCGGCTCTCGCGCTAGCCTCCAGCGAAGCTTCCGCTCGGTCGACTTCAATCCAAGGAATTGGGCGACTGGATTACGATCACGGCACACTCGCCAATGAACTTCTTTGGCGGGGCTTCAAGTCATCGCGCTCCGATGCGCAGGCCCCCCCACGCGATCTCGCTTGTTTCCGGGAAGTAGCATGCCCGGAATCGGCCGTCCCCCGATGTCTCCAACTGCGGCCTTTCGACGGAACATAGACCTTCCGCTCGCGCGCAACGCGGATGAAAGCCACAGCCCGGAGGCGGATTGGCTGCAGAAGGAACCTCTCCCACGATCTGGATCAGAGGCCGGCGGGCCCTCGGATCCGGCACTGGATAACTGTCGCGCAGAAGCCTGGTGTAAGGATGCAACGGACGGTCAAGAACATCTGCCGTCGGCCCCTCTTCGATGATGCGCCCAAGATACATGACGGAGACTCGGTCGCAGAAATGGCGGACCACCCCGAGATCATGCGAAACGAACAAGAACGACAGGCCGCGGCGTTCGCGCAGCCCCTCCAGCAGTCGAAGAATTTGCGCCTGGACCGACACATCGAGAGCAGAAACGGCCTCGTCTGCGACGACCAGTTCGGGATCCAAGACCAGCGCCCGTGCAATGCCAATCCGTTGCCGCTGTCCGCCGGAGAACTCGTGCGGGTAGCGTTCCAGTGCGTCTCGCGGCAACCCGACCTCGAGCATGGCGGCTTCCGCCTTCTCGCGGATGTCCTTGGACGAGAGTCGCAGATGAACACGAAGGGGTTCTTCCAGAGTCTGCCGGATTGTTCGGCGCGGGTTGAGCGAAGAATACGGATCCTGAAACACGATCTGCATCCGGCGCCGCAACGCGCGCAAGGTGGCCCCCTTGGCGGCGCGGACATCGATGCCGTCGAATAAGATTGATCCGCTATCGGGCTCAATGAGCCGAAGGATGGTACGCGCGACCGTTGACTTGCCACAACCGGACTCGCCCACGAGGCCAAGGGAAGCCCCCTTTGGAATGCGGAAAGACACATCATCGACCGCCCGGACGCATCTGGCGCCTGAACCTCCGTGTCTCACGAAGGTCTTCGAAAGATGACGTACAACAAAGTCGCCGCTTCCCAGGGATGTCGTCATCAATGCACTCCTCCGACCGGTCTGACGGGACAGCGCACCAAATGTCCGGGATCACCTGATGATACGAGCTCTGGGTGCAGTTCGGTACAGCTGCGGTCCTTGAACGGGCAGCGGGGCGCATAGGCGCAGCCTGCTGGAACAGCAGACAGGGCGGGAACGCTGCCGGGGATCGGCTCCAGACTCTCGCTGGCCCGGTCGGCTCGCGGCATGGCGCGCAGCAACGCCGCCGTATAAGGGTGCATGGGCTTTGCGAACAGCGCGTCGACAGTCGCAAGCTCGACAATCTCGCCCGCATACATCACGGCAACGCGGTCGGCGATCTGCGCAACCACGCCAAGATTGTGCGTGATGAACAGCATCGACATTCCGTAGGCCTGTTTGAGCTCTTCGAGTTGAGTCAGCACCTGCGCCTGGATCGTCACATCGAGTGCCGTCGTCGGCTCGTCGGCCAGAAGAACCCTCGGATGGCAGGCAAGTGCCATGGCAATCATGACGCGTTGGCGCATCCCTCCCGAAAATTGATGCGGATACTCATCTAGTCGGCTCTTCGGCGATGGAATCTTGACCTCCGCCAAGAGCCGAAGCGCCTCAGCCTTGGCCTCCATGCGCGACCCTCCGCGATGAATGAGGATCGCCTCCGCGATCTGGTCTCCCACGGTCATGGTCGGATTGAGACTCGTCATCGGCTCCTGGAAGATCATCGCAATCGAATTGCCCCGGATCGTGCTCATGTCCCGCTCGGACAAGGTCACCAGATCTTGACCCTCGAACAACACCTCTCCGCCTTGGATGCGAGCACCGGCATGCGGAAGCAGCCGTAGGATGGACAGGGCCGTGACGCTCTTGCCACTGCCCGACTCGCCCACGACCGCGAGCGTCTCGTTTGGCATCAGTGATACCGAGACGTTTCGTACTGCCGGGTACCAATGGCCGCCGATTCGGAATTCGGTCCGCAGATTGCGCAGGTCGAGAGCTGGCCTAGGAAACGATGTCATGCCTGCTATTCCCCCCGCAGCTTTGGGTCGATGGCGTCGCGCAGAGCGTCTCCCAGGAGATTGAGGGCGAGCACGGTCAACAAGATCGCAAGGCTTGGGAAGACCGCGAGCCACCAGGCGTCGAGGATGTTGTCGAACCCTTCGCGGATCATGCTGCCCCAGGTCGGTGTCGGTGGCGGAACGCCTAGCCCGATGAAGCTCAGCGATGCTTCCGTGCGAATCGCGGAAGCCATCCATAGTGAACTCATCACCACCACATCCGAGATGAGATTGGGGAGAATATGAACCCCCATGATCCGGACGGGTCCGAACCCAAGCGCTCGGCCCGCGATCACGAAGTCCTGCTGCTTCAATGCAATCGTTGGCGCCCGGGCAACTCGCGCAAACGGCGCGATCTCCGTGATTGCGATTGCAATGATCAGGTTCTGAAGGCTGGCGCCGAGCATCGCCGCAATCATGAGGCCGAGCAGGAGAGCTGGAAACGAGAGCATCACATCGAGCACCCCCATCACGAGCTGATCCAGCGCTCCTCCGACATAACCCGCAACGATTCCTATCGTGCAGCCGATCGTCATCGCAATCAGGATAGCGACGAAACCGACCATCAGGGAGATGCGGGCTCCATAGATCAGACGGGACAGGACATCTCGGCCGTAATTGTCCGTTCCGAACAGAAACTCCGCTGACGGCGGCTCGAGCCTGGCCACGATATTCTGCTCCAGCGGGTCATGAGGCGCGATCAGCGGCGCGAGCACCGCCACGACGATGATGAGCGCGAGGAGCAGCGCACCCAGCCAGAAGAGAGGATTTCTGGAGAAGGCCAGCCACAATCGACTAGGCTGCGACACTGCAGCCGATGCAACCCCGACCGTCATTTGTATTTCACCCGCGGATCGATAAGCCCATAGGTAATGTCCGTCAGCGTATTCACGACGATGACGCAGATGGCAAAGATGATCATCAGCCCCTCGAGCAGCGTATAGTCGCGAGCGTTGAGTGCCCCGAAGATGAGCTTGCCGAGGCCGGGCCGGTTGAAGATGATCTCCGTGAGCACCGAATTTCCGATCAACGTACCGAAGTAGAGGCCAACAACGGTAACCACCGGAATGAGGCCATTGCGCAGAGCGTGTCGCATGACGAGGCGGGTGGGAGTCACTCCCTTCGCGCGCGCTGTGCGGATGTAATCCTCACCAAGGACTCCCAGCATGGATGACCGCGTGACACGCACCACATAGGCCATCAGGATCAAGCCGAGATTCAGCGCAGGCAAGGCAAGGCTTCGTAATCGCTCGATCGGATCAGTGCTATCGGACGCGAGAACGGGGAACCATCCCAGCTGGATTGCGAATACGATGAGCAACAGAATGCCTGACACAAACGCTGGGAACGATAGCCCGACCAACGAGACCAGCCGCGAGACGTAGTCGATCCAGCTGTTGCGGCCGAGCGCGGCGAGGATTCCGAGCGGCAGACCCAGGACGATTCCGATCACGATGGCCGCCAAGGTGAGTTGGATCGTCGAGGGCAACACCAGCAGGACCTCCTGCACGACAGTCCGGCCGCTGCTCAGCGATTGCCCGAGATTTCCGGTGAGCACCTCACCGAGAAAGTGAAGATATTGGACCTGGATCGGCTGATCGAGCCCGAGCCGGGCTCGCATCGCGCGAAGCGAGGCTTCGGTTGCCTGGTCGCCAAGGATGACGGATGCCGCATCACCCGGAACGAGACGCACCAGCACGAAGATTGCTGTCAGCATCACCAGCAAGGTGGGGATGGCCAGCAACAGCCGCTTGAAGGCAAAGCTGATCATTGGATCACCCAGCACATTCGCGAACAGAAACCAGAATGTTCGGACTGAACTCTTCTCTCCAGACAAGGAAAGTGCCTCACAACACCTCCTCCTTTTGATCGAGTGTGGCCAGCTCTCCAAGCGTCACGGGCTTGAGCGGGGGCCTGACTCGATAGAAGCCGATCTCCCCTATAGGACAATCCTGGATTTCCGCGAGGATGCGGGTGACGGTATAACCGCATTGCCGCCCCTGGCAGGGGCCCATCCCTGCACGCGTGAAGGCCTTGATCTGGTTCGGGCCGGAGCCGCCGATCTGCGCCATCGCCCGGATCTCTCCTGCCGTGACCTCCTCGCAGCGGCATATGACAGTCTCATCGGACGGACTAAAAATCCTGCCGCGGGGTCTGAACATGGTGTCAAGAAAGGGCCGCAAGGCAAGTTCGCGAGCCAAACTCTTTTGAACGCGCAACGCTTCCTTGAGCACGATCTGCTCGTCCGCATAGCCGAGCTTGACTGCCAGCCTGTGTGCTGCGAGCGCCCCACGAAATTGCGCGGCCTTCGCGCCAGCAATGCCCGCGCCATCCCCGGCAATGAAGATACCGGCTTTGGTCGTTTCACCCCATTGATCGAGAACCGGGACGTAGCAATCCTGCTCGTCACGCCATTCAACCGCGCAGCCCAGCCCCAGCGGTGCATGGACGTTCGGCACGACACCTTCATGCACAAACAGATTGTCCGCGGAAACGGTCTTCTCTTGTGCATCGGCCGTTCGATAGCTGATGGATTCGATCCGGTCCGATCCGTGCGCCACGAGGTCGATGACATGACGGACGACGGGCACACGCCGGTGTCGAAGGACGGCCGTCCACGCGAGCCCTTTGAGGAGCGCCCCACTGGCACGCAGGGCCTTCGGCAGATGTTGGAGCGCCGCCCAATGACTCCCGGCCGGTGTCGTGTCCAGATAGCCGGCGATCTGACCTCCGGCGTTGAGCAACTGAACGAGGTAGAGCAGCGGCAACGGGCCACAACCAGCGACCCAGACTGGCTTGGAGGGGATCTGCCCGGCGGTCTTCAACAGGACCTGAGCGGCACCCACCGTGAGGACTCCCGGCAGTGTCCAGCCTGGGAAGGGAGCAGGCCGCTCCTGGGCGCCGGTTGCGAGGATGATGGCGCGCGCCTCGATCGTCCGGGCCTTGCCATCATGGGTCACGAAGGCACGAAAACCAGGTTCGACCTGCCAAAGCTGTGTACGAGGCTCGTACCGCGCGCCGCTGGCGCGGAATGCATCGGTCGCAGCCTTTCCGTCCTGATAAGTCCTTCCAAGGACGGCTCCCCTCGGGGTCGCCGCTTGGGTTTCGACCGAGCGCCAGATCTGCCCGCCAGGCGAACTTTGATCGTCCACAACCAGGACGTCAATTCCATAGCGGCGGGCTGTGATGGCCGCTGTCATGCCAGCAGGGCCAGCCCCTACGATGAGAAGATCGGTGGTGCTCATGACGGCAAGCACCGCTTACGCTGCTGGCGCTCAACCTTCATGCCCTCCTGAACCGGGGTCATGCAGGTCTGAACCGAGGCGATTCCATCCACCTGAGCGAGACAGTCGAAGCAGACGCCGATCATACAATAGGGAGCTCGCCCGCTCCCTTTGACCGGCGTGGGGCGCGACCAGACGACAGCCTGCCGGAGCAGCACGGCTGCCAGGCTTTCGCCCGGCTCCGCCGTGACAGGCTTGCCTTCGACGTAGACAGTCACGGTCTCAGCGGGCTCATGCAGCTTTCGAAACATCAAAGCGACTCTGATGAAAGATATCGAGCGAATCCGGCAACTGGCCGGCCGAGATGGCATCGGCCAAGACGGTGGAATGCAGAGCTGCAAGCGTGACGCCTGAATGGCACAACGCCACGAAGGCTCCCCGGTGCTTCTGGGACTGGGCGTAGACGGGACACCCATCAGGCGTCATGATGCGCAACCCAGCCCACTGCCGAACCAATTTTGCCTCAGCAAGCCCCGGCACGATGCGAAGCGTCCGCCGACTGAGATCTGCCGCCGCGATCGCGGTCGCGGAGCTATCGAAACCGGTCTCCTCATGGGTAGCACCGATCATCACGGTGCCTTCCCGGGTTTGACGCAAGCCACTCGTCGGCAGAGGCAGAAATGGCTCAAGGCGCTCGGTCACCAGGATCTGCCCGCGTTGAGGCCGCAGCGGGATTTCAAGACCCACTTGCCGCGCCAGCGCCTGAGACCCGAGACCGGCAGCGATCAGCACGCGCGGCGCACTGACCGTTTCGTTTCCGAACGTCACCGTAAAGCCCGCCTCGCTGGGCACGATCTGCCGCACCGCAGCGTTTCGGCGCAGATCTCCACCCAGACGCAGGATTCCGGCATGAAGAGCCGCAAGGAGCTGGAGCGGATTGGCATGCCCGTCCCGCTGGCCGAAGCTGGCGCCGGCCACGTCAGGCCCCAATCGAACCTTCGGAAGCAGTTTGGCCAGTTCAGCGCGATCGAGCATCCGCCAATCCGCCTCCGCTCCGCCGAGCTGATTCTGCAGCCGCTGAAGGTCCAGGCGGCGCTTCTCGAACGCGTCATCTCCGAGGCAGAACGCCAAACCGCCATTCTGCTCATACTGAAGATCCAACGCGGCCAGATCAGTGAGTTCCGACGCAAAGTCGGACCACATGTCGACGCTACGGCGTGACAGCTGCTGATAGGCGGGCATGTTCTGGCCTTTGCCCTGTAGCCAAACAAGGCCGAAATTGGCCCGCGCCGCACGATGGTCGCGATCGTCACCGTCGAGCACGAGCACTCGGCGTTGTCTTCGCGCAAGCCCATAAGCGATCGCAGCACCAACCGTGCCCGCACCGATAACTATTATCTCAGGATGCATCAGATTTCCTCTTGCCCAATATGACGACAAAAAGAGATATTTGGTCAAAGTCGAAAATCTCTGGCTGTATTCTTCAGGGTTATGGGATGGCTCGTCAGATCAATCTCAGACAGGTTGAGGCGTTCAAAGCGGTGATCGAGAGCGGCTCGATCAGCCGAGCCGCTTTGATCCTCAACATCTCCCAGCCCGCGATGAGCAAACTGATCGCTCATCTCGAAGAGGATACCGGGCTCAGCCTGTTCGATCGCGTCAAGGGCCGCCTTGCTCCGACAGAGCGCGGCATGCGGCTTTACAAGGAGATTGATCGTATTTTTTCAGGTGTCCGCCAGGTGGAGAATGCCGTCGAGGCCATCCGCCGCGAGGAGCAGGGGCAGCTTCTTGTCGGAGTCATGCCGGCTTTGTCGCGTTCGTTCATCCAGCAGGCGACGATGGGCTTCCTGCAGCAGCATCCCAACGTGTTCTGCTCGGTCAAGTCACGCAGCTCGGAATGGATCGTGGACTGGCTGGTCACACGCAAGCTCGATGTCGGCCTTGTCAGCTCGCGGA
The DNA here is from genome assembly GCF_032381555.1 of Bradyrhizobium sp. SZCCHNPS1003. Lineage (NCBI taxonomy): Bacteria > Pseudomonadati > Pseudomonadota > Alphaproteobacteria > Hyphomicrobiales > Nitrobacteraceae > Bradyrhizobium > Bradyrhizobium sp. SZCCHNPS1003. The sequence goes on from NZ_JAUHIU010000012.1 coordinate 228,671, forward strand.
TCGACAATCCCTATGTGATCGCCGAACCGCTGACCCAGCACCCGCTCGTCTGCATCATGCCGACCGATCATCCCCTCGCCATGAAGAACGTTGTGGAGCCGGACGATCTCGACAACATTCCCTTCGTGTCTTTCGATCCTGAGAGCCAGGCCGGTCAGTGCATTGCGGCGATGTTCGACGCCTACAACGTCAGACCCAACACCGTGCTCGTTGCCAATGTCTCGCCGACCCTGTGCGAATTCGTGGCAGCCGGCCTCGGCGTCGCGCTGGTGCACCCTTTGATGTTCAGCGGGCTTCAGGACCGTCTGGCCATCAGACGCTTTGAGCCCGCTTTGTCCTACGACTTCCAGCTCTGTCGAATGCGCGACAGCCGCAATGCAAGTCTGGTCGACGCCTTCCTCCAGCAGGCGCGCACGACGGCTGCACGGCTCTCCCAGGAGTCGCTCAGCGTGGCATAAGTGTTGTCGCTTCGGTAATCGGCGGAGCGAGATTCATTGCTCCTTTGAGCTCATAGCCATAATTGACGCGCTTGCTATGGCCCCAGACCTGCTGAAGCTCAAACAGCGGAACAGAACAGACGGCATCATGGATCTTGCGCTGGGCCTCTTTCCACAGTTCCTGCTGCCGCTCCACACTGCCTTCCACCCGTGCCGCCTGTATGTCGGCATCCGCAACGTCGCAATGGGAGAAATTGGCCACCGCCGTCGGCTTTCCGATGCTCGAGCTCGAGTGATAAAACTCGGTCAGGTACGTGTCGGCGACCGGAAATCTGGCGGCGCCATAGAACACCAGAGCGCTGGCATTGCCGCGAATTTGGCTCTGATAGGTGGCGTGATCGACAACGCTCATATCCAGCTTGATACTGGCCTTTGCGAGCTGGCGCTGAATGATTTCCATTGTCGGCAGGATAGCCGAGATATTGGACACCACGACCTTGAGCGTCACGCCATTTGGGTAGCCCGCTTCGGCCAGAAGCGCCTTGGCCTTCACCGGATCGTAAGCATAAGCCCCAGATGAACAGTCCTCTCCGATATAGCCCGGGGGCACGACCGAGCAGCCTTTCAGACTGACGCTCTTACCGACAAACTGCACGAGATCGTCGAGATTGACCGCAGCGGCGATTGCCTGTCGGACCTTCAGGTCATCGAGCGGCGGAATACTGCTGTTGATGTGAAGCGTTCGAAACTCTCCTGGACGGAAGACATCAACGACCATGTTGCCGCGCTGGCGGGTCATATCGACCCAGCGTTGCTCGCGCCGACCTTGGATGACGTCGAGCTCTCCGGACGCAAAGGCGAGCTCGCGGGCGCTGTCGGAGGGGATCGTACGGTACATGATATTGCTGATCTGCGGCCGGCCGCGGAAATAGCCCTCGTTTGCGACCAGCTTCACATGCCGCTGCGTTTCATGCTCTGAAAACGCAAACGGACCCGTACCGACGGGGTTGGAGGAAAACTTGTCTCCGAGCTCCTCCACTGCTCTTTTGCAGACAATGTTTCCGCCGTGATAGTTGGACAAGCGGCCGAGGAAATTCGGATCTGGATACTTCAGGGTCATGCGAACGGTGGACCCGTCTACCTTGGCGATGCTCTCCACCGCGGAGAAGTCTGCAGCGAAGCTCGATCGGCTGGGGTCTGCGGCACGTGTCAGCGAGTAGACGACATCATCTGCGGTGAGGCTGCCCCAGTCGCCGTGAAACTTGACACCCTTTCGGATGAAGAAGGTCCAGATTCGTCCGTCTGGGGACGTTTCCCAGCGCTCGGCGAGATCGGGTTCAAGATCCTTGGGATCAGCGCTCCCTGGCTTGAATCGAACCAGGCCGTTGAACATCAGGCCGATCAGCGGCTTGTCGGTGCTGGTCGTCGCACGATGCGGGTCAAGCGTGGTAATGTCTGATCCACCGGCCCCGATTTGCAGCGTGGTCCCCGGGGCTTCCGCTGCAGACACATCACCGGTCGCGTTCACCGCGACGGCGATGCAGAAAGCCAACATATAGACGTACTTCATAGAGACGTACTTCATCCGGTGCCTCGCCCGTTGCCCACGCATCAGGCTGGAAGAGTCCCGCGTCTCTGTCAAAGTCCGAAATCAAGGAGGCCTATTCTTGGGCGTTATGGGCTAACGGCGGAGCTCGGCCGCGGCGATCGCCATTGCATGCGACCATCGCCCCCTTGCCTGAGCCGCGCAGAATAGCGGAGCCTGCCCGCAAATGTCAGAATGGCGACGGTTGATCGGCGTCGGCTTCAGTCGGTGCTGTATCCATCCACATCGGCGGAGATGAGCCGGATAGTCCGGAGACCTCGATCAGACCAAGCCGTATCGCCCTGACGACGGCGACCGTCCGGCTGTTCGTGCCAAGCTTTCTCGCCGCCTTCTTGATGTGGAAGTTGATCGTGTTTTCACTGATCTTGAGAATGATTCCAATGTCCCAGGAGGACTTACCCTCCGCCGTCCATGTCAGGCATTCACGTTCGCGCGGCGAAAGCTTGATCGCCTTCCTGCCCATCGCTGGCGGGGCAAGCTCGCCAAAGGCGACATGGAACTGACACGCCAAGGCGTGAAGATGCTTCATTTGCCGGATCGGGTTGGCATCGTCGAAGCTGGATGCAAAGGATAGAACGGAGATGCGCCCCGACGGTCCAAACAGCGGCACGCTCATCCCGTGCTTGAGACCGGCTTCGCGGCTCTCATGAAGGACCAACCGCTCGCCGTCCTGCAACTGCTTCTGCTCGAGCAGGTGATCCCACAGAAACGGCCTGCTGTGAATTGCCGTTCGCCTGACGACCGGATCAATCTCGTGATACTTTCGCTCGAAATAGTGCTTCCGCCAATCGAGCGGAAAGTTGAGAGCGACGGCCGGCATAGGATGCTCTGGCAGCCGTACCGACTCTTCGTAGTTCAGGGCGCCATAAGCCACTTGGCCGAAACCCTCATCGGCTGCAGAACCGACGAGAAGATCGAAGAGGTCGGACAGCGACTGCGTGCGGTTTGCACAATCGATGAAGCTGAAGAGGTCCATTGCTACCTCACGGCAGACAAAGCTGCGCAAACTTCCGCCCAGCAAACTTCCGCCCAGATGTGATCGTGAAAACGAATCCGTCTGAATGTCCCGATCGTCGACGGTCCGTCCTTGTCCCCTCGTCTGCCTCTATCAAGGCGAGAAGCAGGCGCTTGCTTGTTCAAACTCCAACCCAACCTGAGGTAGACCGTACCATGATACGCTTCGTCGTGCAATTGACGATCATATTCGATTGATCTTTTCAGAAGTCGCGATGTCATCAACATTGCCCTTCTCCGGAAGCGGCGGCCCTGACGATCTTGCCGACTCCGGCAACCAGATCGCGCAGCAAAGTGCCTGTTTGATGAGCGATCTTCGGCACTTGTGTCAGCAAGCATGAGAGTGCTGGTACAAGTTTCGATCGGACCATGCGCACCAGGGACATTCTTCCCGGCACGCAGCGCGCGCAAGTCAGGCCTCGCGGCCATCCCACACTGAATCCGTTCAAACGGGCCCGGACGAGCCTTGCAAAAGCCAATAACTACACCCTGATACAACTCAGAATTGCGCCAGATTGTAGGTGATATTGGGGCGATGTCTGACAGTTGTCTTCCTCCGAGCAGCCGGTAGGACAGCAGCCGCTCCACAGACGCGCGAACTACTCGACTGGGTAGCTGCCTCCCTGACGCTGTGCCGATTAGTCTGCATCTTCCCGTCACGTGGCACATTGGAAGATGCTCATGCATACCCTTTTAATCAGGTGGGAAACCATCCATCGATATGGTGAAGCCTGGATTTCGCATCATCGGCTGCGGTACCGGATGTTCGTCGAGCGCCAGGGGTGGTCCGTGCCTCATTATCAGGGCATGGAATATGATGAGTTCGACACACCGGCAGCCACCTACATCCTGGTGGTGGACGAGCAAGATCAGGCGCTTGGAACTGCACGGCTGATTCCGACCACACGCCCCTACATGGTCAAGTCCTTGTGGCCGAACCTGGTCGAAGGCTCGCTGCCGCATTCGGACGCTGTCTGGGAAGCATCGCGCTTCGGCTGCGATCGCGCGCTCAGCGCCGGCGGACGGCGCCGAGTGATCGGGCAGCTCATACAGGCCTGTCAGGAATTCGGCCTCGCCAACGGCATCTCGTCTTATCTTGGGGTCATGCCCAGCTGGATCTTCAAGAATGTCATCGCTGCCCATGGCTGCCCGGTGAGGCCACTGGGAGCGAAGCTGCCGTTGCAAGGGCATGACATTGGGGCAGCCTATATCGGGGTATCATCAGCCATCCTGGAATTGGTTCGCCAGCATACGGGCATCCCAAAGGTCCTGCATGAGAGCCCCTCTCCTGTAGCGCCTGTCCCATCCGCACTGTCCCCGCGCTTGACAGAGGATGCTCTGTCGCAGCCCGCTGAAGGATTGGCCTGCAGCCCGGACTTGGAAGGGCTCGTGAGGGTTGGATAAGCGCGATCCGGAATCTTCGGCCATTTGCCGCCCAGGGCACGCAAGCCAGGGCCGCTCCGGGTTGGACATTGCTGTTCCTCAATGGATGATAGGCCAACGCCGAGGTTGAGCGGAGCAAGCCAACGCGATGCGCGGCTCCGGGTCTATTTGGCCTTGATGGCTGGTGCCCGCTTCGACTTGGCAAACGCCCGATCAGTCGCCATGAAACGTGCCACCATTGCCGAGGCCAGGCGACCAAGATCATTGGCCGGCTGGTCCGAATGGCGGCCAACAGCTTCGGCATAGGCCTGCAGATCGCGAAACACGCTCGCTGACAGTTCGACCGTGATTTTGACCGGCTTCTCATCGGGAAGTTCCGAGATCTTCAGCTTCGCCATGACTGCTACCCCTGATACGGCTCGAGCACGAGATCACGATTGACGATCACGCGGACCGGAAAGCCCGGCCTCACTGTCAGAGTCGGCTGGACGTTCATCTGCTGACCAACCAGCTGCTGACCTGTGCGGCTCATGGAGTTGCCGAAGCCCTGGCGGAGCGCCTGGATGATCGCGGCATTGTTCGTATTTTGATTGGTGCCCGCATTGACCTCGCTGCCCATCGAGAGCAGCGTCGAGAGCAGCGCTGCGCCAACCAGCTGCCTGAAGTGGTTATCGACCTCGTCCGAGAGACCCGAATAGCCGGCAGCGTCGGCGCCCTGCTGCCGTTCCAGAACGATCGACCGGCCATTGGGCATGATCAGCCTGGTCCAGACCAGGAGCACGCGCGATTGCCCGGCCGTCACCTGGCTATCGTATATCCCGATCAGCCGCGCGCCCTGCGGGACAAGCAGGACGCGGCCTGACGGCGAATCGAACACGTTCTCGGTGACCTGTGCGGTGATCTGCCCCGGCAGATCGGAGCGAATGCCCGTGATCAGAGCGCCCGCAATGACGGTCCCGGCCTGGACCACATAGGGTGAGGCCGGCGGGCTGACACGGTCGGCACTCGTGGTCCGGCGATCGACCGCGGCATTGACGAAGGCGAGCTTGCGGTCCTGGCCATTCTGGGCGAACGCGTCGTCGGGACTGGACATCGCGCCCGCCCGGTCGCTGGTCTGAGGCCCGCTCGCCGCGGCCTCGGTGCCACGAACATTGACCGTCGCAAACAGGCGGCTCAAGCGAGCGGCATCCCGCTCCTGCTCATGGCGGAGCTGCTCCTGATCGGGGGTGACCGCAAGTGCCTGGCCCTGCGCAGCGACAATCGCCTTGCCGAGATCCCCGGGCAGCGGCGGTCCGATCACCGGGACGTTCCGGGGAAGACTGGCGTAGTCACGCGGCAGGGCCGAAACCCCGTCCGCGATGTCGTGATGATCGGTGCTGTAGAGCTCGGCGGGACCCGATTTGCTCGGCCTGTTGGTCTGCAATGTCCAGACGACGGCGCCTCCCATCAACAGGAGCGCAACTGCACTGCCGCCGGCCAGGACATTGCGCGACAGCCGTGTGACGGGGGGAAGATCTCCGTTCAGGCGCATTCTTTTCGTGCGCCGCTCAGCCTTCTCGGCTGCAGACGGAGCCTGAGACGCAGAAGCCTCATCCTCCTCGTTTTTCACCCTGAGGCTCCGTCGGTTCTGACGATCCTGACCTTGCGCTGCTCCTCGCCGCCGAGGCGCAACTCGGCTGCGGCAAACAGCCGATCGACGATCATGATGTTGCGGAAGGCACGGTAGTTGACGATCTCGGGCGCACCATCGCTCCCGATGACGAACAAGGGCGGCAATTCACCCTGCACGATGCCAGGGGCAAACTCGATATAGACCTTGCGACCGTCGTCATAGGCGTTGACCGGCCTCCATGGCGGATCATCCCCCTCGATGCGATAGCGGAAGCGCCGCAGCGCCGGATTGGGCAGCTCCGGCCTCAAGACGAGCTGGCGCGCTCTCGTCTCGGCATTCTGGGGATAGTACCAAGCCACGGCGGGCATATACGGCTTTTCGCGGGCGCGCAGCTCGAGCAGATAGGTCCGCCGGTCGGTGTTGACGATGAGATTGGTTTCGATCGCGGCACGCGTCGGCTTGACCAGGATGTGGACGCGGCGGCGTTCGCCCGCACCGCTCTCGGTATCGCCTACGACCCAGCGCACGGTGTCGCCGGCGGACACGGGCCCCGACCCTGTGAGCTGTTCACCTTCCTCGAGCATGATGTCGGTGATCTGCCCGGGCGCCGCATAGACCTGATAGAGCGCGCCGGGACTGTAGGCATAGATCTGCGTCGCGTTGAAGTAGCCCTTCTTGCGCGGTTCGACCCGCGCCGCGCTATTGGCCATCTCGACGCGGTCGAGCGGCTCCGCTTCCTCCTGAGCTCCCGCCTTGCCACCAAGGGACACTTTCCAGGGCGGCGGAAGATGAAGCGGCGGAACCTTTCCATCCAGCGCAGCTGGCGGCGCCGGCAATGGCGGTGTTTCGCTGTCATAGGTGATCTTCGGCAGATTGGTCGTTGTGCAGCTGCAGAGCAGAACCAGAACGGCGGCCCCCGCGATCATTGGCCCTCCAGCCTTCCGGACCATTGGCTTGCTCATTGCGACAGCTCCTTCGACCAGTTGATGGCTTGGACGTAGACGCCGAGCGGGTTCTTGCGCAGGCGGTCAGCATCGTCCGGCATGGCGAGCACGAGGGTGAGGATCGCGCTCCAGCGTTCGGTCGCGACCGAGGCGCCGTTCTCGTAGCGACGCTCGACCCAGGCGATCCGGAAGCTGTCCGGCGAGGCGCGGATCACACTGGAGACCTCGACCGAGACCTGGATCTTCCCGAGCTTGCTAAAAGGATCATTGGAGCGGGCATAGTCATTCAGGGCAGCCGCGCCGCGATCGGTCGTGAAGTCGTAGGCGCGCAGCCAATTCTGGCGCAGCACGATGCCATCGGCCGGCAGACCTCTCACGTCCTCAATGAACCGGGCAAGATGGAAGGCGACCTGCGGATCGGTCGGCATGTAGTCAGCCACCGCAGGCGCCACCCGCTGGACCTCGCCGAGATGGCCAACCTCGACCACCCAGGGCGTCACCGTACCGCGGGCCGACTGCCAGATCAGGGCGGACGCGAAGCCTGCGGCGAGGGTGAGGCAGCCGAATGCCATCAGCCGCCAGTTCTTGGCCTGCACGCGCGCAGAGCCGATGCGCTCATCCCAGACCTGTGCTGCCTTCTGGTAGGGCGTCACCGGCTCGGGCGTATGGCCATAATGAACAGATGACCGCTTGAACATGTCAGGATTTCCCCTCGGAGAGATCGACCGCGCTTCCCTGCCCGCCGCGCTCGGCATGGCGAACGGCTTGTGCCGTTGTAGATGCGCCCTGATGGACGGCGCGCGCTGCCTTCATGCGCTGCGCCCACATCGGAGAGCCCGAGCCATCGGCCTGACCCGGCTGATCCGAGCCGCCAGCCTGGACATTCGCCCTTTGGCGAAGGGGACTCGCGTTCGCTCCTGCTGCCTCGGCGGCAGCGCCGCTGACGCGCCCTCCGCCGGACGCCGCCGCACCAAGCGGCGCGACAGCACGGCTTGCACCAGAGATCGCGCCGCCTGCGAGCCCCGCTGCACCAGCGGCCATGCCGGCGCCGGCCACGACGAGACCACCCGCTGCAAGCGACGTCCCGACCGCGCTCCCTGCTCCAAGCTGCGGTCCACCACTGACAAGACCATTGGCGATCCCGGGCCCGAACAATCCAAGGCCGAGCAGCGCCAGGGACGCCAGGACCAGGGCCATGGCGCTCTCGACGGTCGGAGGATCGCCGCTCGTCACCTGGGTCAACTGACCGAACAGGGTCGAGCCGGTTCCTGAGATCAGGGCGAGCAGCAGAACCTTCACACCGGAGGAGATGACATTGCCGAGCACACGTTCGGCTGCGAAGGCGGTCTTGCCGAACAGACCAAACGGGATGAGCACAAATCCAGCAAGCGTCGTGAGCTTGAACTCGATCAGGGTGACGAAGAGCTGGATGGCCAGAATGAAGAAGGCGAGCAGCACGACCACCCACGCAAACAACAGGACCGCAATCTGCAGGAAGTTCTCGAAGAAGCTCACATATCCAAGGAGGCCCGAGATCGCCTGGAGGAGCGGCCGCCCGGTATCGAGACCCACTTGCGCGATTCTGCCCGGGCGGAGGAAGTCCGCCGCCGACAGCGCCGAGCCCGAGGCCTTCAGGCCGAGTGCTGCGAAGCTCTCGAAGACGACCCGGGCGAGGCTGTTCCAATTGCCGATCAGGTAGGCGAACACGCCGACAAACAAGGTCTTCTTCACCAGCCGGGCGACGACATCGTCCTCGCCGCCAAACGCCCAGAAGAGCGCAGCAAGCGTCACATCGATGGTGACGAGCGTGGTTGCGAGAAATCCGACCTCACCGCCCACCAGACCAAAGCCGCTGTCGATTGTCCGGGTAAAGGTCTCCAGGAATTGATCGATGATCCCCGTTCCTGTCATCGGGCAATCTCAATCATGAGCTGCCGGGCAGCCGCGGCGGGGGATCCGCCAATTTGGTCCGGAACGCTCGTCATCATCAGTGAAACATTCGTACGTTGGAGGGCTGGTCGCCCTGACCCTGCGTCAGGAAGCGGCGGAGCTGTTCGCGTGCTTGATCCTGGGCCGCCGCGCGCTCCGCCATGGTGAGGCTCTGCGCCCGTCCCTGGGCGGCCACAACCGCCGTCAGATCCGCGAGCTGTTGCGCCTGCATCGCCAGGATCTGGTTGCCGGCTTGCCTGACAGCCAAGGCGCCGGCGGCTCCTTGGCTCGCGGCAACCAGCGCGGCGGACTGGCTCTTGATGGTGTCGAGATTGCCGACCACGCCTGCCTGAAGCTTGAGCGCATCCTGCAGCGCGGCCACGGACGTCTGCCAGCGTGAGCGCGCATTGTCTGCGAGGTCAGCGGCGCTGACGCCGGCGGCTGCCGGCGCATAGATCGTCTTGAACGCCTGCTCGATTTGCTGCACGTCGTAGGCTAGGCGCTGAGCCTGCTTCAGCAGATCCTGGGTCCGCTCGATTGATTGCTGCAGCTGCGTCAATGACGAATACGGCAGGTTGACGAGGTTGCGCGACTGATTGATCAACATCTCGGCCTGGTTCTGCAGGGCCAGAATCTGATTGTTGATCTGCTGCAGCTCACGTGCGGCGGTCAGCACGTTCTGAGCATAATTGTTGGGGTCGAAGACGACGAGCTGGGCCCGCACCGGACCCGCCGAGGTCAGAACCAGCAGCGCCAACGACGTGGCCCATCGCTTGCCAGAGATCATCGCCGCGTCTCCAGATTGTCGAGGCGCGGGATGAGGTCGGCTGCCCAGCCAAGCTTGAGGTGCCGCAACCACGCTTCCGCAAAGCCGGGCCTGCCGGCGGACTTCAGAACGTCCGAGATCGCGGCCTGATCGGCTTTGGACGACGCCGCGGCAAAGGCGAGCGCGACCTCGCCGAGGCCAAGCTCGAACATGCGGTTGCCCCGGCGCGACTGGCAGTAATAGTCGCGCTTGGGGGCCGCACGGCTGACGAGCTCGATCTGACGATCATTGAGACCGAAGCGCCGATAGATGCCCATGATCTGTGGCTCGAGCGCCCGCTCGTTCGGCAGCAGGATACGGCTCGGGCAGCTCTCAATGATGGCGGGTGCGATCGGCGAGCCGTCGATGTCGGATAGCGACTGGGTCGCGAAAACGACGGAGGCGTTCTTCTTGCGCAGGGTCTTCAGCCACTCCCTGAGCTGGCCCGCGAAGTCTGCGTCGTCCAGCGCCAGCCACCCTTCATCGATGATCAGAAGTGTCGGGCGGCCGTCGAGCTGCCGAGCGATCTTGTGGAACAGATAAGCGAGGACAGCAGGAGCTGCAGCGGTCCCGATCAACCCCTCGGTCTCAAACACCTGGACCGACCGATCGCCGACGAGCTCATGATCGGCATCCAGCAATCGTCCGTGAGCGCCATCGAGGCAATAGGGCTTGAGGGCCCGTTTCAAGCTGTTCGACTGCAGCAACACCGACAGGCCGGTCAGGGTCCGCTCAGAAGCTGGCGCGGAAGCCAGCGAGGTCAGCGCCGACCAGAGATGCTCCTTGGCGTCCGGCGTCACCACGATCTTCTCGCGGACCAGCAGGCCAGCGATCCAATCCGCCGCCCAGGCGCGCTCCATCACATCAGCGATGCCTGCCAGCGGCTGCAGCGCGATCGAGGTCTCGCTATCGGCCGACAGCGCTCCACCGAGATCATGCCAGTCACCTTCCATGGCAAGCGCGGCGGCCCGCAGGGAGCCGCCGAAATCAAACGCAAGGATCTGCGCATTCGGATAGCGGCGGAACTGCAGCGCCATCAGCGCCAGCAGCACCGATTTGCCGGCTCCGGTCGGTCCGATCACCAGCGTGTGGCCGACATCGCCGACATGGAGCGAGAACCGGAATGGCGTCGCGCCCTCGGTGCGGCCGAACAGCAGCGCAGGCGCCCTCAGATGATGGTCACGCACCTCACCTGCCCAGACGGCCGAGAGCGGGACGAGATGGGCAAGGTTCAGCGTCGACAGCGGCGGCTGGCGCACATTGGCATAGACGTGCCCCGGAAGGCTGCCGAGCCAGGCCTCAACCGCATTCACAGTCTCCGTCATGCAGGTGAAATCGCGCCCCTGGATCACCTTCTCCACCAGGCGCAGCTTCTCGTCAGCCCTCGCCGGATCAGGATCCCACACCGTCACGGTCGCGGTGACATAGGCCTGGCTGATCTCATCGGAGCCGAGATCCTGCAGCGCCGCATCGGCGTCAGCAGTCTTGTTGTGGGCGTCGCTGTCAACGAGGCTTGCCGCCTCGTTGGTCACGACCTCCTTGAGGATCGCCGCCAGAGATTTGCGCTTGGCAAACCACTGCCGGCGGATCCGTGTCACGAGCTTCACGGCATCCTGCTTGTCGAGCATGATGGCGCGGGTCGACCAGCGGTAGGCGAATGCAAGCCCGTTCAATTCGTCCAGCAGTCCTGGCGTCGTTGCAGAGGGAAAGCCGATGATGGTGAGCACGCGGAGATTGACCGCCCCCAGCATCGGCGCGAGGCCGCAGGTCAGCGGCTGGTCGGCGAGCAGCCCATCCAGATGCATGGGGATTTCAGGGACGCGGACCCGCTGGCGCTTGGTCGAGACGGTCGAGTGCAGGTAGCTCAGCACGGCGTCGTCGCCGAGCCAGCCGCATTCCGGCATGAAGCCGCCCACGAGCTGCAAGATGCGGTCGGTGCGATCGACAAAGCTGCGCAGGATGTCGCGGCCGCGCGAGCCCTCCGGCTGCGGCGCGCCTTCATAGAGCACGCGTTCGGAACGGGCGACGTCTTCTCGCGGCGGCAGGTACAGAAACGTCAAATAATAGCTCGACTCGTAGTGTGCCGCCTGTTCCTCGAACTGTGCCTTTCTCTCGGCATCGACCAGGGCGGACGCGGCATCCGGAAACACGCAAATTGGGTAGGCTCCGGCCGAATGCCGCTGCGCCTCGACGAAGATCGCCCAGCCCGACCCCAGGCGCCGCAGAGCGTTGTTGAGACGGAAGGCGACTGCTGTGAGCTCGGATGCGACCGAGCTCTCCAGGTCAGGCCCGCGAAAACGCGCCGTCCGCTGCAGCGAGCCGTCCTTGTTGAGGACGACGCCCTCGTCCACCAGCGCCGCCCAGGGCAGGAAGTCCGCAAGCCGGATATTGGTGCGGCGGTATTCGGCCAAATTGAACATGGGAGCCTCACTGGCTGAGATGATTGGGAATCCGCAGGTGGCGGCGCACGACCTCGACAAAGGATGGATCGCGCCGTGTCGCCCAGACCGCGATCATGTGGCAGACGAACCAGAGCAGCAGGCCGAAGAACCAGAGCCGCAAACCGAGGCCGAGCGCCGCCGACACGGTGCCGTTGACAATCGCGACCGATCGCGGCGCGCCCCCGAGCAGAATGGGCTCGGTCAGCGAGCGATGCACAGGCGCGCTGAAGCCCTTGATCTCACTATCCATCACAACACCACGCCGCCGCCGAAGGAGAAGAACGACAGGAAGAAGCTCGAGGCGGCAAAGGCGATGGAGAGACCGAAGACGATCTGGATGAGCCGCCGAAAGCCACCGGAGGTTTCGCCAAAACCCAGTGACAGACCCGTCGTGATAATGATGATCACGGCGATGATCTTGGCAACCGGTCCCTCGACCGAAAGCAGGATCTTGTTGAGCGGTTGCTCCCAAGGCATGTTCGAGCCCGCCGCATGCACCGGCGCCACCGCCACGAGCACTGCGGCTGCAGCAATCGCCATCGTGGCGATGGACCAGCAAGACAGTCGCGCCTTCATCGCTGATCTCCCAAAGGAACAAGGATGTAGTCTCCGCAAGGTGAGAGCCCCTCGACACGCACGAGCTCGCCGAGCCGCCGCTGCGAGCCGCGCCCGGCGAGAACGGCGATCACGTTGATCGTCTCGGCAATCAGAGCACGTGGGACGCTCACGACGGCCTCCTGAATCAGCTGCTCCAGCCGCCGGAGGGTGCCGAGTGCGGACCCGGCATGAATGGTGCCGATGCCGCCGGGATGGCCGGTGCCCCAAGCCTTGACGAGATCGAGCGCCTCGGGCCCGCGGACCTCGCCGATCGGAATGCGATCCGGGCGCAGCCGAAGCGCGGCGCGCACCAGATCCGAAAGCGACGCCACACCCTGCTTGGTTCGAAGCGTCACGAGGTTGGGCGCCGAGCATTGCAGCTCGAGCGTATCCTCGATCAGCACGATGCGATCGCCGGTCATCGCCACTTCAGCCAACAAGGCATTGACCAGCGTGGTCTTGCCGGTCGAGGTGCCGCCGGCCACCAGAATGTTGCAACGGTTGGCAACAGCCCGCCGCAACGCGCCGGCCTGTTCTGCGGTCGCAATCCCACAAGCCACGTAGTCGTCGAGCGTGAAGACGGCGATCGCGGGCTTGCGGATGGCGAATGTCGGAGCTGCAACGAGCGGCGGCAGCAGGCCTTCGAAACGTTCGCCCGTCGTCGGCAGCTCCGCCGACACGCGCGGAGAGCCCGCATGGACCTCGAGCCCGACGTGGTGCGCGACCAGCCGGACGACGCGCTCGCCATCACCGGCAGCAAGACTCTCACCGGTATCGGCCAAGCCAGACGCGAGCCGATCGACCCAGAGCCGGCCATCCGGATTGAGCATGATCTCCACGACGGATCGATCGTCGAGATGACGCGCGATGGCAGGCCCCAATGCCGTCCGCAGCATGCGGGCGCCACGCGTGATGCGCTGTGTCTGGACGAAGCCGGTCACTCTCATCTCCGATCATTGAAGCGCGGTCAGCATCGCTTGTGATGATCAAAGATGCAGACCTCCTGCAGCAGCAAGACCAACAGCGCTTCGGGTGTAGCCTGGCGCAGGAAAGCGTAGAGACAGGAGGGCTCTTTCGGGCGGGACAAGCAGATCACCAAGGCGGGGCAGCAGCTTTCAGAGCGCGGGTCATGGGTCCGCAGCACCGCCCCCTCACGGCCGAGAGCGACGGCGAACACTGCTATAGCGAAGGCGAAGGTCACCACCGGCGCCGCGGCGTCGGCTCACCATCTGGCATGGCTTGCCGGCTCGCGGGAGAGAGCCGGGTGCTCGCTTGAGGTCGCGGCGAGGTCGGCCACGACAATCTCGGTCCCGCTGCTCGCCTCCGATGATCGCGGTCTCTGCTCTCGTGGAGCGGCAAACCAAATCAGTGCTGCTGCCTGCAGCGCGAGGTTCACTCCGAAGGCAACCTGATAGGCGATGACAGGATAGTGCCCATTGGATTGCGGCCATTGGGCCAGCAAAACACCGATCCCGTACTGAGCCAGAAACCCCCACCCGAAATGCACCACGTTCAAGGCCCCGTTGGCGCGGCCAGCCAATTCCTTCGGGTAATAGTCCGAGATGATCGCAAAGCTGAGCACGGTGGCGGCGCCGACGATCGCGATGATCAGCCATGGCGCGATCGCCGGCAATGGCAGCCGCCATACCAGGGCCAGCTGCGCCGCCATGGAGAGCACGGCGATCAAAGCCAGCAAATGCTCTGGACCTAATCCCCTGCGTCGTGTCCAGTTGGCCAGCGCACCGAGCATCCACGCACCGAGGCTGAGCATCAGGGCGGTCAGACACAGCGCTGTCACGACTTGGGCGCGGGTCATGCCCTCCACGTCGGCCAGCCACGCGGATGCCCATAAGCCCTGGAGCGACCACGCCGATCCGATGCAGGCTCCGGATAGCGGCGCGACCCTCCAGAACCGGACGTCGCGAAGAATGCTCCGCAAGCCACCTGCTTCCGACGCGGACGACGCCTGCGTTTCGCGCTCCGGCACCAGGCAATAGATCAGGATCGCCGCTGCAGCGGTCGCGACGGCCAGGATGTCAAACAGGCCGCGCCATCCGGTCTTCACCAGGATCGCTTCGGCGGGCAGCGTCGCGCTGACAGCGCCAAGCGCCCCGAGCATGACCATGTACCCATTGACCAACGCCACCCGCTCGCGCGGAAACCACAGAACAATGGCCTTCAGGCCCGCGGTCAGAGCAGCAGCGACCCCGAGCCCGATCAGGGCGCGTGAGAGGAGCAGCGAGAGCGGCCCCGACGACCTTGCGAAGGCTTCCGCGCCCAAGGCCGCGACGACAAGAAGCGCGCTCTGAACCCGGCGCGGGCCATAGCGGTCGAGCATCATGCCGACCGGGATCTGGGCAGCCGCAAGGACCAGGAAGTAGGCCGCCGTGATCAGACCAAGATCGGCCGCGTTCAACCCGAGCTCTGAGGCAAGACTGGCAGAGACGAGTCCATTGATGGTGCGAAACAGATAGGACAGGAAATAGCCCATGGCGAAGGGCAGAAACACCAGGGCGGCGAGCCGCCAGCCTGTGATCTCGCGGTGGCCTTGCTCTCCGGCTTCGGTGCCCTTGCGGCCGAAGGTGTAGGCCGACAACGAACCGCCGTGATCCGCGTGCTCGCGGGCGCGCTCAACGGCTCGCTTGTGGCGGGAGGCGAAAGGGATCCTCGCCGCCCTCCCCGGCGGCAGGCACGCCCCAGGACACCTCGGCGATCGAAGGCTCGGCACGGCGAAATTGAGCCGGAAATGGCTGGCTCACTTGACTGGCTCGCGCAGCGACATCGGGTCCCGTCTGTCGCTGCCTTTCCGACAAGTCACGCTGCAGCTGTTGGATCGCGCCAATCCGCATCGCCTGGTCGAAATCACGATCACCGCCCCTTGCTGCGCCCGTGCTCTCCTGATCCGCCAGCGACGTCAACGCCAGATGGTAGCGTGCATGAAGGGCGACCGTCTCATTGAGGGCCGCGATGTCGCGCTGAATCGTTTGCAGCTGCTGTTCCAGGCCCTGCAGGCGATCTTGCGCCGGCATCGGTCCGTCCAGCGACTGGGCTAGAAACCGTTCGAGCGCCTTTTCGACGACGATCGTGCGGTTCACGCATCTTTCCTCGGCTGCGCCGGCAAGGCGGGCGAGAATCTCGCTGGATAGCTGCAAAGTGAGTTTTTTCTTCATCGTTCTGACCTCATCTGGTCCGTCGATTAGGTCAGCTTGCCTGGCCTGGCACGCGCAAGATTCGAACGTTCGAAGCCTGGCGGGTGGAAAGAAACTCTGGCGTAGATGCCAAGCTCAACCCGCGCGCTGGAACGGTCCCGATCGACGCTTCCTCGGCGTCAGGAGCCGGGCTCGCTCGACGGCGGTCTGACGAAATCCTCCGGGATTTCGCGCAGGAAGCTCTGCCCCTTCTGCAGCCGGCGGCCGAGCGCCTCCACAAAGCCTTCGAACCGCTCGCGTCCCTTGACCTGCGCTGTGGCCTGCGCTTCGGACGGCAGCGGGGGCGTCACGGTCAGCCAGAAGCGAACGAACAATGCGTGCGTCTCGGCAAGGATGCCGACATCACGCTCGAGCCGCTGCATCTGCCGGGACAGCCTGTCGAGCCGGCGTGTGAGCGCCGCCTCGCGCCGATCAGCCGCATCCGGCGACAGGAACGACTGAACCGCCGCCTCGACAATGGCCGAGCGCGAAAGCTTCCTGCGATCGGCGAGCTCTACGATCTGCCGCAGCAGCTCCGGCGGGAAGTAGACATTCATTCGATCCCGCATTGGTTTGTCCTCACAAGCCCATGTCATCACGCGGGTCGAGCGCAGCCTGACGCGCAATCCCCGTCGCGCTCGCATCGCGTGAGCCGACCAGCTGCGGCATCCCATCATCGTCATCGAACACGACAGAAAACTCGTCCGCCGGATCTACGCTCGTCGTTTCGCTCGCGATCGCTTCGTGCTGCGGCAGCTCCGGCTCGCGTCGCAAGCCGCCGTTGGCCTGCTCGTCCCTTGTCTCGGGGGGCAGCGTCAGCCGGGATCCGGCGAGCACGGGCGTAAGGGGCGCAAGCGATGACCAGTCATCCGCACCCACAGACGCTCTGGTCCTGGCGATGTCCGGCGGCGGCAGGATGCGCGAGACCAGTCTCTCATCCTCGAAATATCGCACCTTCCTGGCGCGGATCGGTGGTGCGCCGGCGACCATCACGATCTCATCAGCCGCCGGCAATTGCATCACCTCGCCCGGCGTCAGGAGCGGACGCGGCGTCTCCTGGCGCGACACCATGAGGTGACCCAACCATGGCGCCAGGCGATGCCCGGCATAATTCTTCACGGCCCGCATTTCGGTTGCGGTGCCGAGCGCGTCCGAGACGCGCTTGGCGGTTCGCTCGTCATTGGTCGCGAAGCTGACGCGGACATGGCAGTTGTCCAGAATGGCATTGTTCTGCCCATAGGCCTTCTCGATCTGATTGAGCGATTGCGCAATGAGGAAGCTCTTGATGCCGTACCCAGCCATGAAGGCGAGAGCGGATTCGAAGAAGTCGAGCCGGCCTAACGCCGGAAACTCGTCCAGCATCATCAGGACTCGATGGCGGCTCTGCTTTGCCTTGAGATCCTCGGTCAAACGCCGGCCGATCTGGTTCAGAACCAGACGAATGAGCGGCTTCGTACGTGAGATGTCGGATGGCGGCACGACGAGATACAGCGTCGCGGGCTCCTCCCCTGCAACCAGATCAGCAATGTGCCAATCACATCTCCCCGTGACAGCAGCCACCACCGGATCCCGGTAAAGACCGAGGAATGACATCGCCGTTGAAAGGACGCCCGAGCGCTCATTCTCCGATTTGTTCAGAAGCTCGCGCGCTGTCGATGCCACCACCGGGTGCGGCCCGGCGGCGCCCAGATGATGCGTCGCCATCATCGCCATCAACGTCGCCTCGATCGTGCGCCGGGGGTCGGAAAGGAACGCGGCAACGCCGGCCAAGGTCTTGTCAGGCTCGGCATAGAGAACGTGCAGGATGGCACCGACCAGAAGCGAATGGCTGGTTTTTTCCCAATGATTGCGCTTGTCGAGAGATCCCTCGGGATCCACCAGCACGTCGGCGACATTCTGGACGTCACGCACCTCGCAGGCCCCTCGCCTGACTTCGAGCAGCGGATTGTAGGCTGAGGCATTCGGGTTGGTCGGGTCGAACAGAAATATGCGGCCGTGCCGCGCGCGGAATCCTGCCGTGAGCTGCCAGTTCTCGCCCTTGATGTCGTGAACGATCGCCGATCCCGGCCACGTCAGAAGAGACGGCACCACGAGACCGACGCCCTTGCCAGACCGCGTCGGTGCAAAACAGAGCACGTGCTCCGGTCCATCATGGCGCAGGTAGCGCGCTCCCAACCGTCCCAGGACCACGCCGTCCTCGCCGAGCAGTCCCGCCTTGCGCACCTCGCCCAGCTCGGCCCAGCGCGCGGACCCGTAAGTTGCTGTGGCTTTCGCCTCCCGCGACCGCCACAGTGACATGCCGACCGCAACCGCAATAGACGCGAGACTGCCACTGACCGCGATAGCCCCACCTTCGGCAAAGATGGAGGGCGCATAGGCATCGTAGATGAACCACCACCAGAAGAAGGTCGGTGGGAAGTAGACTGGCCAGCCGGACAGCATGAACCATGGCGTCCCCAATCGCGGTTGGAAGGCGAGCCGCCAGGCCGTCCATTCGGTCGCGGCCCATATCGCAAGCAGGTTGATCAGCACGACGGCGAGTAATTGTGCCCATTGGATTCGGGTCGCAGGCATGTGGTGTCTCCCGAGTGCTAAAGACCGAGGTCGCGCTTGCGACCAAGCTGCCAGTCGATGCCAGTGGCCTTCGCAAGGCCCGTGACCTTCTGACCGAGCCGGTGATCGATGTCGCGCGACCACGGGACGAGGTAGAAACCGAGACCATTGTCGATCATGGCGAAGCGGCCGGAGGCCAGGACAAGCCGCTGGCGGTAGATGCCCGCAATCTGTTGGCCGGGGTCGACCTTCAGCTGCGGCGCGCCGTTGGTCGCCGACAGCCGCGCGCCCACGGATTCAAGCTCCTGCCTGCGTAGTGTCTTCAGAAGATCCCGTTGCGGGACGATCTGCTGGCCATGTCTCTGCGCCAGTCCCCGGTCCGCGAGATACTCTGCCCGGCTGCGCAGCGCGCTCCTCACCTCCGCGCCAAATCCGCCGAGGGCCAGGGAGACAGGTTCACGCTCGACCAGCCGATGATCGAGCCAGGTCGCTCCCTCGGCCTTGATCTGATCGGCCAGGGCTAGGTCCGAGCGCGTCGCCAGGACCAGGGTCGGCCGCGCCTCTTCCGCAGCGCCAAAGCGCCTGATCTCGACAATGCCGCCAAGCTGAGGCGCCTGCGCAAAAGCCTCGATCCCGCGGAAGCGAACGTGGTGGGCACGGCCGTCGATGCCATCGATCACCGCATAGGCTTCGCCGGTCAGCTCGTCGTGGAGTCCACGATCGACCAACCGCCCCATGATCGATGATGGACTGTTGATCCCGTCGATGACGTAGTCCGCAGCGCTCCGCTCCTCACCACGGCGAGCGAACGCCTCATGCATGGTCCTGATGATATCACCACGCGTGCCGAGCTCGCGGAGCTGTCGCTCTGCGCCAAGCTCGACCATCCACTCGTTGGGTCCGGCCGCCGCTGCCAGTCCCAGGCGCTCGAGATATTGCAGGCGCCCTCGCATCAGGCGGTGGACCTCGGGATCAGGACCCGCTGCCACCCGCTGACGGAGATCGATGGCCCCCACCTCATCGCAGGCCATGCGGATCTCGCGATCGAGCCGTGTCCAGCGATCCGCGGTGATCTCTCTTTCCAGTGCGTTGCGGATGTCGTGCTCAGGCTTCGGACCGAGCTCGAGCGCCACCAGCTCCTCGGCCCGGGAGCGCAGGCCCCGGCCGATATAGTCGCGGGCCATTACGAGATCTGCGCCCGTCTGATCGACACCGCGTACGAGCACATGAACGTGCGGATGGTCCGTATTCCAATGATCAACCGCGATCCACTCGAGACGCGTCGACAGATCAGCTTCCATCTGCCGCATCAGATCGCGCGTGAACGCTCTGAGGTCCACCATGTCGGCCGCGTCCTCTGGCGAGACGATGAAGCGGAAATGATGCCGGTCGTCGCTGCTCCGCGCCCCAAAGGCGGCCTCGTCGGCGTGATCAGCTCGCGCATCGAACATCCTTGCCGGCTCGCCGTCGCGGGTGACCCCCTCCCGCCTGAGATAGGTCAGATGCATCGCCAGCGGCGCCGACCGAAACGCGTGGCCCTTGTGCCTTGCGATGCGGGCCTTCACCGTGACGCGGCGGCCCGAGGCAAAGAGGCGCTCGCGACTGAAGCTGAGACGTCCGCGGCCGAAGGTCGAATGGGTGCGAGCCGGCCGGCGTCCGTCGATCACCGAGGGCAGTGTGACGTGCCCCGCGGCGTTCGCCGCGCGCAGGACGCGATTGATGAAGCTCCTGGCCTTCCTCTCACGCGCCTGACGTATGCGCCCCGGACGGATGCGGAATTCGCGCTCTCTGGTGCTCATGCGCGGCATCCCGCGGCAAGGATTGAGGCTATAGTGCCGAAGGCAGCATTGATGTTGTTGAGAAAGAGCATCAGCGCGACACGCGCTCCGACCGGACGGCACGGTTGAACGCGAGCCATGTCAATGGCTTGCTGATCAACAGGCGAGCCGCTTTTATCTTGCGATCGACGGTCGGCAGCTTGCGGCTGGCTTTGGACCCTCGCCTCGGCTCTTGGTTTCACGCCCCGCGCCGGCGTGCCGGAAACAACAGCGAAGCATCGGCGGCCATGAAGACTGCGACGGACAATCATCATTGAGGCCGACGCATCGCACCGCATGACAACGTCACGAGGAATTCCGCTGCGGTCGGCTTTGTCATTCAAAGCCTCTCGTGCCGACCTCAATGACGACCGTTTCCGATCGCAGCGGCTGCTCATCAACGTCGGCATGACGTTCGCAGGTCGTGCGCAGAACGCGTGCATCATCACGGCTGCCTCGTCCACACGGGAATGGCACGCCCGATGACGTCCGATGTCGCCGTCGGACCGAAATAGCGTCCATCCAGCGAACTATCCGATTGCCTGTTCATCAGAAAGAGCTCGGCATCGCCGACGATGCGGCATCCCTGCCAAGCCGGGAGCGGCCGGCCCTGTCTGTCGCTCTCTTGCGCGATGCCGACTTCGACTCCATCAATCAGGATGACATGCTCGCGACGACAAACGGCCTGGCCGGGAAGAGCAAGAATGCGCTTCAGCATCGGTACGTCCCTGGGCAGGTAGCCTTCGTCCGCAAGCCATCCGGCCAACACGCCGTGGGGCAGGACAACGACGATCTCGTTGGTGACCCATTGCCGGACCGGCCGAACCAGATAGAGGCCGATCGGAACGCTGCCGGAGACATTCCAGATGAGCAGCGGACGCAACCTTGGTCGCCCGACCTCCGTCACGAGCCACACCCCGGCGAGTATCGCGACGCCAATGGCAAGCCCTTTCGTCATGGCATGAACGTCCTTCGATGCAGCCAGGCCCGATGGCGCAGATCCGTGTAGGGACGCGGCGGTTGTCCGGCGGCCATGCGGTTCTGAACGTGCCACCAATGATCCGGTGCGACATCCGCCGGATCGATGCCGAGCGCCTCGATCGCGTCGATCTGCTGCAGCACCCGCTCGACCTTCGGCCAGCCAAACACCTGCAACAGGATCGCTGCTCCCGGAGCGACGAAGGGCACGGTCGCACAGGCTTCTCCGGGGCCAACGGCCTGCAGAACGTTGATCCGCGACAGCACCGTGCCGTAATCGTTCGACGACCAGCGCACGAACGCAAAGACGCTTCCCGGCGTGAACGCGACCTCCCGGCGATAATGGTCGAGGCGAAGCTCCCGCACGGTTCGACCGAAGCGTATGCGGTTTTCGATCTTTCCCTGCAGCCATAGCAATTGGACACGCGTCAGCTCGCTCATTGGCAAACTCTGAGGTTGACGAAATCTGGACGGCTCTGCGGGCCGGGAATGAGGAAACCGGGGGCGTCTCGCGCGGTCTCCGCTGTCGGCAGCAGGAGAAGCCAGCGTGCACCGGCGCCCCAAAGCGCGGGCCCGTTAGACAAAATCCGAAGGATTTTGCGGTTAGGTAAGTTAGAAGGCGGAAAGGACGCGCCAGACCAAAGGCTTAGGGTCGACTTCGGTCCCCGATGGCACGACGATCCGGTCCTCGATGGCACGCGTCCTCCGGTCCCCGATAGCACGAGACAATTCACAGCTTGTCCCCTGCGGAGCTCGAGGGGCGATGCCTGGCGAAACGCCTTGCGACCGGGTCAGTAACGGCGGCTGCGAAGTTCAGCCGTTCGGTGCCGTTTGGATCGCGGGTGAGGACCAGCTCGTAGCCCGGCAGGCGCTGACGGCGGACGATTTCGCGAAGATCGTAGGCGAAATGCTTCAGCGGCGAGAGGCTGCCGGACTTGGCATGCAGATAGCCGAGATCGAAGCTCCAGCCGCCATCCTGATGGCCGCCATGCTTGCGCACGAGGCGATACAGCCAGCGCTCCAGCCCGCCCGTCAGCGCGAAATAGGCCCGGTCAATCGTCAGCACGAGCGCGTCATCGATGACGCCCGAATAGAACCAGTCCGGCAGGATCAGCTGCAATCCGGACGGCCTGCCATGGGCATCCGCCGTCTCCTTCCACTCGTTGATCCAGGAGAAGCGGTGCCGCCGCCGCTCGGCCGGCTGACGAATCGAGGTGAGCACGGTCGTCGACTGCAGCCGATCAAGTCCTGCCTTCAGACGGTCGTAGTCACGCACGCCGGTGCCGCGACCGACAAACGTCAGGATCTCATACGGCGTAGCGGCCATCAGGCGCGACGTCTTCAGTCCGGCGTCGCGAGCCTCGACGATCTGTGACGCCGCCCAGATCAGAACATCCGCATCCCAGATCGTCGCCATGCCATGTTCGGGGACGGCCTCGACCCGAATGGCGACAGGCCCCGCGCGGAAGTCGATCGGCACGACGCGCTTGCTCTTGGCCAGCGAGAAGAACGGATAGGCCATCAGATCCTGCGCATCGCGCGGCGCCAGATCGCCAGGCAGCGCGCGAAACAGATCGAGCTGATCGCGCTCGGATTTGCGCAAACCTCGCACGTTCAAGCCCGCCCAGCCCGCGACGCGCGACGCTCCTGCCCTGCATAGGGAATGAGACCTGGATGCCGCTTCGCCGGCAGAACGGTGCCCTGGCCGGGATCAGCCGTCGACGTCTTGGTGCCGCGATCGGCCCAGGCCTTCAGATCGTCGAGCGCATACACGACGCGGCCGCCGATCTTGCGATATAAGGGGCCGGTGCCGTAGGTGCGGTGCTTTTCCAGGGTGCGGCCGGACAGTCCAAGGTAACGCGCAGCTTCGGGTGTACGAAGAAAGCGCGGCGGGGGACCGGCTATCTGATCGGGCATCGAGCATCCTCCGGGACAGGTTCGCGCCCTCACGGGTCGTTCGGCGCGTCGACGGACATGATCGACGCGCAGGGCAGCGAGGGGGGATGCCGGAGATCGAGGGGCGCGGTTTCGGCACCCCCTCGCCTCAAGGAAGCGACTCGTCTTTGCGGCGGCGGGCGCGGCCTTAGTGACAGCCCCTATCGGCCACGAGCCGTCTTTTCACCGGCGACCGGTGTGGCTGAGCATAGGAGGCCGATCAGTGGCATGCTGAATGCCGCGCTCAAGGGCAGTTCCGAAAATCCTCGGATAGCGATCGCCCGCCCGCTGCCATTGGGTGAGCTCGCAGACCCACCGGCAGGATCAAGCGCGAGCGGCAGCCAGATGATGCCTCAGGCGCGACCCAGGGACGCTCCGCGTGCGGCTTCCGCCCTGATCTCTTGTCTACGCCCTCAGTCGCCTGGAGAAGGATTTGAGTGTCGGCCAAGACCATGGATCGCGGCGCATGCCGCAAGGCGGCTTCGAAGCTGGCTGAAGCTGCGCCGCATGCGTTCGATCGCTTCTGCCGCAACTTGAGTTTGGTTGCCTGCGTATGATCTCGCAAGCCCGTTCAATCCATGCTCGCGACGGACCGCGGCTTGTTTCCAATCCAAGCGGGCCTGCCGCAGCCTCAGGAGCTCAGAGCTACGTCTGATCCGATCCGCGTAGCAACTGATGATAACCCTTCTCAGACATCCACCTCGCCCGCGCCAGATGGCTATCGAAGGCGCGGCGGGCACGCTGGGGTTCGTTGACCGGATCGATGTGCAAGACGAGCCGGGCAACCTCCTCCCAGTCCGCGCCCTCGGATGCTGCATCCAGAAGGCGGAGATAGGTCACAACATGTTCCTCATCATACGATGTCAGAACGGAATCGGTCGGCGCGAGGTCGGCGACAGCGGGATCGAGCGGCGGAATGGGCATTGGTCAGAACCTGTTCGGAGCGAACACAACCTGTCGACCTGAAAAAAGCAGCACAGACCCCATCGAGATCCAGGCACGAGACCGCTTTCCAAACGTCTTCAGCTGTCGCTCCCGCGTGAGAGAAAGATGTCCGTGTTGAAATGCCGGCAAAGCCGGAGCTGTTTGAGAAGAAAATTCGACGCGTCTTTGCCGCCACCATGAAGCGCTTGCGTCTAATCCAAGGCGTTTTGCTGCAAGCGCTCGCTCACGCTTGGCTCGTAGCCTGCGTTCGTGTAGCCGACGCACGTCCACATTTCATCTCGAGAATAATACTCACGGCCGATGTTGCCAAAGCGCGGGCGACGCTCGCGAATTCCCGCGCGGGGGGGGGGGCGGGCTGACGATCGGTATCTGAGAACCGTCCATCCAAATGGAGTTCCGTGAGCGGCAGAGTGGCCGCGACCTCTCGCTGCCAAACAGGAACGCACAGCGCTGTGCAATCCAGCTCTTGATCGAACTCAAGACCAAGCGCTCCCCCGTTCAGGTTCCCGAACCGCCCGGCCCAGAGATTGAGGACGGCGATGTAGTTGCACCCAAGGCGTAGCGGCTTCACTTTCAGCCGCCGGACTGGAATCAATGCGGCATGCCTACACTCACCGGTCGCCGCGATCCGTACTCGCCAAACGAGACCTGGCGCATTTACTTCGGAGACGTCGAGGCAGGAACGATTGCAGAGCGCCACGAAGGCCCCTTCGGTTCGCCCGTCTGGCAGTGGTTCTGCGGCTTCTATCCAGGCAGTCATCCAGGCGAGCAACAGCTCGGCCGCGCCAGCACCTATGAGCAGGCGCGCGACGCGTTCCAGGCAGCATGGAACGTCTTCCTATCGAATCGGTCACAGCAAGATTTCGACGAATGGCGCCAGCACCAGGCCTTCGTCGCCTGGAAGGATCAGATGCGGGAGGCCGGATGTCCTCTGCCGACCCAAACCAAGTCAGGTGGCTCGCGCTGCTTCTGCGGCGCGGTGATCGACCTGAAGACAAGTACCGAGCACATCTACTCTCACCACATGCCGACCGCGAGACGCTTGGTTCCGGGGTCATCTTGACGATGTGCAATCTCTACTCGATCACCACCAACCAGGCCGCGATCGCCGCGCTTTTTCGGATCGTTCGCCAGTTCGCGGGCAATCTCCCCTCGATGCCGGGCGTCTTCCCCGACTGTCCGGCTCCGATCATTCGCGGCACCGGAGATGACCGCGAGATGATGATGATGCGGTGGGGAATGCCGCCACCTCCGCGGACTGGCGGGCCACCCGTGACCAACATCCGCAACACGTCGTCTCCGCATTGGCGCGGCTGGCTCAAGCCCGAGAACCGGTGCCTCGTGCCTTTCAACAGCTTCGCCGAATATGCGCCCGAGCCGAACCCGGAGACGAAGAAGAAGGACGTCGTCTGGTTTGCCTTGTGTGATGATCGCCCCTTGACCAGCTTCGCGGGCATTTGGACCGAGTTCAAAGGCGACCGCGGCACGAAATCCAAGCCGCTGCCAGGCCCTCATTTGGTCTACGGCTTCCTGACCACGGAGCCCAACGCCGTGGTCGCACCTATCCACCCCAAGGCGATGCCGGTCATCCTGACGACAGAAGAAGAGAGGGAGGTCTGGCTGCGTGCGCCATGGAACGAGGCCAAGGAGCTGCAACGTCCATTGCCCGATGGCGCGCTCGAGATCGTCGCACGCGGGCCGGCCAAGGAAGATATACCTGCGGCCTGAACGAGCCGGCGGATTGCACAAAGACGGGCTCGCCTTGCGCCCCAATCCTACAGCTCCCGGCGACAACCTTTTCCGCGTCCGAGACTCGAAGCGCTCGCTCGTGTGGAGTCATCGGGCGGCGTTGTGGCGTCGTTGCCGCGAAGCTGACGGAACCAAAGGAAAACGATTCTAGACCACGCGGCACGGCTTCGGACAGCCGGACTGCAAGACGATCGGTCGCGCTCAAAGTGGTCGGGCCCTGCCAAGCATCGCGGAGGTGAGCCTGCCAGATTTCGGCATCTACACGACGAGCTCCCGATCCGCAGCCTCGTGCGTCCGGCCGAAGGTCGGAATGAATGATCGCCGCGGGGCGAACGCCTACCACGATAGAGGGAATCGAAGCCACCTTACGCGAGGCGCCGCTTGCTCCTGGGAACCTCTTTGCCCTGGGATCTTCTTTGAAGAGAAGGCGCGGCAATCAGCCGCCAGGGCATGGAGCACGAAAGAGCAGCCGCAGGAGCGCCGCTTTGCGGCGCGGGACCGACTGCGATCGCGAGACCGGTCAAGAGGGCAGCCGCAGGAGCGTCAGCATGCGACGGCGAAGCCGGGACGCGGGACCGACTGCCCCCGGCGAGCGATCCATCATGATGCGCCAGGGATGAAAGCCGAATGGCGGAGACGCGTCCATACTTGCTAGCGACTCCGTTCACGACAGCCCGGCCGGCGCGCCCCTTTTACCATCTTCACCCTCGATCTGCCCTTTAGAACACGCGCGATTATGTCCCGCTGCCGAACCCGCTCTCAGGGATCTGGCAGAACAGCAAGCCGTAGGCTTCGGCGGATATACGCATCCTGCCCTCGCAAGGGCAAAGCTATAGGTCGATCAGGGCACCGGGATGTGTGGAATGTGAACCCGGTTCGCCTCGCCAGACGTGCTTCGGTCCTCCATCCACAGTACGCCAGCATGGCCTAGCAATCGGCAGAGCCAATCCATTTCTGGTTTAGTGGCCACCTTTCGGTGCCCCGCGTAGCCGAGACGTGGCAATGTCGCTGCTGAGAAGGACGGCGGCCCGACAATGATGAGTGACGGCCGCGTATCGATTGGGAGGCAGGGCACTAAAGCGACTCCCTTAGCATCGTTGCGCTTGGGTCGACGACGAATAGACACCTCGGCACCTTTCTGAGTCGAGTGCGTGCGCGTCAACGGCACGCCGCGCGACTATTTCAGGAGCGCTGAGATGGCCCGGCCGAGAGCCCGATTCGAGACGTCGCCTCGCGGATCTTCTCGGTTGGCGCTCGCGACGTCCGCTCCCGGAGCGGACTGGAAGCAGGCGTCAAAGGACCATAGGAACGCTTTTGACCCACTACGGACGCCAAGGGTGCTCCCAGAATCACCCCCGATCAAATGGGACCGACTTAGTGATGAATTAACCCTGGTTTGCTGCCGCTAACGCACTCGTCGCAATAGCCAACAGTACTCTGGTGTAATATCGCGTCTTATTATCTACTCCGCTGAAGGATTTCCCTCGTGCGATTTTACGTTTTGCTTAGGGGAGAGCGCTTTGTTTCACGGCAGGAAGAACTTCGTCCAAGCATGGAGGAATGGCCGGCGACGCTCGGATTCTATACGACACGAGTAGTGGATGCCCTGGATGTCGAACGAGCGATAGAGAAAGCGATCACTGACGTTTACCGAGACAAACGACTTTGCTTATTCTCTTTCGTGGATACTGGGGTGGTCGTGCCAGAAGAAGTGCATCGAGTTAGCTGGTTCTATCGGCGCCTTTTCCCGCCGCGCGGGTTTACGTTCATCGTAGAGGAATCCGAGGCAGCTCTGGCCCACCGGTAAGAGACACCACCCTCAATGTCGAGGGCCGGGTCTTCCCAATTTCCGGTTCTGGCCCATCTCGGGCGCCCCAGCCAGCGCCGGGGATGTCTGCTGCTGACCCCGGCTGTGTGAAAACGCTGCGCGGCTGTTATGATTCTCCAGTGATTCTTTTGGGGGAATCGATGAGGCGCTTCGTTGAAGAGGCGGATCGTGGGCAATGGACGCTGTTGCCTGAATGCCTCGATGATTTCATTGACGAGAGCAACCCCGTTCGCGTGATCGACGCATTTGTCGAAGCGCTCGATTTGTCTGAGATGGGTTTTGAAGGGGTGGAGCCGGCAGCCACCGGTCGGCCGTCGTACCACCCCTCGGTTCTCCTGAAGCTTTACATCTACGGCTATCTGAACCGGGTGCAGTCGAGCCGGCGGCTCGAACGGGAGGCCGGCCGCAATCTCGAGGTGATGTGGCTGCTGGGTCGGCTCGCGCCCGATCACAAGACCATCGCCGACTTCCGTAAAGACAACGGCCTGGCGCTTCGCATGGTCTGTGCGCGCTTTGTCGAACTCTGCCGTGGGATGGGCCTTCTGGCGACGGCGAGCGTCGCCATCGATGGCAGCAAGTTCAAAGCCGTGAACAACCGAGACAAGAACTTCACACGGGCAAAGGTCCAACGGCGGCGTGCTCAGCTGGAGGAGAGCGTCGCGCGTTATCTGAGCCAACTTGACACGGCCGACCGCCAGGAGCCGACAGAGGCGCTGGCTGCGAAGGTGACGAGACTTGCCGAGAAGCTCACGAAGCTGAAGGAGGATATGGGCAAGCTTGCCGCGTATGAGAAGCAGATGCTTGCGTCGTCCGATCAGCAAATCTCTCTGACCGATCCCGACAGCCGCTCGATGGCAACGAGCGGCCGCGGCTCCGGCGTTGTCGGCTACAATGTACAGGTCGCCGTGGACACCGAGTACCATCTGATTGTGACGCACGAGGTCACGAACAGCGGTTCAGATCGCGCCCAACTTGCTAACATGGCCAAACAGGCAAAGGCCGTTCTCAAGAGCGAGACGCTCGACGCTGTAGCCGATCGCGGCTACTTCAATAGCCCAGAGATCCTCGCGTGCCACGAGGCCGGAATCACGGTGACGCTGCCCAAGCCGCAGACGTCAAATGCTAAGTCGGAGGGACGCTTCGGTAAGCAGGACTTTGTCTATTTGCCAGAACAGGATGCCTATCGCTGCCCAGCTGGAGAGCGATTACCGTATCGCTATACAAACGAAGAAGACGGCAAGGTGTTGCGGCGCTACTGGACCACAGCCTGTCAAACCTGTTCGCTCAAATCCCAGTGCACGCCGGGGCCGGAGCGGCGGATTACACGGTGGGAGCACGAGCATCTGCTTGAGGCAGTGCAGCAGCGCCTTGACGCAAACCCGGAAGCGATGCGCCAGCGGCGCGAGACGGTCGAACATCCGTTCGGCACGATGAAGGCCCGTATGGGAGCGACGCACTTCCTCACTAAATCGCTCCCAAAAGTAGCCGCCGAGATGGCCCTATCGGTTCTGGCGTACAACCTCACACGGGTCATGAACATCGTCGGGGTCAAGCCGTTGATCGCGGCAATCACAGCCTGAGAAACGCCCGCGTCCTCGTGGTCAGGACGGACGTCCGCAAGGCCGCTTTTTACACGACCAAGACCCGAAGCAGACACGTTTCGATAGCAAGGAGAAGGCCGCGGCCGCAGAGCCGCTACAGCGCGACTACCTGCACTAACAGACTTGTATCGACGTCCAAAGTCCAAGCTTCCGCAAACGATCGTACTTCTTCGACCGACTCGTTTGGATGCGAGGTCGTGTTTATGAATCGGCTAGGATCATCACCGAGACCGACAACCAGTTCATCAATCACGTCCTCCACTCTGCGGCAGTCTGGCCCAACAACGCAGACCAATATAACTCTGTCTTGGATGCACTGTTCAACGAAGGCCGAAAGCTTCGACGAATCCCAAGATGGTGCGTGGAGCACTACTCTCTGTGCGTACTTCATCGAAACCGATCGCTTGTCATAGCCCGCACCTCATAGCATACCACTTTTCATGCAGCAGCTTAAACCGTCCAGGGATAGTCTCCTTTCGACCAATTCCGCTCACGACCCATCTCGGACCTTGCGGTCGGCACGGGCGATGTCCGCTCCCGGAGCACAACCGGGAGTACCCCACGGCAGGACCGAAAGGCGGCTTTTGACCCATTGCTGACCTTGAGAAGTCTTGGCATCGTGTCGCGATTATTAGCGATCAGGGTGCGAATATGCGTACATGGAAGATGACAGGGATCGGCGCGGTTTACTTGATTGCTGGTTGTCTTTTATTCGACCGGGCAGAGGCCTGCGCGGTGGCGAGCGCACAGACTGGTGTGCTCTTTGACCATATCCCTGAGGAGGTCGATGCGCCCGTCATCGTAGAGGTGACGATCGTCGGCATAGAGGCCGATATCAGTTCTCAGAAATACGGCCGGTTGGCTGTGATGGATGCTCGGGTCGAAGGGGTTGTCAAGGGAACATTCGATCGTGACGCGTTGAAGGTTGTTACGTCCATCAGCACCTGTACCCGAATTGGCGTCGGACATGGTTTCGTTGCCGGTGCGATTGATCACGATGCCCGGATCGGCCTCGAGCTGATTGCGATACAGCGACCCTACCAAACCCTAGTGCAAAGACGATGAACTCGACCCGGCTTATCGAATGTGCTTCGTGAGGTAGAGCGGGCCGCAGGTTGCAATAACCCAGAGCGGACCTACGACGGGACTGTTCCCAGTTCGCCGCCGGGCGTGATCAGTCGGCTTTTCTCAGCGTGAGATTCTGGCTTCGAATGGCTCTGATACGGCTGATGTTCAATGTATCCTTAAGGTCGAGGCAATCAATATACGCTATTGGCGTCCCTCGACCTTCGCTTGGCAACGGCTGGCGCCAAGGACAACGTTCAATGTACTTACTCATTGCCTGTCTAATCATTATAATCGTTAGTGCCCAGCTATCGTCTCGTTGGGCCTGGAACCTGTTCCGGGACTATGAGCTGGCGAGCCCATCCAAGCGGCTCGCCGCGCGGCGGCGCGCGGTTTTGCCAGTACTCTGCGTGGGAGGTGTGGGGCTTCTTGTCGTCCTGCTACTTCGTGTTTCAGGGCTAGAACTTGGAGCAGCCTTAGTGAATGCTCTGATGGTGGTGGTTTCTATTTTCAGCGGCCTGTTTATTGGCATCATAGGTGCCGTCGGCGCGCACCGTAATTAACAAGCGCTATAATTGCTGGCACTTCCGCTTATGGCCCCTCGCGGACCTTTCCAGTCGGGACGGTGACGTCTGCTCCCGGAGGTCGACCGGAAGCAAGCCGTCCAGGGACAAAAGGACCGGCTTTGACCTAACCGGACCTTCGTTCGCACCGCTGTCATTTTGGGGTTGCAAAGCTTCGGTCAACGTATGCTGGTACGTTGAGGGAGAGTACCGAGGCATCGTGGCCTCCTGGAGTACAAGCAATTTGGCACTTTGCGGCGACCAATGAGTCAAACGACGGCCGATCTGCCCGACATCTCGTATCCCGTGCTTTGTTGGCGAGAGGGCTACATCTATCTGGCTGCGACGCCACTCGAACTCTGTGCACATCCCCGCTCGATGTTTGAGGAGACGGCCCAACGCGCCCGCGCTGGCGAATGGCACTTAGTAGACGCCGACGGCCGGTCGTTCGATGTTCTAGACTTTATTCGTGTTCGCCCGTTCGGCGGCATCAGAGCCATCGGACCATGGTTGCTGCGTTCGATTTTTGCGATTCCGGTGCTGGCCAATGAAGCGAGGCTGCCGCTGTCCGAATTTAAGAAGACGCTGATCGGCGCGATCAGGAGTCGCTATCAATATGACTCCGATAAGGCACCGGCGGCACGGGCCATCAGGCTTCTGCAATCTGCTGATTCGTATGCAGCGGCTATCGACGCGCTGCCAAAGAGGTGACGGCGACAAGTAGCCCTTCGCTTTTGTCGCGTTTACTTCCGCTGCTGGCCCGTCCCGGACCTTCGGTCCCGCCGGTGATGTCGGCTTCCGGGCCTCGACCGGAATAAGGGGGCCGGACACCGACCGCCGGCTTTTTGACCCGAAGCGGAAGTGGGCTGTTGGACGGGCAGACGCCGCTCAGGTTATGTTCCCTAACCGCCAAAAGGGGGCAAACGATGGAGCAGCGTTTCACATTCGATCAGGTCGCGAACGTATACAGGGCCTCACGACCC
>NZ_JAUHIU010000013.1:0-249762 GCF_032381555.1 Bradyrhizobium sp. SZCCHNPS1003
TTTCGAATGCCCATCGCAACCTCCTCATCGAGTGTTGCGACGACCAATTGAATCCACCACCGGCATTCCCTGCGCGATGGTGTTACGGCTGCTTCGTAGTCTCCCCGGTGCGCCGGGCTTTCTGGTCACCGTCATCCGCACGAGGCGAAGCCTGCATGCGAACTTGGCATCGGCATCGGGATGCCAGGACTCTACGACTTGACCGTCCGCACCGGACCTGCTCGCCGGCCCGCTCGCGCGAAGCCCCAAGCCCAACCCGTCCACCGCTCCCCGCTGCTACGCCTCGTGACGATCGGCCGAGCCGCCCCTCCTCATAGCGAACGGGATGGCCGGGCTCATCGTCGTGATTTGCCGGCGCCGCAAGCCGACACACATGCGGCAAACTGGCTCGACGGGCAGTTTGCGCATGACGGGATTGCGGGAATTGCCCGTCGGGCCGTTTTTCGGTGACAGTGCTGGACTGCCCCCCTTAAGTGAGACACGATAATTTCTGTGACAGTGGGGTTGCCATCCGCAATGAAGCTATCGATCCGGCGGCGAGCGTCTCTTATGTCGGAGAACGCCTTGCCGTCGAAGGGGTTGCCCGGCCTGATCGTGATGTCGCGATCCGCTAATATTTGGCGATAGGCGATGGACGCGTATTGCACGCCACGGTCGGAATGGTGGATCAGGCTGCTGCATTGCGGCTTGCGGGCCTCGATGGC
This sequence comes from Bradyrhizobium sp. SZCCHNPS1003, assembly GCF_032381555.1. NCBI lineage: Bacteria > Pseudomonadati > Pseudomonadota > Alphaproteobacteria > Hyphomicrobiales > Nitrobacteraceae > Bradyrhizobium > Bradyrhizobium sp. SZCCHNPS1003. The sequence continues at coordinate 705 of NZ_JAUHIU010000013.1, forward strand.
CTTGTTCAATGCCGCAATCGCGAGCGAGGCATCGAGCGTGTTCTCGAAGGCCCAGCCAACCGCCTTGAGCGAGAAGGTGTCGAGGATGACCGCGAGGTAGGCGAAGGTCGTGGCGAGATGGACGTGGGTGATGTCTGCGACCCAGATCTGATCGGGATCGGACGGCACCAGGCCGCGCACGAGATTGGGCACCACGACAATGTCCCTTGGTCGCTCTGCAGGCGGCTTCAGGAATGGCGCCTTGCGCTGTGCGAGAAGATTGTCCTCGCGCATGAGCCTGAGCACCTTCTTAGCATTAACGACCATGCCTTTACGTCGGATGGTGGCCGTCACGCGCCGGTAGCCGTAGAACGGATGCTTCAGGCAAATGCGTCCGAGTTCAACAACACCGGCGTTCTGGCGAGCGGCAGCGGCGCCATCGTGACGTTGGGAAATTCCGTCATCCAGGGCAACGCCAACGGCGTCGTCCAGACCGGCGGCGGCTCCGTCTCGTCCTTCAAGAACAACGCGATCAGCAACAACGGCGTCGACGGCACGCCGCTCACGGGGATCAGCCTGAATTAGCGACGGCGACGCGGGAGGTCGGACGTTCGGCGACCCGCGCCTGGCGGACAACGTGCAATCGCACGAGCGAGGTCCCGTTGCCGGCGGGACCTCGCTCGATTGCGTCGATGCTGGCGCTCAGACGCCGGCGGCGGCCGCGTGCTGGGCCGCCATCTCGGCATCCGCGGCGGTGACGCGCTGGAACGCCGGACGCTGGGTGACGCGCTCGGCATAGCGCACGAACACGTCCTTGCGCGGCACGACGCCGAACATCATGGTCCAGTTGAAGGCGACGCCCCACAGAATGTCGGCAGCGGTCATGCGCTCGCCCAGCAGATACGGCCCCTTGGCGAGCTGCTGCTCAAGCGCACCCAGCATCGTGTCGTAGTCGGCGTAGGGCGACTGCGTGATCGGGGCCGGTTCGCGCTTCATGAAATGGTCGATCACGGCGGGCTCGAACGACGCACCGTAATAGGCGATCCAGCGCAGATAGGGCCCGCGCATGGCATCGTCGAGCGCCGGCGTCAGCCCCGCTTGCGGAAACAGATCAGCGAGATAGATGAAGATCGCGACCTGCTCGGTCACGATCTGGCCGCGATGTCCGATCGTCGGCACCTTGCCGAGCGGATTGACGGCCAGGAACTCCGGCTTGCGCTGCTCGCCCGCCTTCATGTTGAGGACATGCAGATCGTAGGGCGCGCCCAGCTCCTCGAGCAGGACGCGGGTACCGGCGGCGCGGGTCTGCGGCGAGTAATACAGCGTGATCTTGTCGTCGGCGGTCATGATGGTGTCCTCCCATTGCCGGCTGCGGTGCGGGCTTGTCGCACACCATACCTGACAAGGTGTGTCAGGTATGTTTAAAGAAGGGCATGCGCGCGAGCCGGCTGCTCTCGATCCTCACCACCCTGCAGGCCAGGGGACAGGTTACCGCGCCCGAGCTCGCAGACGCCTGCGAGGTCTCGGTGCGCACGATCTATCGCGACATCGACGCGCTCGCCGCGGCGGGGATCCCGGTCTATGCCGAGCGCGGCGCCGAAGGCGGATTCCGCCTGCTCGACGGCTATCGCGTGCGGCTGAACGGGCTGTCGCCGACGGAAACCGACGCACTGTTCATGGCGGGCCTGCCGGGCCCCGCCGCCGCGCTCGGGCTCGATGGCGCGATGAGCGCGGCGCAGACCAAGCTGGTGGCGGCCCTGCCGGAGAGCCTGCGCGCCAATGCCGGCCGCATGCAGGCGCGCTTCCATCTCGACGCGCCTGGCTGGTTCGGCGAGTCCGAGGAGCCGACGCATCTGCGAACCATTGCGGACGCGCTGCTCGCCGACCGCCTGATCGACATCCGCTATCAGAGCTGGCGCGCCGAGAAGCGCCGCCGGGTGGCGCCGCTCGGCCTCGTGCTCAAGGGCGGCGGCTGGTATCTCGCAGGGCAGGTCGAGCGCAGCGTGCGCACCTATCGCGTGGCGCGCGTGCTCGATTGCACCGTCACAGTGGAGACCTTCGCGCGGCCCGCCGACTTCGATCTCGCCGCCTATTGGCGGGCTGCGACCGAGCGGCTGGAAGCGGAGCTGCATCCGAAGCTCGCAACGGTGCGGCTGTCACCGCTCGGCGTGCGGCTGCTAGAGGCGCTGAGTCAGCCCTATGTGCGCGCCCGCACGCGCCTGGCCGACGAAGCCGATGCCGATGGCTGGCGCATCGCGACGATCCCGACCGGAACAACACTATGGCATGCGGTTGGCGAGCTGCTGCGCTTCGGGCCGGAGGCCGAGGTACTCGATCCGCCCGAGTTGCGGGCGAAGATGACGGAGATGGCGGGGGCGATGGCGAAGCGGTACGGCGCTTCTGCGACGACGACGTGAATGGCAAACACGGCTCCGTCCGCGCCATTGCGAGCGCAGCGGCGCAGCGAAGCAATCCAGAATCCCTCCGCAGAGACGGTCTGGATTGCTTCGCTGCGCTCGCAATGACGGGGTTGGAATCGTGCCCGCCAATTTCAAGTCAGGTTGAGCGAGACGTGTGCCGCGGAATGGATCGCTACAGCACCACTGGAGCGTCGGGCAGCTCATTTGGATCGCCGGCGTGCGGCGGATAGTGCCTGGCGAGCTCGCGTGAGACGGCGGCGATGCCTTGCATGACGCCCTGCTCGAAGTGGCCCTGGCGAAACTCAGCCTCCATCGCCCGGCAGATCGCCTCCCAACCCGCCGCGCCGACACGGTCGTGGATGCCGCGGTCGGCGATGATCTCGACGTCGCGATCGGCCAAGAGCAGATAGATCAGGACGCCATTGTTGTGCGCGGTGTCCCAGATCCGCAGGTGCGAGAACAGGTCCAACGCGCGCTCGCGCGGCGGCTGGTCGCGCCAGAGCGGCCGGCCGTCGAGCGCGCCCTCGACGACGAAGCGAAGCTGGCCGGCATGGGTGCGCTCGCCATCCTTGATCGCCTGCTCGATGCGCGCGAGCACGTCCGGCGTGAAGATACGCTTCATCTGCCAGGGATGATGCAGGAGATGCCACCCGATCCGCTTGATGCCCATGGTCGCGCGTCCCGTCCTTACCAGCTGCCCGAGGCGCCGCCGCCGCCGAAGCTGCCGCCACCGCCGGAAAAGCTTCCGCTGTCGCTCGAGCTGCCGCTGCTCCAACCGCCCGAGGACGATCCGCTCGACCAGCCGCCGCGGCGACCGCTGCCCGGCGTATTCATCCCGGCGAAACTGTCGGCAATGAAAGCGATGACGAAGCCGGCAATGGCCGACAGCGCCGCGAGACCCGCCGATCCCACCAGCAGCCAGGCGATCACGCCCATGGCGCCGCCGGTCGCGAGCGATCCGATCAGTCGTCCGAGCAGGGTCCGCAGGATGCCGCCGATCACGAGCGCACCAAACAGCGCCACCGGCGCGAAGGAGGAGATCGAGTCGATGTCGAGATCCGTGCCGTGCGAGGCCTGCGGCTGCGGCACCGGCAGGGTCTCCCCATTGATCACGCCGATGATGCGATCGACGCCGGCGTCGATGCCGCCGGCGAAATCACCGCTGCGAAATTTCGGCGTGATGACCTCGTCGATGATGCGCCGCGCGGTGACGTCGGTGAGGCTGCCTTCGAGGCCGTAGCCGACCTCGATGCGCAGCTTGCGGTCGTTCTTGGCGACCACCAGCAGCGCGCCGTCGTCGACCTTCTTGCGCCCGATCTTCCAGGCCTCGGCGACGCGGAGCGAAAACTGCTCGATGGTCTCGGGCTGCGTCGTCGGCACGATCAGCACCGCGACCTGGCTGCCCTTGCGGGTTTCCAGGTCCTTCAGCTTCTGCGTGAGGCCTGCGATGTCCGAGGAGGACAGCGTGCCGGTCTGGTCGACGACGCGGCCGGTGAGCTGCGGCACCGCGACGTCGGCCAGCACCATCGTGGCGAAGCAGACGAGCAGCGTCGCAAGCAGCGCCTTGAGGACCGGCAGCGCGCGCACGATTCCCTGCTCCGGCTATTTCGACGGCGCAGGCGACGGCGCGTTGAAATCGACCTTCGGCGCCACCGAGATCTCGCGTTCGTTCTCGACCGTGAAGTTGGCCTTCTCCTTGTAGCCGAACATCATTGCGGTCAGGTTATTCGGGAAGGTGCGGATGCCGACGTTGTATTCCTGGACCGCCTTGATGAAGCGGTTGCGCGCCACCGTGATGCGGTTCTCGGTGCCTTCGAGCTGTGACATCAGGTCGCGGAACAGCGCGTCCGATTTCAGCTGCGGATAATTCTCAGTGACAACCAGGAGCCGCGACAGCGCGCCGGTCAGTTCGCTCTGCGCGGCCTGGAACTTCTGCAGCGCAGCGGGATCGTTGACGACGTCGGGCGTGGCCTGGACGCTGCCGACCTTGGCGCGGGCGTTGGTGACGCCGAGCAGCACGTCCTTCTCCTGCTGGGCAAAGCCCTTCACGCTGTTGACCAGGTTGGGCACGAGGTCGGCGCGGCGTTGATACTGGTTGACGACCTCGGACCAAGCCGCCTTGACCTGCTCGTCATTGGTCTGGATGGCGTTGTAGCCGCAATTGGTCAGGCTCAGCGTCATCAGTGCCGCCAGCACGGTCAGCAATCTCCGCATCGCGCGTCCCCCTTCTCCCGGTTGTGCCGCCTCGTCAGAGCACAGCTTGGGCAGCGGCGCAATGACGGCCGGCGGCCGCCGGACATAAGTCTCGGCGGCCGGAGCGTGGGTTCGGGAGAGTTCCCGGGTGACCTCGCGGATGCCAGTCATTGGCCGCGCAGGCCGTGACGGGTCTCGCTCAACTGCCTTTGCGGTCGCGTAGCTGGGTCACGAACATGTCCTGCCAGCTCGCCGGCTTGACCTTGATCGAGCCGACGCCGTGCATGAACTCGGCGATCTTCAGCACGCCCTCTGGCGTCGACGAGAACCAGGTGTCCTTGTCCTGCAGCATCTCCAGCACGTCCTCCTTGGTGGTCTTCACCTTGGCGGTGCGGGCATAGATCTCGGCCGCGGCAGCCTTGTCGTTGGCGATCAGCGTGCAGGCCTCGTCGAGCGCGTCGAGGAACGCCTGCACGACCTTGGGATTGGCGTCGACGAAGCGCTTGGGCGCGAACACCACGTCCATCGTCATCCGTCCGAGCACGTCGGCGGAATTGGCAACGCGGCGGATCTTCGAATCCTTCAGCTCGATGTAGGAGAACGGCGGCGAGGTGAAATGCGCCGTGATCTCGGTCTTGCCCGAGGTGAGCGCCGCCAGCGCCTCCGGATGCGGCAGGCCGACGGTCATCGGATCGAGCTTGGCGTAGTTCTCCTTGCCGAACTCCTGCGCCGCCATCATCTGCAGCATGACCGCCGACAGCGAGGTCTTGATGCCCGGCAGGGCGATCTTGTCGCTCGGCTTGAAATCCTTCAGCGACTTGATCTCAGGATTGTTGGTGTTCATCCACAGCGAGGTCGAAGAGAGGCCGCTGACGCCGACCACCTCGACCGCCGGAATGCCCTTGGCCTTGGCCCACAGCGTGATGAAGCCGGGCGCGCCGGTACCGGCGATGTCGAGCGAGCCGGCCATCATCGCGTCGTTGATGATGTTGCCGCCGTCGAGCATCTGCCAGTTCACCTTGAACGGACCGAGCCCGGCCTTCTCCGCCTGCTTCTCCATCAGCTTCTGATCCTCCATCACGATCAGCGGCAGATAGAGGATGCCGTAGCCCTTGGAGAGGCGGATTTCCTTGACCTCGGCCTGCGAGGCATCGGTGGCGCCGAGCAATGCGGTGAGGCCGAGCGCGGCGGCCGTGAGTGATTTGCTCCAGGACATGGTCGTCTCCCTTCCTTGTTGTTGTGCTTATAACTCGAAAATCAGTGCTGCATGCCCCAGCGCCGCACCGTCTTGCGCTCGATGGTGGCGAACACGACGTTCTCGACGACGAGGCCGATGAAGATCACGGTGAACAGGCCGGCGAAGACGTTGGCCGTCTCCAACTGGTTGCGGTTCTCGAAGATGAACCAGCCGAGGCCGCCGGAACCCGAGGACACGCCGAACACCAGCTCGGCCGCGATCAGGGTGCGCCAGGCGAAGGCCCAACCGACTTTCAGGCCGGTGAGAATGGCCGGGAATGCGGCGGGGATCAGGATGAAGCGCACCAGCTTCAACCCGCGCAGGCCGTAGTTCAGGCCGACCATGCGCAAGGTGTTCGACACCGAGCGGAAGCCGGAATGGGTGTTGAGCGCGATTGCCCACAACACCGAATGCACCAGCACGAAGATGATGCTGCCCTTGCCGAGGCCGAACCAGATCAGCGCCAGCGGCAGCAATGCGATCGCCGGCAGCGGGTTGAACATCGAGGTCAGCGCCTCCAGCATGTCGGCGCCGATCCGCGAGCCGATCGCGATCGTGGTCAGCACGGCCGCCAGCGCGATGCCGATGCCGTAGCCGATCAGCAGCGTCTCCAGCGACACGAGGGTGCGCGCAGGGATGATGCCGTTGCCGATGTTCTCGAAGAAGGCTGAGAGCGTGTCGGTGAAGGTCGGAAACAACAGGGGATTGCCGAGCCACAGGCCATAGGCCTGCCACAGCGCGGCGAGTGCCACCAGGATGATGGCCTTGCGGACCGCACCGACGTGGTAGATGCGTTCCAGCCAGGACAGGCTGGCCTCGACCTTGACGTCGCCGAGGGGCGTGTCTGCATTGACGATTTCGGGGCGCAGCGCCATCGTCTCGCTCATGATGCTCTCCTCGTGTCTCAGTGATGGCCGAACAGCATGTCGTTGATGCGCCCTTCGAGCGCGACCTGTTCGGGCGAGCCCATCGTGCCCGGCGGCACGCTGTTGAGCTCGGCGCGGACGCGGCCGGGATGCGGCGACAGCAGCAGGATGCGCGAGCCGATCTTGATCGCCTCCTCGATCGAATGCGTCACGAACAGCACGGTGAAGCGGGTGTCCTGCCAAAGCTGCAGCAGCTCATCCTGCATCTTGCGCCGGGTCAGCGCGTCAAGCGCGGCGAACGGCTCGTCCATCAAGAGCACGTCGGGCTCCATCGCCATGCCCCTGGCGATCGCGACACGCTGCTTCATGCCGCCGGAGAGCATATGCGGATAGGAGTCGATGAACTTGGTGAGGCCGACCTTGTCGATATAGGACTTGGCGCGCTCGTTGGCTTCCGCCGTGCCGAGCCGGCCGCTGGCGGTCAGCGCGAACACGACGTTCTCGCGCACCGTCTTCCACGGGAGCAGCTGGTCGAACTCCTGGAATACCATCATGCGGTCCGGGCCGGGCTCGGTGACATCGTGGCCCTTGAGGCGGATGCGGCCCTCGGTCGGCTTCAGATAACCGCCGATCGCCTTGAGAAGCGTGGATTTGCCGCAGCCGGAGGGCCCCAGCAGCACGAAGCGGTCGGAATCGAAGACCTTGAAATCGACGCGGTAGGTCGCCGTGACCAAGGTGTCCGGCGTCTTGTACTGGAGCGTCACGCCCTCGACGGAGAGCAGCGGCTCGAACTGAGATGGCGATTGATGGACGGTCATGCGTCCTCCCCTCCGTTATATTGCAGTGCGAAATTTCGCTTGGTGCACTTCGGCGCCCTTATCCGAGGTGATAGAGGAGGAGACTGACGCGAACCTGACTCCGAGGCGGACAACGAGACCGTGCGCATCCTGCTGGTGGAAGACACGCCCGAGATCGGCGCCGCCGTGACCAGCCGGTTCGAGCGGATCGGCTACGCCGTCGACTGGGAAAAGGACGGCCGCACCGCGAGCGAGCTGATCGAGGTGCAGACCTATGACCTGATCGTGCTCGACGTGATGCTGCCGAACATGGACGGCTTTGCCGTGCTCAAGCACCTGCGCAAGCGCGGCCTGCGCACGCCGGTGCTGGTGCTGACCGCGCGCTCGGCGGTGGACGACCGCATCGGCGCGCTCGACCTCGGCGCCGACGACTACCTGATCAAGCCGTTCGACTATCGCGAGCTGGAGGCGCGGGCGCGGGCGCTGCTGCGCCGGGCCGCCGGCCAGTCCGACAATCTGCTGACCCTGGGGCCGCTGGTGATCGACCGCGCCGGGCGCACCGCCAGCGTCGCCGGCCAGCCGCTGGACCTGACGCGGCGCGAGCTGACCGTGCTGGAAATCCTCGCCGCACGCCCTGGGCGTTACGTCGCCAAAGAGGAGCTGGTCGAGCAGCTGTTCAGCTTCGACCAGGATCCGAGCCCCAACGCCGTCGAGCAGTTCGTCGCCCGGCTGCGGCGCAAGCTGGCGGCGACAACAGTCGAAATCAAGACCGAGCGCGGCCTTGGCTATCAGCTCCACGCTTCGTGACCTCAGGACCTCGCTGCGCGCGCGGCTGTTGATCGCGATCGGCGCGATCCTGGCCGTCGGCGCCGTCGTGCTGAGCCTCGCCGCCTGGCAATATGCCGCCACCGCCGCGCGCGACGCCTATGACAAGCTGCTCGCCGGCGGCGCCGTGCAGATCGCCGAGAACATCTACATGCAGGGCGGCGTCGTGACGCTGGATCCGCCGGCGGCAGCGTTTGCGACCTTGTCGGCCTATGACCTCGTGTTCTATCGCGTCACCGATCCGCGCGGCGTCGTCGTCGCCGGCTATGACGATCTCGCCGTCACCGCGCCCGCCAGGGCGCTGCGCGAGGGCGTGGTGCTGCGCGACGGCATCTATCGCGACCAGGCCGTGCGCATCGCCGCGGTAGCGCGCAAGCTCGACGGCGCGCCCGGAGACGGCTGGAGCCAGATCGTGCTGGCGCAGACCCTGCGCGCCCGCGACGCGCTGACCTGGGATCTTGCCTCGAAGGCGATCGGCCTCATCGCCGCGATGAGCGTGCTGGCGCTGGTGGCGACTGCGCTATGCCTGCGGCTGGTGTTCGCGCCGCTGACGAGGATCGAGGCCGAGATCGTCAAGCGCCGGCCGGACGATCTCAGCCCGATCGCGATCACGCCGCCGCGCGAGGTGCGCGCGCTGGTCGGCGCGATCGACGGCTTCATGCAGCGCCTCGCCGAGCGCATCGCGCTGATGCAGCGCTTCATCGCCGACGCCACCCACCAGCTGCGCACGCCGCTCGCTGCGATCGATGCCGAGGTCGAGCTGCTGAGCGATCAGACCAAGGACCCGAAGGCGTTCGACAGGCTGCGCAGTCGCATCGCGGATCTCGCCCGCCTCACCAGCCAACTGCTCGATCACGCCATGATCCAGCACCGCGCCCAGGCGCCGCGCTTCGCCGCGACCGACATCAACGCGCTGGCCAAGTCGGTGTTGTCGCAGAGCGTCCCGTTGTCGCTCGACCGCGAGGTCTCCGTCAGCTTCGTGCCAGCAGAAGACGATGCCGTCATCGCCGCCGATGCCATCAGCCTGCGCGAGGCACTCGCCAATCTCATTCACAACGCGCTGGCGCATGGTGCAAAGATGCGGTTGATGGTGACGGTGGAAAGCAAGGCGAGCCATGTCGCGATCATCGTCTGGGACGACGGCCCCGGCATCGCCGCCGAGGCGCAGCAGCGATTGCTATCTCCCTTCCAGAAAGGCGACGGCTCCCACGGCTCAGGCCTTGGCCTCGCCATTGCGAGCGAGGTCGCGCAGGCCCATGGCGGCCGTCTGCGGTTCAGCGGAGTGGCAGGCGACTTCAGTGTGCGACTGGAGCTGCCGGTCGATCGGTCGACGGCAATCGATGCACGTCCAGATTCACAGCTCAAACAGCAGCGGACATGACGTCGTCGTCCCGCGGCGGATCACGCCCGAGTCTTGCGATCGACATGCCCTTTCGAAGATCGAGAGGGCGCAGGGAAGGCCGGGAGCTCGCCGCCCCCATGGCCCCCGTGCGAACAAAATGCACGGGGCAGGAACCACAGGTTCGGCCGAGACGTCCCGGCCTTCCCTGCGCGACGGTTTTAACGCTTATATCGTGCTCTTCTCGGTGCACCGGGCTTTTTGGCCACCGTCGTCGCTCGGATCATCACCCAAGCAACTTAGCATCAGCGTCGGGATGCCAGAACCACACGACTTCACGTCCGCCCTCGCCGCGTTCGTCTCACGCCGCAAAAACGTCCATCGCATCCCCGCCTCGCGTGTCGTGACGATCGCGCGCAACGCCCCTCTCGTCGAGGCGGGATGCGTGCATCATCCATGATTTCTGATAAAAAGAAAGAGGAAAATTTCGGGACTACGGCCTCACCAGCCCTTGCGCGTTGAAACGGCTGGCGAAATGAGTTTTTGCGCGCCCATGATTTTTCGTCCCCTACGGCACTCCCGTACGATCGGACCGGCACAAATCTTCGCGCGTTTTGCCCGACTCAGCCGCCCCCCGGTCGCGACCGTTGGGGCGGACATCCTGGCTTGCCAGCATTCCCGGCAGCTTTAGCTTGGGTATTTTCGTCGTAGACGGACCGACCGACTTTGATCGAAATCAATACGTAGTATTCTGAGATAATTTCTACTTCTAGGTGTAAGAATTACTGAATTCAAGTTCGCGCCAAGCTAACGGGTGCTGGTCGGTTTTATATTGAGTTGACCGCTTGACATCGAACCGGGACGCAAGTGGCAGCGCGCAATTTAGGAGAAAGAACCATGACCGATGAAGATCTGTTTCTCAGTAAAGACAAAACAACAGTAACGGACAAAAAAGGCAAAACCATTTTGGTGCGAACCGAGATCGATGGAAAGACAATATATGTCGAGCCATCCTTGGCAAAGGCATCGGGAAAATACTGTGTAAGTTTTGGAAAAAAGAAGATCTGTGTCAATTGGGATGAACATAAGGCGTGTATCGGATGGGACGACATTGAGTTTTGTTTGAAATGGGAAACTAAACCCTAGTTCTCTTCTCAACTCATTGCTTTCCAGTGATGATGCCCAAACGATACGGCCTCTCGCGCTGACTGGACGCCCGGGGCGTGACATTACGTCGTCTGCTCATCGCTGAATCGCCCGACTCCCCACCCTTGTCCACCGTCAGGCCACCACCGCAAGAGGGATCGAGCCGCACTTCTGCGCGGTCCTGCGAAGGCTCACCATCCCGATTGGCCGACCGCGAGCAACCAGTCTTTTTCGAGGCTGGGGGATTTGCGGCGGGGTCGTAAGAGCGAAGTAGATTCTACCGGAGCCTACTATTTTGGATGTCAACTTCGGACCAAGGGCGGCTGTGGCCGGCAGGCGGGTGGCACAGCCGATCTGACCCCAGCTCCGGAAATGTCGGGCGCGCTCCAGCACTTTCGCTTCGGGCCATGAGCCGACATGCCGTGCTGTTCGATCACCACGGCGGCCGTAGACGAAATCTCCATCAGGTGCCCAGGCAGCTCTCAATTGATGATCGACTCATATTTGTTGGCTCTTGAACCGCTTACCCAGGGTGATCCGACAAGCCGGCTTTTCCGTAGCCTTCCAGCGTGCACATGCAAAGTGTAAGGGCTTGGCGAAACGAGTTGGCAGAATAGCGAGACCGTGGAATTCTGACACGAACTCCGTCGAGGATCGTTAAGCCCATCTTTTGGGAGAACCTCTCATGGCCTGGGTGATCTTATTCATTGGCAGCCTTTGCGAGGTGGGTTGGCTGATCGCTCTCAAATATTCCGAAGGTCTCTCGCGCCTGCCGTCGATCCTGGTCACCGTGGGTTTTATGGGCGCCAGCGTCGGTTGTCTTGGCCTCGCCATGAAGACGATCCCGATGGGCACGGCCTACGCCGCGTGGACCGGCGCGAGCATCGCCGTCGCCACTCTCTTCGGAATCTATCTGTTCGACGAGCCGACGACCGCGACCCGGCTCGCCTCGATTGGTCTCATTGTACTTGGCATCGTCGGACTGCGCCTCGAGTCCGGATAGGCGTGCCAATCCTCAAAAATAGCTCTCGAGCGCCCCGCGCCGCCTGATGTCGAGTGTCGCGCAATGGAATGCGCCGCCAAATGCGGCGTAATGCAGGAATTCGCAGGGGATCGGCTCGAAACCCCATTGCTCGATCGCACGCATCGTTCGCACATGATGCGGATCAACGATGATGCGCTTTTCGTCCACCATCAGTACATTCATGTTGAGCCATTTTCCGCATAGCGACGTGATATTGAGCATGCGATCGGTGATCGGATCAGGCTCGGGAGCGACGAGAATGTCCCATTTCTTCAGTATGTCCGGGAGGCGGCTGACGTCGATGTATTCGGGATTGATCAGAAGCCTGCCCGGCCCCAGCGGCAAAATGGTCGTGTCGATGTGCATCGGGCTACGACAGCGGCTCTCGATCTCGTGGATGCGATAGCCGTCGCCGAGATGGCGGCGCAGCCATTCGATGCCGGATGCATTGGTGACATTGCTGAGGGTTACAAACAGATCGCGCCCGCAGCGAACGAAATCGGCAGCGTCGAACACCGGTTCGAATTCAGTCAGAATATATGACATCGGCTCACCTTTTTCGGGCCGTCTGAAATCGGCGTTATACAGTTCGTCCGTGAGTTGCGGCCGTGGCGCGGCAGTCCAGCGGGCGCCGCGACGGAAATAGTCCTTCAGGACCGGACGAAAGGAATGGGTCTCGAAATAGCGGCTGGGCCACGCCATGGGCGTTTCAATAATTTCGTCTCCGATCACGAGCATGCTATCGCGCGGGCAGGAGTTGCAGAAGCCGCGCGAAGACCATTCGGGCGTGCTGAAGCGCTTCTTGAAATCAACCGGTTCCGGTCGGGTGACCACCACGCCAAGCGACTGCAACAACGCAATAAAGCCATCGAGCTCGCGCTGAGCCGGTTCAATCAACATCCTTGGATAGCGGAAGCCCCCGAGCAGCGCTTGCGCCCGTGCAGCCATTCCCGGAATGTTACAGGCGACGACCGGATGGGCGGATGGGATCGTCGCGCCTTCGAGCCTTCCGACAATCACTTCCTCGAGTGGATCCCACTCATTGTGCGAGTTGACCGGAGAGATCCTTACCTTGCGGTCGGCATCCGGGCCGATTTCGTGCGTGATCATGGCATGACCAAAGCAGGAGGTTGCTGATGTGGCAGGAATACTCTGGTGCGACAGCATCGCCGGCGCATAGCCTCAGTGCTGCAATGCACCACAATCCGTCCTTAACAAACGGCGCGGCGCTTCCGGCCCGGTGCGGTGGCAGGGCTGCACGGCGAGCGCCCGGCATCATGTCGCGCGGCGTGCGAGCGCCACAACGCAGATATAAGGATGACGTTGTATCTGTCCTCAGGGTTCCGCCCCGTCAGGAGCCGCCTTTCTTGAATTCCAGCGGCGCGGCCGGCTTGAACTGGCTGCTCACCTCGCCGACCAGATCTCTGTCCGCCCCGGACAGGTCGAGCTTGCGGATCGGAGCGCCGACGGAAAGGTCGATGAGCGGCAAGTTGACCCAGACGATGTTCGGGCTGAGCGTCGATTCGAAGAAATAGAGCCGGTCGGTCGAGTCGGCGACGGCCCGCCAGATCGTATGCGATGCCTCCGGTCGCTTCGGGTCTGGCCGCACGAAAGGCTGCGCCACGTTGCGCATGACCGACAACATGCGGGCCACGGTCTGGCGGGTGTCCGACGGCTTGGTCTGGTTCTGGATGTAATAGGCGGCGCGGACGAAGCGGTCGGCCGCTTCGCTCGTCCCCGGCAGCGCTTCGGTGCCGCCAAAGACGTGGTATTTCTTCAGATTGGCGAGCTGCTCGGGGAAGGGCGGCGAGTTCGTCATGACCAGATAGCGGCGGTCGTGATGAACGCGCACCTTGCCGCTATCGACGATTTCGATGATCGCCGAATCGCCCGTCGCGTCCGAAAGCGACAGATGCACGGTCGCCGTCGCGTATCCGGGCATGCCGGCGGTGATGAGTTGATAGCGACCGGTTTCGATATCGGCCACGGCCTCGGCAACGGTGGCAAAGTTGTCGAGGTTGTATTGCGCCCATAGCGACAGCGCGAGGCCGGGGCGCTTGAGATCGCGCTTTCCGTAATCGCTCTCGGAGAGCCACAGCAGGTTGGCGACAAGACCTTTTTCATTCATGCCGTCGGCGATCGCCAGATTATAAACCGCCCCGCCGACGCTGCCGTATTTCGACGTCCAGCTCAGTTCGTTGTCGTCGCCGCTCTCGCCTTTGCGCGCAAGGCCGCGCGGGAAGGCCCAGAGATCGGTGCGCATGTCTTCGGGCCAATCCATGTTGCGCCCGGTGACAACGGCCTGACCATTATCGGCCCAGAGGACGCGCGAACACGCGTCCGCCAGAGATGATCCAGACGCGACCATTGCCAAAGCCATCGCCCCGCTCATCACGCCCGCACACCGCCGCATGGTCGCGCTCCTCGTTGTGTTGGATACAATCTAGAGGCGAGTGCGAGTCGGCGACCTTGATCTGGGTCAATCATCGTCGCTCTCGGTCGCGACGCCGCGACGATTCGCGTGAGATCGTTGTCTTGCCGGGCTCGGCGGGGCGATCCGACAGCATCGTCCCCTCAGGTGCGCAATTGCACCGAAAATCTCGAGATTCCGGATTCAGCCCTGACGGGCTGCCCGGAATGGCGGGCTATGACGCAGCGAGATCAGTCGCCGCTGGGCATGCAGGGGCGCGACCGGATGCGGGCGTAACCCTCGCCGCCCTCGTCACCGAACAGTTCGGCGCAGATCGGCGCGTTGAGCGACGCAACAGGAGCACGTCCGACGCGGGAGCGTCCCGCGCGCTCGCTTAGGCCGACGCTTTGGCTTTTGCCGCCTTCGCCTCGGAGATCGCCGCCCACACCTTTTCCGGCGTCAGCGGCGTCTGCAGGTTGGTGATCCCCAACTCGAACAGCGCGTCCATCACGCCGTTGGTGACGCAGGGCGGGCCGCCGATGGCGCCGGATTCGCCGCAGCCCTTGGCGCCCAGCGGGTTGGTCTTGCACGGCGCAGAATCGTCGAGCGTGACCACGATCGGCGGCACGTCGTCGGCGCGCGGGATGCAGTAGTCTTGATAGGTCGCGGTCAGGAGCTGGCCGTCGGCATCATAGGCGACGTTCTCGTACAGCGCCTGGCCGATGCCCTGCGCGACGCCGCCATGGATCTGGCCCGCCACCAGCATCGGATTGACGGCGACGCCGACGTCGTCGACCGTGGTGTAACGCACCACGCGGCTGATGCCGGTCTCCGGATCGATCTCGACCTCGCAGACATGCGTGCCGTTCGGCCAGCTCGGACCGTCGACCTCGCCCTCGCTGTCGACCGAGAGCTTGGCCTGCTTCTCCTTGCCGGCGATCTCGAACAGGCTGATGCGGCGGTCGGTGCCAACGACCGTCAGGACGCCATCGCGATATTCGATGTCCTCGACCGCGGTCTCCAAGAGGTTCGATGCCTTCTCGCGCGCCTTGGCAATGAGATCGTTTGACGACACCGCCACCGCGGTGCCGCCGACGAACAGCGAGCGCGAGCCGACGCTGCCGAAGCCGGTGGCGAGATCCGTGTCGCCCTGCACGACGTCGATCTTGTCCAGGGGAATGCCGAGCGTGTCGGAGATCATCTGGGTGTAGGTGGTCTGCAGGCCCTGCCCCATCGCCATGGTGCCGGAATGCAGGATCACGCGGCCTTCGGCCGTCGCATGCAGCGACACCTTCTCGGTGTGGGCGCGGCCGCCGGTCCATTCGATATAGCTGGTCAGGCCGCGGCCGTAGAGCATGCCGCGCTTCTTCGCCTCGCGCTTGCGCGCGTTGAAGCCGTCCCAATCGGCAAGCTTGGACGCGCGCTCCAGCATGTGGGCGAAGGCGCCGGAATCATAGACCTGGCCGACGGCGTTGGTGTAGGGGAGCTGCGCCGGCTTGATGTAGTTGGTCTTGCGGATGGCGCGCGGATCGATCCCGATCTGGCGCGCGGCCGCATCGAACAGCCGCTCGACGATGAACACCGCCTCGGGGCGTCCGGCACCGCGATAGGCGCCGACCGGCGCCGTATGCGTCATCACGGTCTTGACCTCGAAATGCACCAGCGGCAGGTCATAGACTCCGGTCTGCACGAACGGCCCGAGCACCAGCGGGATGATGTTGGCCGCGCCCGACGAATAGGCGCCGGTGGCGCCGATCGAACGCACCCGATAGGCCAGCACCCTGCCCTTGGCGTCCAAAGCGAACTCGGCCGTCGAGGTGAGGTCGCGGCCATGGGTGCCGCCGACGAACTCGTCGGTGCGCTCGGCGCGCCAGCGGATCTTCTTGGCCAGCTTGGTCGCGGCATAGGCGACGATGCCGTCCTCCGGATAGAGGTTGGTCTTCTGGCCGAAGCCGCCGCCGATGTCGCCGACCAGCACGCGCACGCTCTCCTTCGGCCGCTTCAGCACGGCTTCCGCAAGGACGTCACGGGTCGAGGCCGGCGTCTGCGACTGCACATGGAGCAACAGCCGGCCGGTCTTCTTCTCGATCTCGGCAATGGTCGAGCGCGGCTCCATCGCCGAGGGCACCAGGCGCTGGCTCGTGATGTCGAGCGACACTTTGTGCGCAGCGCTGGAGAAGGCCTCCTCCACCTTGGCGGCATCGCCATAGCTCATCGCGGCAACGATATTGTCCGGCGCCTCGGCCCAGACGACGGGCGCACCCGGCTCGAGCGCCTTCACCGGATCGGTCACCGCCGGCAGCACCTCGTAGTCCACGACGATCGCTTCCGCCGCTTCCTGCGCGATCGTGCGCGAGGTCGCGACCACGGCGGCGACCGCTTCGCCGGTGAAGCGGACGATCTCGTGCGCCAGCAGACGGCGCGGCGGCACCGTCATCGGCTTGCCGTCGGGCCGCTTGAAGATCGCCAATGTCGGAATGGTGCCGACATCGTCGGCGACGAGGTCCGCGCCGGTGTAGATCGCCTGCACGCCGGCGATCTCCCGCGCGGCGGCGGCATCGATGGACACGATCTTCGCATGGGCATGCGGCGAGCGCAGCACGTAGAGCCAGAGCGCGCCATCCTCCGCCTTGTCGTCGATGAACTGTCCCTTCCCGGTCAGCAGTCGCTGATCCTCCAGACGCTTGACGGGCTGCCCCGCACCAAACCGCATATTGTTGGGAAGAATGTTCATTCGTCAGTCCTTGGTCAGTTCAAATGCAATTGCATGCGTTTTAGCGGATCGCAGTTCCGCTGGCCAAGCCGTGATTGTGCTGGTGCGGCATACCACACTGTCATGCCCGGGCTGGGCCCGGGCATCCACGACTTCGTTTCCGCTTGGCATGGATGGCCGGGTCGGCACGGCCATGACGGCATTAAGGATCTTGGCATTACCCCAGGCTGCTGAGGACCTCTTCGACGACCTTGCGCTGCTCGAGCGAGAGCGGGGCCTGGGGCGGCACGGGATCGCCGACGTCGTAGCCCTGGATCGACAGGCCGGCCTTGATGCAGGCCGCGAGGTTGAAGCGGGCGAAGGCCTCGTTGACGCGCCACAGCTTCTTCTGCAGCAGCATCGCATCGTCCCAGCGGGACGCCTTGCAGAGATTGTAGAGTTCGACGCTCTGGCGCGGGATGATGCAGGCCGGCCCGGCCATCCAGCCCTTGCCGCCGATCAGCATCACCGCCGCCGGAATGTGCGAGGACGCAGCGAACACCTTGATGGCGTCGCCGCAGCGAGTGATGATCGACAACAGCCGGCCGGTGTTGGTGGACGCGTCCTTGATGTAGTTGATGCGCGGATGCTCGGCGAGGCGCGCGATGACATCGAGCGACAGGTCCGAGCGCTGGAACTGGGGATTGGTGTAGATGACGATGGGAACGTCGACGGCATCGGCAATCGCCCGGAAATACGCCTCGATGCCGGCGTCGTTGACCGGGAAGTAGGCTTCGAGCACCGCCAGGATGCCGGTTGCGCCGCGCTTCTGGTAAGCCTTGGCCTGCGCCACCGCGTCAGCGATCGCGGTCGAGGCCACGCCTGCGATCACGGGAACGCGGCCCTGCGCCGCATCGATGGTCGTCTCCACGACGGCCATGCGCTGGGCACGATCGAGATAGGCGAACTCACCGGTGGAGCCGAGCGGCGTCAGGCCGTGCACACCGGCATGGATCAGGTCGTCGCACAGACGCCCCAGCACCTCCGTACGGATCGTGCCATCCGCGCCGATCGGCGAGGCCAGGTAGGGAAAGACACCATGAAATTCAGTCATGCGGCCGGTATAGCGGCCGCGCCGCTGGTTCCGCAAGCAGGCGCCTGATCGCGGGCGGCTTCCGCTGCACGGAGCGTTTCCAAAAACGGCGTCCGCCCTGACGGAACCTGGCTCGCGCGGGCGGGTGAGCGGCGGTGCCACACTGCTGCGGCAATCGCATGTTGTCGCAAATAACTGACCTGCCAATCAGCTCCCGTTAAATCCGGCTTCAAACTTTCTCTTCACCATAGAGGAAGGTCCGGCGGCGGAGGCGACTAGAGAGCAGCGATTCAATCTGAGATTGCGCGCACCATGACGAGGAAGGACGAGCGCGATGGCTCAAACACGGCAAAAATGGCTACGAACTTCGCCATTTTCAGTCATTTTTCCGCCGGATTGACCAACCATCATGCCAAGCGGAAACAGTTAGTACGAGTGCTCCAGCGTAAATTCGCCGTAGGAATTTCGATCGGAGACGAGGGAAGCCTGCAGCGAGAACGACGATGAAGACGCTTTACGATTTACTCGGAGCTCTTCCGGACGATGACGCTGACGATATCCGGGTGGCCTTCCGCAAAGCGGTCAAAGAGAGCCACCCCGACGTCAATCCCGGCGATCCGGACGCCGCGCTGCGGTTTCGACAGATCATCCGCGCCAACGACATTCTTGGCGACAAGGAGCAGCGCACGGCCTATGACCGGCTGCTCGGCGCCGCGCAGGACGAGCATCGGCAGGATTCCAAGCTCGCCGTCGTCGCCAAGGTGCACAAAGTCGCGTCCGGCGTGATGGCGCTGGCCGGCGCGTCCGCCTTGGCGCTGACGGGCTACCTCCTATTCACCCACATGTCCTCGGCATCCGTCGCGCCGCTCGAGCCGATCGTGGTTGCGACCAACAAGGTAAAGCCGAACCAGGTTCCCGCCAGGCCGATCGATAGCCTCACTGACGCGGCGACGGCCAGCGACGCGGCCGCGAATCCCGGCAGCGACCCGGCTGCCGGCACGACGGTCGGCAACGGCAATGCGTCGAGCAGCAATGCCTCCGCTCCCGCCGAGCCGCTGCCGTTGCGGGTCAGCAAGGTGGACGTGGTCTATTCGGCCGAGCAGGAGCGTACGCCCTGCGCGGCGGGCGCGACCGCGCCATGCACGGCAGATGCAATGCTCGCCGGCGGCACGGCGTCGAGCGAGGCCCAGGCCCGTCACGATCGCGGCATGGCCGCGTTCCAGAAGGGCGATTTCGCGGCGGCGCTGGCCGATCTCGACGCCGCGATCCAGCTCGACCCCCGTTACCACGAGGCCTATATCGACCGCGGCATCGTGTTCTATCGCATGCGCAAGTTCGACCGCGCCTTTGCCGACGTCGCGGCCGCAAAGCGCATCGAGAAGACCAACCGCGCCGTGCTCGACGCGATGGCGAAGCGTCAGCCGCTGCGGCCGCTGAAGCTCGAGCCGCCCAAATCCGACATCAAGGCGGAAACGCCGAAGGCCGAGGCGCCGAAAGTGGCGGCGGCGGCGCCGATGCCCTCGCGAATGTCGACGGCGACGCCGATCTATCCGACCACCGATCCCAGCCGCGCGCCTTGAGCGATTGACGGATTGACGAAGATTTAAGGTAACTTCGAACCTTCGTCGCGCGAATCGTTCAAGCCCATCAACTGTTAGGAAAGGTGTCGCATGGTGTCCCCATGGGACACGGGCTGCTTTCCAGATTCATCCATCCGAACCCGGCGATCCGGCGCGAGCTCGTCGATCTCCTGTACACCTCTCTGCCGCAGGTCATGTCGATCAATGCGGCCGCCATCACCGGCTCTGTCACGCTTGCGGTCCTGCACGACGATCCCGGCTACATCGCGATCTCGTTCGCGATCATCGTCAACGCCATCGGTCGCGTCGTCAGCCTGCTGCGCTACAAGCAATATGCGGGGCGCCTGTCCGATCGCGACGTGATCCTCTGGGAGAAGGTCTACGCCGCGGGCGCCGCCGCCTTCGGCCTTGCGCTTGGGGCCCTCACCTTTCGCGCGTTCCAGCTCAACGATGCTCCGGGCGCATGGATCGCCTTCGGCCTGTCGATGTCCTATTGCGTCGGCATGGTGTCCCGCGCGGCGATCCGCCCGTGGGTCGTGCTGACGACCACCGCCGTGCTGCTCGCCCCGACGCTGATCGCCGGATTGATGCGCCCCGAGCTGCCCTATCAGCTCGGCGCCGTTCTGCTGGTGCTGTTCTGGTTTTCGATCCGCGAGGCATCGCGTCATCTCAGCACCGCTTTCATCGAACGGCTCGAGGCCAAGCACGCACTGGCCCGCCAGGCCAACCATGATTTCCTGACCGGCCTGCCGAACCGCGCCGCCTTCCTGGCCGCGCTTGAACGCGCGGTCGGGACCATCGCGATCATTGCCATCGACCTCGACGGTTTCAAACCTGTCAACGACCGCCACGGGCACCACGCGGGCGACGAGCTGTTGCGGCAAGTCGCGACCCGGCTGTCGAGCTGTGTCGGCCCGGGCGGCCTCGCCGCGCGCTTCGGCGGTGACGAGTTCATGCTGCTGAGGCCGGTCGCGCGCGGCGCGAACGGACGCGACGAGGCGCTGGGGCTCGCGCGCGAGGCGGTCCGCTCGCTATCGATGCCGTTCCTGCTGTCCGACATCCCCGTGGTGATCGGCGCCAGCGCCGGCCTGCTGGTGAACGACCGGCCGCTCACGGACGAGGCCATGGACGAGGTGCTGCGCGAGGTCGACAGCGCGCTCTACGCCGCCAAGCGCGCCGGGGGCGGCTGCTGCACCTGGGCCGAAGCCGCCGACGGCGCATTGCGGCAGGCGAGCTGACCCGCGCCCTTCGATCTCAAACGACGACCATCTCGCGCAGCAGTACGTCGATCTCGGCGGCGTCGAGCTCACCTTCGCGTCCGATCAGCACGAGTTGGGCCGTGAGGCCGTCCGCGGGCGGCACTGGCGATGGCGCCAACGTGCCGCGCGTCGCCACCGACTGAAACAGGATCGGCTGTCCCGGATGGTCGGTGAACAGCAGGATGCCCTTGATGCGCAGCGTGCGCGGCGCGAGTTTTCCGATCACCTGCTGAAAGCGGGCCAGCGACAGCGGAGCACGGGAGGTCCAGGTCAGGGTTGCGAAAGGTTGCGACATCGTCGGCACCTGCTTGGGCAGCTCTCGCGGCGCGCAAATGTCGCGGCTGAACAGCAGGTCCGGCGCGACGATGCCATGGGCGGTCTCGAAGATCGCCGATTGCGGCTTGGTGCGGCCCACGACGGCGCGGACCTCGTCGAGGGCGGCGCGGTCGAGCAGGTCGGCCTTGCTCAGCAGCACGAAATCGGCGGCGCGCAGCTGCGAGCGCCACAGCGCGTCGTGCTCGATCTCAGGATCGTCGCGCAGCCGCTGCGGATCGACCAGCGTGACCACGGTCTCGAGCGGCGCGACCTTGAAGATCACGGGATCCATCAGGTTGCGAATGATCTCGGCCGGATCGGAAATGCCCGAGGTCTCGATCGCAATCGCATCCGGGGCCGGATCGCGCTTGATGACCGACGACAGCGTGCGCAGCAGGTCGCCCTGCAGCGAGCAGCAGATGCAGCCGTTCTTCAGGCTGATCACCTCCTCCGTCACAGTGCCGAGCAGTTGGGCGTCGATGTCGACCGTGCCGAAGTCGTTGACGATGGCGGCGATGCGCCGCCCGTCCGGATTGGCGAGCAGATGATTGAGCAGGGTCGTCTTGCCGGCGCCGAGCGATCCGGCAACCAGCAGGACCGGGACGATCATGACAGGATCGGACGGCGCACCGCCTGTCCCGGCCTGACATCGCGAACAAGATCACCATTTGCGATGACGGCGCGGCCATGGACGAGCAGATGCCGCACGCCCTCGGACGGCCGGTTCATGTTGAGGAAGTCGGCGCGGTCGCGCAGGCTGGCGAGATCGAGCACCGCGATGTCGGCGTCGCAGCCGGCCTGCAGCCGTCCCTTCTTTCGCATCGCGGGCGTCGATGGTTCCAGAATCCGGGCCGGGATCAGCGTGCACTTGGCGAGGCCCTCCATCAGCGGCACCGCCTTGCGGTCCAGCACCCATTCGCGCAGGAATTTTGTGAACGTCGCCGACGAGCGCGGATGCGACACTGCGTCGTCCGGCAACGGCCAGGCGTCGCCGGTGTAGTCCGTGCCGTTGGACAGGATCCACGGCATCGCGTCCGACGCGATGGCGCCCCCTGGAAACAGCACAGAGACGTCGAGCAGGTCGCGGTGGCGCTGGTTGACGGCGACATCGAGGAAATGGATCAGCACCAATGCGCCGGGATCTTCCTGCTGCCGCGCGAGCAATTCGTCGCGGCTGCCGAGACGATGACGCTCGGCGACCATCTCGATCGCGTCATAGCCGGTGCCCATGCGCTGGCAGAACGCCGGATCGGCGAAGAAGCCGGCGCCGACCACCGTCGAGCCGGTCCCGTAGGGATAGGCTTCAGTCGTGACTTTGAGGCCCTGCGCCTGCGCGGTCTGCACCAGCTCGGCGCAGCGCTCGACATCCTGCAGGCTGGTGCTGTTGAAATGGCAGATGTGCATGTGGGCACCGGTCGAGCCGGCAAGCCCGATCAGCCGCGTATAGGCGTCGACCGAGCTGCGCGGATCGACATTCGACATGTAGGCAATGTGCGTATAGGTCGGCACGTTCTGCTTGGCAGCCAGGCTGCACAGCTCCGACAGCTCCTTCATGCCGGTGCCGGGCGCATACGCATTCGGGAAGGCGATGCCAAGGCCGCCCTGCTCCAGCCCCTGCCGGGTGCGCTCGACGATCTCCGCGGTCTCGGCCGCAGTCGCGACCTCCTCGACCCAGCGCTTGTCGCGCATCGCCTCGCCCATGCCGGCGATGCTGGATGCGGTCTGCTGCGTCGTCATCGTCGCGATGCGCGCGAACACCCAGCCAGAAGCGGCGCCATAGTTGAGAAGGCGGCCGATCGCCGCCTGCTCGTCATACCATCGTGCCACCGGCATGACGCCGATCTCGAGCTCGAGCGTCGTGGTGACGCCGTCGAACGCCTGCATGCGGTCCGCCGGGAGCGACTGGCCGTGCGCGTGCAGATCGATGAAGCCGGGCACGACGGCAAGGCCGGCCGCATCGATGACCTGATCCGCCGCTCCGGTGACGTCGCCGACGGCGGCAATCGCGCCATCCTTGATCGCGACGTCGGCGGTGACGTCGAGTTGCGTTTCGGGGTCGAGCACGCGGCCGCCGCGAATGATCAGATCGTAGTGAGGCATGAATCAGCTGGGCTCGCAAAGTGGAACTGCGCGCAGGCCTAACACAGATGCGCGGCGATGAGAACGCGGCGGGAGAGATCGATGCTCTCCGAGCCATGCGTGACGCACTTATCAGTTCGTCGAACTGGGGCGCCGCTCTTCCCCTTGCGCAAGGGATCGGTCAGGATTGCGAAAGACGACCTCTCGGCATCCGCCGTTCGACAGAGGAGACCCGAATGGCTTCGCCCACACGGCGCATCGCCGACTTCACCTGCGAGAAGCAGCCGGCGACCGGCTCGCGCGGGATGGTCGTCACCAACCATCCGCTCGCCTCCAGCGCCGGCGCCGAGATGCTGATACGCGACGGCAATGCGATCGATGCCGCGGTCGCTTCCCTGTTTGCGCTCACCGTGGTCGAGCCGATGATGGTCGGAATTCTCGGTGGCGGCCTATCGCACATCCGCCTCGCCGACGGCCGCCACGTCGTACTCGACGGCCTGAGCACCGCGCCGTCGCGCGCTGACCCCGGCATGTACGATCCGGTCTCCGACGAGATCGCGCTGGCGCGCGAGACCCGTGACCGTCGCAACGTCGTCGGCGCACGCGCCGTGGCCGTCCCCGGCGCATTGAAGGGATGGTGCGAGGCGCTGGAACGCTACGGCCGGCTGCCGCTGGTCGAGGTCATGGCACCGGCAATCCGGCTCGCCGAGCATGGCTTCATCGCGAGCCCCTATCTCAACGACTGCGTGCGACTGGTCGCGAGCGATCTCGCGCGCGATCCGCGTCTCGCCGCGCTGTTCCTGCCCGGCGGCGCGCCGGTGAAGGCCGGCACGCGCGTCATCCAGAGCGACTACGCGGCATCGCTGCATCTGATCGCGGACCAGGGACCCGGGGCGCTCTACGGCGGAGCGCTCGGTGCCGCGCTGGCCAGCTACATGGCGGAGAACGGCGGCTTGATCGATGCAGCGGATCTCGCCGCGTACCGCGTGACCGAGCGCGCGCCGATCCGCGGCTTCTATCGCGGCCATGAGATCATCGGCCCGCCGCCGCCGTCTTCCAGCGGCGTGCATATCGTGCAGATGCTGAACATCCTCGAAGGCTTCGACGTCGGCGGGCTCGGCTTCGGTTCGGCCGATGGCGTGCATCTGCTCGCCGAAGCGCTGAAGATCGCCTTCGCCGACCGCGCGGTCGCCACCGCCGATCCCGCTTTCGTCGACGTGCCGGTCGAGCGGCTGACGTCGAAGGTCTATGCCGCGGAGCGGCGGGCGCAGATCGACATGAGCCGGGCCCGAAGTTTCGGCCCGGGCCTTGCGCCGACGGAGTCCGCCAACACCACCCATGTCACGGTCGCCGATGCCGAGGGCAACGTCGTCGCGGCGACCCAGACCATCAACGGCCTGTTCGGCGCCTGCGTGCAGATCCCGGGCACCGGCATGACCGCCAACAACTACATGTACAATTTCGATCCGCATCCGGGCCGCGCGCTGTCGATCCAGCCGGGCAAGCGCGTCTTCACCTCGATGGCGCCGATGATGGCGCTGCGCGACGGCCGCTTGCGCTATGCGCTCGGCCTGCCCGGCGGCTTGCGCATCTTTCCCTCGGCCTTCCAGGCGCTGGTCAACCTGATCGACCACGGCATGTCGCTGCAGGAGGCGGTGGAGGCGCCGCGGCTCTGGACGCAGGGCGGCGTGCTCGAGCTCGAGCCGGCGTTTCCCGACCATGTGGCGCGGGAGCTCGCCGCACGCGGCCACGAGATCAGGCGCGAGCCGGTCGTGGCCGGCGGCATGAATGCGATTGCGTTCGGCGACGACGGCACGCTGACGGGGGCCGCGTGCTGGCGCGCCGACGGCACCCCGGTCGCGATCTCCGGCGGGCGCGCCCGCGCCGGGCTTCGCTTCGCGATCGCGTAGCGCCTATCGGCTCGTTCGCATCATCCGCGCGATCGCCTCGCCGATCACCACCGTCGTCAAGTGGGTGTTGGCGCGACAGTCGGACGGCATGATCGAGGCGTCGGCGACGCGAAGCCCCGCGATCCCCTTCGCGGTGCCATCCGGATTGACCACGCCATCGTCATCGTTGAAGCCGCTCATGCGGCAGCTCCCCGCGGCGTGCTGGATGTCGCCGGTGACCTGGCGCAGCAGCGCGTCGAGCTCGGCATCGGGCAGCGCCGCCGCCTGCGGCAGCGTGAGCTCCGTATCGCCGAGGCGAATCCAGTCGGCGATGTCGCGCAGCGCCGGCTGCACCGTGATCAGCGCCAGCCGCTTCACCGCGTCGCGCATCCGCGCGATGTCGCGCGGATCAGCCAGCATGTTCTCCTCGACGATCGGATCGTCGCTCGGATCGGCCGAGGCGAGCTTGAGCGTGCCCCGTGAGAAGGCGTTGAACAGGCCGGCGCCGATCGCGCCGGGGATCCCGATGCCGCGGTGATTGAACGCGATCAGGATCATGTCGCGCTTGCCGCCGCCGGCAAGGCCCGATGAGTAAGTGACGCAGCAATTGGTATGGCGCGTATCGCGATCGGTCGGACGCAGCTCCTCACGCAACTGAATGGTGGTGCGGAACAGCGGGTGATCGAAGAAGTGCCGGCCGACGGGAAGATCGCGCACGACGGCAAGCCCCATCGCCTGCAGATCCGCCGCGGGGCCGATCCCGGAGCGCAGCAGGATTGCGGGGCTGTGGATGGCGCCGGCGCACAGCACGACCTCGCGCGCCGCGACGTTTTTCACGCCTTCACCTTCGATGTGGACGCGCACGCCGGTCGCCCTGCCGTCGCTGATCAGCAGCCGATCGACCAGCGCCCGTCCGCGAATCTCGAGGTTCGAACGGCCGCGGGCCGGCTCGAGATAACCCTCATTGGTGGAAATACGGCGGCCGTTGCGGCTGTTGATCGGATAGCAGGCGACGCCTTCGCCGTCGGGCCCGTTGAGATCGTCGCACCAGGGATAGCCGCTCGCCAGCGCAGCATCGCGCAAGCCGCGGTCGATCGGGCCCCATTTGTCAGGCGGTGCGCGGTAGACCGGAAGCGGGCCGCCGCGACCGTGCCCCTCGCGATCGCCAAGCGCGAGATCGTCCTCGATCACCGAGAACAGCGGCATGACCTCCTTGGCTGACCATCCCGTACAGCCATTGGCCGCCCATTCGTCGAACGCATCGGCCACACCGCGGATCGCGATCTGGCCGTTCATCATCGAGCTGCCGCCCAGCCCTTTGCCACGCCAGTAGAAGCGCATGTCCTGCCCGGCGACGCGGCGGGACATCAGCTGCGGCCACTGCCATTTCTCCTGGAAGGCGCGATCATGGATGATCGGAATCGGATTGGGCGTCACGATCTCCCACGGCGCGTCGTCCGCGCGCCAGTCGGCGCCGGCTTCCAGCAGCAGGACCCGCGTCTGGGAGTCTTCCGACAGGCGCGCAGCGACGGCCGCTCCCGCCGAGCCGCCGCCGACGACAATGACGTCATACATGGACTGAATTCTCGCTGTTCTCAGGCATCGCAACCATGACCACCAGCTTGCGCTGCCGGGAGCGATCCGTGAAGCCCTCGAAAGCTCAAGCCACCAGCATGCCGACGCAGAGCTGCGGCACGTCCTCGGGAACGAGACAGGAAGCGACGGCGATCACCTCGCGCGCCGATTTCCAGGCGCCGCCGCCGCCGGCCGGGCCATTGGTGTAGAGCGTCTCGACCTCGTTGCCGATGCGGACCGCCTCCGCCATCGTCTCGGTCCGCCCGGCGACACGAACGCGCACCTCGTAGGGCTCGGCGACTTGTCCGCGATCGTCGCCATGCAGCGCATTCATCCCGATCAGGTCGCAGCGCAGCTCGCTCGTCGCCACGCCGATGAGTGCGAGGCGCTCACGGACGATATCGAGCGCGAGGCGGCCACGCGCGACTGCGCCAGGGCCGGCATAGGAGATCTGCCCCTCGCCGACATAGCTATCGAGATAGCCCACCGAGGTCTTCAACAGTCCCGTCTTCGGCCGGCCGCGGCCGCCGACCACCCTGACCCGGTCCGGACCAAGCTCCTCGACGGTCACCTGCGAGAAATCCGCCACGACGTCGGGTTGGAAATATTGCTGGGGATCATGGATCTCGTACAGCAGCTGCTCCTTCACTGTCGCCGGCGTGACGCAGCCGCCGGAGCCCGCGACCTTGGTCACGATCAATTCGCCATCCTCGCGCACCTCGCCGATCGGAAAGCCGAGCCGGGCGAGATCGGGAACGTCCTTGAGTCCGGGATCAGCAAAATAGCCGCCGGTGATCTGTCCGGCGCATTCGAGCAGATGACCGACGACGGTGCCCTGCCCGAGCCGGTCCCAATCATCCAGGGCCCAGCCGAACTCGTGGATCAGAGGTCCGAGAAAGAGCGCCGGGTCGGCGGCGCGCCCGGTGATCACGACATCCGCGCCGGCCGCGAGCGCCTCCGCGATCGCGCCCGCCCCGACATAGGCGTTGGCCGAGACGACCCGATTGCCGAGGGCCCGGATCGTGTCGCCGGTGTCGAGCACGACATCCGCTGTCTTCAACGCCTCCAGAACATCGTCACCGGTCACGGCCGCGATCTTCAGCCCCGTCAGTCCGAGCTGGCGCGCCATGGCGCGGGTGGCTTCGGCCGCGGCGATTGGATTTGCCGCGCCCATGTTGGTGACGATACGGACGTTGTTGGCGCGGCAGATCGGCAGCACGGCCTGCATGCGCGCCGCCAGCAGCGGATCATAGCCGGCAGCCGGATCCTTCATGCGCACCTGCTGCGCCAGCGCGATCGTGCGCTCCGCCAGGCACTCGAACACGAGATAGTCCAGGCCGCCCTTCGCCGCGAGCTCCACGGCCGGCTCGATCCGGTCACCGGAATAGCCCGCTCCGGCGCCGATCCTGATGCTCCGCATCGGCCGCTCCTCCTGACATCATGCCGTTCGTCGGCTTCTGCCGACCACACTAGCGGCCGCGGTCCGACCTTGCCAGCGTCCGCATGGAACGGTCAGGCATGCTGCTAGTCCGCGAGCGCCAGCGTCGGCGCCTCGCTGCTCGCCGTGCATGTGACGGCAACGGCGATGTGCTCGTCAGCCCAGCACCATCGCTGGCCGCCGGCGCGCTTGGCCGCATAGAGCGCGCGATCGGCCTGGTCGAGCAGAGACTCCGTGTCGGCCTGCCGATCATCGGTAACCAGAATGCCGGCGCTGGCACTGATCTGAACGCGCATTCCGGTCAAGACAAACGGTTGCGACAGCGCCGTCACCGCGGCTTGCGCCAGCACGAGCGCGGCGTCACGTCCCACCGCAGGCAGCAGCAGCATGAATTCGTCACCGCCGAACCGCGCCGCCAGGCCGGCTTCGCCGAGGCAATCCTGCAGGCGTGCGCCGACCTGGCACAGCAGCTCGTCACCGGCTTGATGGCCGAACTGGTCGTTGACGAGCTTGAAACCGTCGAGATCGACCGCGATGATGGCGACGGGGCGATCGCAACGGCCGAGTGCGGCGATGAACGCGGCGCGATTCGGCAGGCCGGTGAGGAAATCGCGCAGCGCCTGCCGCGCCAGCGCCTGCTGCGCCGTGATCCGCTCGGTGAAGGCGGCCGTGAGTCGATAGGACGTTCCGCGCAGCGTGATCCAGAACAGCACCACCATGCCGGCGCCCATCCGGTACACCGGCTCGGGCTGCATCAGGCAGGCCACCACGGTCGGAATCAGCAGCACCGCCGAGGAGGTCATGACGATCCATGGGCTGACGCGCGACACGATGCCGACACAGAAGGCCATCGACAGGCCGAAGCACATCCAGATGCCGGGCCCGTCGCCGATCTGAAACGCGCGTGCCGACAACGCACCGACGGCCAGACCGAAGGCGGCGGCGCCGAGGCCGTAGAGGCGTTCCCAGCGAATGATGCCATCGTGATCGAGCCGATCGAAGCGCGCGGCGAACATCCGCAGCTTGATCACACGAAGGGCACCGATCACCAGCAGCACCACCGTGATCGCGGCGTAGCCCGGATCGCGCGCAACCCAGGCCATCACGCTGCCGATCACGACGGCGGCGGCCGAGATCGTCCCGACCAGCGGCATCGAGCTGTACAGCAGA
Organism: Bradyrhizobium sp. SZCCHNPS1003; assembly: GCF_032381555.1. Lineage (NCBI taxonomy): Bacteria > Pseudomonadati > Pseudomonadota > Alphaproteobacteria > Hyphomicrobiales > Nitrobacteraceae > Bradyrhizobium > Bradyrhizobium sp. SZCCHNPS1003. Next base: position 30,031 of record NZ_JAUHIU010000013.1, read on the forward strand.
TGCGCGAGATCGCGACGAATGTCCGGGTCCAATCGATGCATCGCAATTCCAGTTCGCCAGGCGCGCGCACTCTCGTACCCACGCCTTAACGAAATCTCGCTGCACCCGCGAAGGGCTGCCATGCGCGGCGGATGCTTAAGAGAACCTCACCACGACGACGACAATGCGAATGATGGCAAGCGCACGGCGCGCAAGACCGATGCTGGCGCCGGATCAGCTCGCCCAATTGTCTCGGAATTCGCCGAACAGCGTAATGCCGCCGCACGCATAGATCGTCTGCCCGGTGATGTAGCTCGCCTCGGCCGAGGCGAGAAAGGCGAACACGCCGGCGATCTCTTCCGGGCTCGCCACCCGCCCCATCGGAATATGAGACTCGACCGCGGCGCGCTTCACCGGGTCCCCGGTCCAGGCCGCGTTGATCGGCGTGTCGACCGCACCGGGCCCGACCGAATTGACGCGGATGCCGCGCCCGGCGAATTCGAGCGCCAGGGTCCGCGTGAGGCCCGCCATCGCGCTCTTGCTGATCGAATATGCGAGATAGCCCGGCTTCGGAATGATCTGGTGCACGCTCGAGGTGTTGATGATGTTGCCGCCGCCGCGCGCGACGAAATGCGCCAGCGCGTGACGCGCGCAGAGCACGGCGCCGTTGAGGTTGACCTCGAGAATCTTGCGATACGTGTCGACGTCGAGCGCCTCGCTGGGCGATTCCCGCTGGAAGCCGGCATTGTTGACCAGGCAGTCGAGCCTGGGCCACCGCGTCAGCACCGTCTCGAACATCTCAGCGATCTCGGCCTCGACGCCGATGTCGGCCTTCACGGCGAAATGATCACGTGCGCCGTGACCGTGCGCGGCGGAGGCCGCCTGCACCAGCGCCAGGGTTTCGTCGCCGGACGGCGACGGACCACCGAAATTGATCGCGACATGCGCGCCCTCCTCGGCGAACCGCACCGCGATCGCGCGGCCGATGCCTTGCGCCGCGCCCGTCACCAGCGCGTAGTGTCCGACGAGACGCGACGCCCGTTCGGCTGGTTGGTCAGATGGCTCCATGTCTCGACTCCTTGAAAATGATCTCGCCTCGGCGCGCTGCGATGACTCGCGTTCGGATGACAAGGCTATCAGGAGTCTGGTATCGCTCCACTCCATATCCGTCATTGCGCACGCAGGCGTGAGGCGTCATGTATCTCGGCATCGATCTTGGAACATCCGCGGTCAAGACGATCATCGTCGATGCTGCGCAGCGCGTCGTTACGAGCCGCAGCCACGCCTTGACGATGGACGTGCCGCGACCGGGCTGGGCCGAGCAGGACCCCGCCGCATGGATCGCCGCGGTGTTCGCCACGCTCGATGCGCTCAAGGTCGATCATCCCGGCGCGGTGGCGGCGGTGGAAGCCATCGGCCTGTCGGGCCAGATGCATGGCCCGGTACTGCTCGATACCGCCATGAATCCGTTGCGGCCGTGCATTCTCTGGAACGATGGCCGGTCGGAGCGCGAATGTGTCGCGCTGGAGCAGCGCTGGCCCGCTTTGCGCAAGATCACCGGCAACAAGGCGATGCCCGGCTTCGCCGCGCCGAAGCTCATGTGGATCGAGGCGCACGAGCCGGAGATTTTCGCGGCCACGCGGCTGGTTCTGCAGCCGAAGGCCTATGTCCGGCTGGTGCTGTCGGGCGAGGCGATCGAGGACATGTCCGATGCGTCCGGCTCGCTCTGGCTCGATGTCACCAGGCGCGACTGGTCGGACGAGGGCCTTGCCGCCACGCGCCTCACGCGTGCGCAGATGCCGCGCCTCGTCGAAGGCTGCGCACCGGCAGGTCGGTTGCGCAGCGACCTCGCGGAACGCTGGGGCATGACGAAGCGCCCAACCATCGCGGGCGGCGCCGGCGACAACCCGGCCGGCGCCGTCGGCATCGGTGCTGTCAGGCCGGGCGCCACGTTCATCACGCTCGGCACGTCCGGCGCCGTGATCACGCCGGTCGACACCGTCACGGCCAATCCCGAGCGGGTCGTTCACACCTTCTGTCATGCGATCCCAGCGATGTGGCTGCAGGCCGGCGCGATGCTGTCGGCGGCCTCATGCCTCGCCTGGGTCGCGCGGCTGCTCGGCGCAAGCGAGACCGAGCTGCTTGCGCCGCTGGGCAAGCGGCCCACCATGCCATCGCCGGTCAGCTTCCTGCCCTATCTTGCGGGCGAGCGGACGCCGCATGACGATCCCCATGTCCGCGGCCTGCTCGACGGCCTGAGCCATGCCACCGACCGCAACGCCATCGTTCAGGCGGTGCTCGAGGGCGTTGCCTTCGCCCTGGCCGACTGCCGCGACGCGTTGACGGAAACCGGCCTTGTGATTGCCGAGGCGGATGCGATCGGCGGCGGATCGCGCTCCGACCTTTGGCTCGCGATCCTGGCGAATGTCCTCGACATTCCCGTTCATCGGCTGGCCGAGGGCGAGACCGGCGCCGCCTTCGGCGCGGCGCGGCTGGCACGTCTTGCCGTCACCGGCGAGGACATCGGCGCGGTCTGCACGCCGCCGGCGCGCGTGCGGACCTTCGCTCCGGACGTCGCGCTGTCGGCAGCCTATGCCGAGCGGCGGCCGCGCTGGCGACAGCTCTATCGTCGGCCGAGCTGAACGCATCTCCGAGCTGCCGTCGCCGCGACGTGTTGCAGCGGCGTCTCTTTCATATTGTATTCGGCAACAGCCTCTAGTTTAATGGCTTCCCGCGCCAGCGATCAACGAGCCGCGGACGACAAGACGACGTGCATTGGGAGGCACGATGAGCGGTCCGATCCTCGAGATGCGCGGGGTGTCGAAGTCATTCTTCACCATCAAGGCCCTGCACAAGGTCGACCTCACCGTCTACGCTGGCGAAGTCCATGCGCTGATGGGCGAAAACGGTGCCGGCAAATCCACGCTGATGAAGATTCTCTCCGGCGCCTATCGCCCGGATCCCGGCGGTGAGATCCGCATCGAGGGCCGGCCGGTGCGCATCGAAGGGCCGATGGGCGGCCGCAACGCCGGCATTTCGATCATCTACCAGGAGTTGTCGCTGGCACCGAACCTGACGGTCGCCGAAAACATCTATCTCGGCCGCGAGCTGTCGCAGAGCGGCCTGCTCGCGCGCGGCACCATGCGCGAGGGCGCTGGACCGATCCTGGACCGGCTCGGCGCCGATTTCACAGCCTCCACCTTGGTGGCCGAGTTGTCGATGGGCCAGCGCCAGCTGGTGGAGATCGCCCGCGCGCTGCATGCACGATCCAAGATCCTGATCATGGACGAGCCGACCACCTCGCTGTCGGCCGGCGAAAGCGAGAAGCTGTTCGCGCTGATCCGCCAGCTCCGCGCCGAAGGGCTCGCCATCATCTACATCTCGCATCGCATGGACGAGGTCTATGCGCTCGGCGACCGCGTCACCGTGCTGCGCGATGGCCGGCTGGTCGGGTCGCTGGACAAGCCGGAGATCCGCGCCGACAGCATCGTCCGCATGATGGTCGGTCGCGACGTGTCGTCATTCTACAAGAAAGACCACGACCCGCACGCCAAGCGTGACCGCGCGGTGCTCAGCGCCGTCGATCTCGGCGACGGCCATCGCGTCAAGAACTGCTCGCTGACCGTTCACGCCGGCGAGGTCGTCGGCCTCGCCGGGCTGATCGGCGCCGGGCGCACCGAGCTCGCGCATCTCATCATCGGGGCTGCGCCGAAGACGACGGGACACATCGAGCTCGACGGCGAGGAGGTCAGCATCGACACGCCGCGCGACGCGCTCGATGCCGGCATCGCCTATCTGACCGAGGACAGGAAGGCGCTCGGGCTGTTCCTCGACATGTCCTGCGCCGACAACATCAACCTTGCCGTGATCGGGCGTGACGCGAAGCTCGGCGGCCTTCTCGACCGCGACAAGGCGCGCGCACGCGCCGACGAGGCGTTCAGCGCGCTGGGCATTCGCGCCCCCAATCCGGGCGTCACCGTCGGCGGCCTGTCGGGCGGCAATCAGCAGAAGGTGCTGCTGTCACGCCTGCTCGCGACCGCGCCGAAGGTCCTGATCCTCGACGAGCCGACCCGCGGCGTCGATGTCGGCGCCAAGTCCGAGATCTACTCGATCATCGACAATCTCGCCAAGTCCGGCACCGCAATCCTGGTGATCTCGTCCGACCTGCCGGAGATTCTCGGCATCTGCGACCGCGTGCTGGTGATGCGCGAGGGACATCTGGTCGGCGACCTGCAGCAGAGCACGACATCACCCATCACCCAGGAAGACATCATGGCGCTGGCCACCGGGACGGAGCACGTCGATGCCTGACAACAGCCAAGCTCAAGCCAAGCCCGCGCCAGCGCAGATCAAGGCCGCGCCGGCACCGAGCCTCGCGGCATCGAACAACAAGCAGCAGCGGCTGCGGCTGATGATCCGCGCCGCCGGCATGCTGCCGGTGCTGCTCATCCTCTGCGTCGGCTTCCATATGCTGTCCGAAGGACGATTCTTCACCGGACAGAATCTCGGAATCGTGCTGCAGCAGGCCGCGGTGAATACCGTGCTCGCCGCCGGCATGACCTTCGTCATCCTGACCGGCGGCATCGATTTGTCGGTCGGCTCGATCCTCGCCGCGGCTGCAATGGCCGGCCTGACACTGTCGAAGATGCCCGATCTCGGCGCGCTGTGGCTGCCGGCCGCGGTGCTGACGGGCCTCGCCTTCGGCGTCGTCAATGGCGCGCTGATCGCGCTGTTGCGGCTGCCGCCCTTCATCGTGACACTCGGCTCGCTCACGGCGGTGCGCGGTCTCGCCCGCCTGATGGGTGGCGACACCACCGTGTTCAACCCATCGATTCCCTACGCCTTCATCGGCAACGCCTCGCTGACGATCATCCCCGGCGTCGTATCGATCCCCTGGCTGTCGGTGATTGCGCTGCTGGTGATCCTGGGCTCCTGGCTGATCCTGCGCCGGACCGTGCTCGGCGTGCACATCTATGCCGTCGGCGGCAATGAAAGCGCGGCTCGGCTCGCCGGCATCAAGGTCTGGGCCGTCCTGATCTTCGTCTACGGCATGTCCGGCCTGCTCGCCGGCCTCGGCGGCGGCATGCAGGCGGCGCGGCTCTATGCGGCGAACGGCCTGCAACTCGGCCAGTCCTATGAGCTCGACGCCATCACCGCGGTCATTCTCGGCGGCACGTCCTTCGTCGGCGGCATCGGTTCGATCTGGGGCACCTTGGTCGGCGCCCTCATCATCGCGGTGTTGTCGAACGGGCTCATCCTGGTCGGCGTGTCCGACATCTGGCAATACGTCATCAAGGGCCTCGTGATCATCGGCGCCGTCGCGCTCGACCGCTACCGGCTGCAGGGCTCGGCCCGCACCTGAGACAACATGGCGGGCATCACCAGAGCCCGCCGCAACGGATTCTTCCACGGCCACTGGTCCGCCGTGCGTAGACGAACAGGAAGGACCAGGGAGGAAACACATGGTCAAGTCGATGTTATCAGCCGGTGCCGCGCTGGCGCTCGTGATGAGCTCCGCGCCGTCATCGGCCAAGGAGCTGAAATCGATCGGCGTGTCGCTGGGCTCGCTCGGCAACCCGTTCTTCGTCGCGTTGTCGAAGGGCGCCGAATTCGAAGCCAAGAAGACCAATCCCAACGTCAAGATCACCGCGGTCGGCTTCGAATATGATCTCGGCAAGCAGGTCACCCAGATCGACAATTTCATCGCCGCCGGCGTCGACATGATCCTGCTCAACCCGGGAGATCCCAAGGCGATCGGCCCCGCCATCAAGAAGGCGCAGGCCGCCGGCATCCTCGTCGTTGCGGTCGACACCGCGGCCGAGGGCGCCGACGCCACCGTGACGACCAACAACGTGCAGGCCGGCGAGATCTCGTGCCAGTACATCGTCGACAAGCTCGGCGGCAAAGGCGACGTCATCATCGAGAACGGGCCGCAGGTGTCGGCGGTGATCGACCGCGTCAACGGCTGCAAGAGCGTGTTCGCCAAGGCTCCCGGCATCAAGGTTCTCTCCAGCGACCAGGACGGCAAGGGCTCGCGCGAGGGCGGCCTCACGGTGACGCAGGGCTATCTCACCCGCTTCCCGAAGATCGACGCCATCTTCGCCATCAACGATCCCCAGGCGATCGGCACTGATCTTGCCGCGCGTCAGCAGCAGCGCACCGGCATCATCATCACCGCGGTCGACGGCGCCCCGGACATCGAAGCCGCGCTGAAGGATCCGGCCTCGCAGCAGATCCAGGCCTCGGCCTCGCAGGACCCGTTCTTCATGGCGCGCCGGGCCGTGCAGATCGGCGTCAACATCCTCAACGGCCAGAAGCCGGCCTCGACCGTCGAACTGCTGCCGTCCAAGCTGATCACGCGCGACAATGTCGGCGAGTACAAGGGCTGGACCTCCGAGCGCAAGGAGTAGAAATCGGCCGCTTCGCTTCTACCAAGCCCCCCGGCAACGCCGCCCTCACGGGCGGCGTTCTTCTTGGAACGAACCGCTGGACGCGCTCTATCAGGTTCTGAACGGCGCAGGCGTCGTCAAACTCGGCGACGACATCAAGGCCGGAACGACGAACCTGCCCTTGAAAGTCCGTCTCAAGGTCGCCAATGCGGTGAATGCTCGACGAGCCCGGCGCAGAGCGCCTGTTCGGCAAGGGCGACCTGCTGTGCGACCTCGGCCGCGGCCTGGTCCGCGCGCCCAGGGTCTGTTCATTCCCCAAGCGGAATTCCTCGCCGCGCTCGGCCGCAAATAGGTCCGCGCCATCCACCGGCGTGTCGCGTTTGCGACAACGACCCGCTGTTTGTTGCTGCTTTTCGCTGGTCCGGAATTTGCGTGAGCCTGCCTGACGGCACCAATCAGCAGGCGATCCGATGGCTTTCACCGCAGTCTGTCCGACAAGCGCCATGACCGAAGGCGGCATGGGCCTGTACCAGGTCGGCAAGAAGAGCGTGCTGCTGCTCTGGCCTCACGGCGGCGAGCTGAAGGCCTATCGCGGCCGCTGCCCGCATGCCGACGTGCCGCTGACCGAGGCGACGTTCGACGGCAAGACCATCACCTGCCCGCACCATCAATGGGGCTTCGACGGCGTGAACGGCAAGTGCGTCACGCATCTCGTCCGCAACGCGCTGCACGGCTACCCGCTGCAGGTCGAAGGCGGCGAGATTCAGGTCGACGTCGGTCCTGTCAAGCAGGCCCGGTCGCCGGCTTGATCGGCCCATCGAAGATGGGAACCAACGCCGGGCACTCCCCTGTCCGCGCTGCGGAGGGAGGCCGTATCGACGAGTTCAGCAGCATGACGAGCGCCGCCGAATGGGTGATCTGGAATGGGTCGATAGGGATCGTCGACACGGTCCGGCTCGGCTCCATCACCGACGGCGCAACGGGACGGCTCGCACGGCTCGCGCCACCCTATGACGTCGTCGGGCCGTTCAGCTTCGACGAATTGGAGACCCACGGCCGCATCGTCTTCGGCTCCTGCCTCGTCATGTCGCAACGACGCTGGCGCGAGGATCAGGATGCGTTGCGGATCGAGGCGCGGGCCGCGCGTCGCGCCTTGTGGGATCAGCTCGCGCGCGACCAGAACGACGACGCCTTTCGCGAGGTCCTTGAATTGCCCCTGCAGGGCATGCTGACGGCTACGGACATCAAGGCTGCGTTCCGGCGGCTGGCCAAGACCGCGCATCCCGACGCCGGCGGCAGCAATGAACTTTATCGACGCATTTCCGAGGCACGCGATGCGCTGCTGGCGCGGTTGGAGTGACGATCGCGAGCCAGCCGGACGCTTTCGGGCGACCGGCTGACATGCCGTCAAAAGAGCAAGCCGGTCGGGGCGCTCATGCCCGACCGGCCCGGCTCCCAGCCTTTAGAAGAAGCCGAGCTTCTTCGGGCTGTAGCTGACCAGCATGTTCTTGGTCTGCTGATAGTGGTCGAGCATGACCTTGTGGGTCTCGCGACCGACGCCGGACTGCTTGTAGCCGCCGAACGCCGCATGCGCCGGATAGGCGTGATAGCAATTGGTCCAGACACGCCCCGCCTGGATATTGCGGCCGAAGCGGTAGCAGGTGTTGGCGTCGCGGCTCCACACGCCGGCGCCGAGGCCGTAGAGCGTGTCGTTGGCGATCGCCAGCGCCTCGTCCTCGGTCTTGAAGGTCGTGACCGAGACCACGGGGCCGAAGATCTCCTCCTGGAACACGCGCATCTTGTTGTGCCCCTTGAACACCGTCGGCTTGACGTAGTAGCCGCCGGCGAGATCGCCGCCGAGCACGTTGCGCTCGCCACCGATCAGGAGCTGCGCGCCCTCGTTCTTGCCGATGTCGATGTAGGACAGGATCTTGGACATCTGCTCGGCGGAGGCCTGCGCGCCGATCATGGTCGCCGGATCGAGCGGGCTGCCCTGCACGATCGCGCCGACACGCTGCAGCGCGCGCTCCATGAAGCGCTCATAGATCGATTCGTGGATCAGCGCGCGGCTCGGGCAGGTGCAGACCTCGCCCTGGTTGAGCGCGAACATCACGAAGCCCTCGATCGCCTTGTCGAGGAAGTCGTCGTCCTCGGCGCAGACGTCCTTGAAGAAGATGTTGGGCGACTTGCCGCCGAGCTCGAGCGTGACCGGGATCAGGTTCTGCGAGGCGTATTGCATGATCAGCCGCCCCGTCGAGGTCTCACCGGTGAAGGCGATCTTGGCGATGCGGTTGGAGGAGGCCAGCGGCTTGCCCGCCTCTAAGCCGAACCCGTTGACGACGTTGAGCACGCCCGGCGGCAGCAGGTCGCCGACGATCTCCATCAGCACGAGGATCGAGGCCGGGGTCTGCTCGGCCGGCTTGAGCACGACGCAGTTGCCCGCGGCGAGCGCGGGCGCGAGCTTCCACGCCGCCATCAGGATCGGGAAATTCCACGGAATGATCTGGCCGACGACGCCGAGCGGCTCGTGGAAGTGATAGGCGATGGTGTCGTGGTCGATCTCGGCGATCGAGCCTTCCTGCGCGCGGATCACGCCGGCGAAATAGCGGAAGTGATCGATGGCGAGCGGGATGTCGGCCGCGGTGGTCTCGCGGATCGGCTTGCCGTTGTCCCAGGTCTCGGCGAGCGCCAGCCTGTCGAGATTGGCCTCCATGCGGTCGGCGATCCTGTTGAGGACCATCGCGCGCTCGGTGACGCTGGCGCGGGCCCAGCCGTCCTTGGCGGCATGCGCGGCGTCGAGCGCGGCCTCGATATCGGAGGCATCGGAGCGCGCGATCTCGCACACCGGCTGGCCGGTGATCGGCGAGATGTTGTCGAAATATTTGCCGGCGTTGGGGGCCTTCCAGGCACCGCCGATGAAGTTGTCGTAACGCGCAGCGAAAGGCGGCTTGAACGCCGCATTGACGTCAACCTTGGTCATCTCTCTCTCCCATTCACGCCGATGCACACGGCGTTGGAGAGAGGCTCGATCAAACCGGCGCGACAGACCAGAGGCCGCAACGAGCGCGTCCGAGGAAGTGTCGCAGTTCTGCGACATGTTGGCTGCGATTCGACAGCCGCGGCGCGTTCACCGCTCGAGCCCGAGCCGCTTCATCTTCCGGTGCAGGGTGGCGCGCGACATGTCGAGCTCCTTCGCCGCCTTCGAGACGTTGCCGCCGGCGCGCGCCAGCGCGCGCTTCAGAACGGCACGCTCGGCGGCGTCAATGTCGTCGCCCCCGGTGGTTGCATCCTTGATCAGGTCGCCGGCCGGCACCGGACGCGCCAGCGCGGACGGAGAGAGGTTGAGCGCACGGCGCGCCGCCCGTGTGGCACCGACGACGAGGTCGTTGCGATCGACCGCCAGCAATGAGTTGATCTCGCGCTCGCTGTCCGGCGTGAGCACGATGCGGGCGTGCGGAAAGGCCTGGCGGAAATTCTCCGCCTCGATCAGGCGCGCGGCATCCGCGACGGTGGTCGCGATCAGCCGACTGAAACCCTCGGTCAGATCGGCGCGACAGGAGGAGACGTCGAGCGCGGCCTTGAGCTGGCCGTGCTCGTCGAAGATCGGCGCCGTGGTGCAGAACAGCCGCGCGTTGCGTGACAGGTAGTGCTGATCGCGGTCGATGGTCAGCGGCCGCTTCTCGACCAGGCAGGTGCCGATGGCATTGGTGCCCTCGTGCCGCTCGCTCCACACCGCGCCGGTCCACAGGCCCCAGGATTCGAAGGTGGCGTCGTCCCCGCGGGCGCCGCGGCGCTCGAGCACGGTGCCGTCGGCATCGGCGAGCAGCACCGAGCAGCCGACGCCCCCAACCGCCAGGAACAGCCGGTCGAGGCTCGCCTGTGCGATCGCGAGCAGCCGCCCGAGCCGGGCGCGCGCGTCCGCGATCTCGGCTGCCGTCAGGCGGGCTGGCAGCTTCGGCGTGGCGGGATCGAGCGCATGGAGATAGCCGGAGCGGCGCCATGATGCCGCCAGCGCCGAGACCGCCGGCGCACCTCGGTCGGCTCGGCTATCGGCTCTGCCGTCAGCCTTGGCATCCCCCTTGGCCAAGGCCTCCAGGACGCGATCCGAATGGGCATTCCCGGGCGAACGCCCCATGTCCCTCCTCCCGGCTTTCCCCGCGTTGGCACGGCTTAGACTAGCGCAACTACAGCACCGCGGTTTGACCGGCGTCAAGGAACGCTGACCAAGCTGTCATCGGTCACCCACCTGTCGCGTGACAGTAGCCGCCTGAGGGAGGACGTCGGCAAGTTCCTCAGCTCGGTGCGCGCGAGCTGAGCACCAGCCCACAAAACCGAAAAGGCCGCCTGGACGAACCAGGCGGCCTTGCTGTGTTGCGTGACCGGCGGCGTGGCGTCCGCCGCGGGCCTCAGCGGGCGCCGCGCGACAGCATCTCGAAGCGGTAGTTGACACCGATCATCGCCGTGTGGAGCTGGGTCTTCTGGCTGACGACGTTCGGTCCTCCTGTGATCGCGGCGGCGCCCGGCAGCGTGCCGGTCGCGGTGCCGAAATCGGCGTAGTCATATTCGGCGAAGGCCGACCAGTTGCGGGCGAACATCCACTCGACGCCGGCGCCGACCGTCCAGCCGCTGCGGTTGAACGCCACGCTGGCGGATTGTCCGGTGGCGGTGTTGACGACCGAAACGTTGGTCCGCGTCCACGCCGCGCCACCGCGCACATAGGCCAGGATCTCAGGCGTCACCAGATAGCCTGCGCGCACCGTGGCGGTGTAGAGGTTGCTGGTCCGCGTGTTCATCGTCAGCGCCGGCCCCAGCGGACTCGACGCGTTGATGATGCCGAGATCGGCCATCGCCTGGATGCCGACGACGAAGCGGTCCATCTGGTAATCGCAACCGAGCTGCAGGCCGCCGACGACGTCGCTGCCATTGCTGGAGACGGCGGTCGGAATCTGCACGGCCGCGACGGGCAGCGGCGCCACGTTGCCGCCGCCGGTCACCGGCGGCGGGTTCTGCGCCGGCGGATTGCCATTGTTGCCCTGCGGCGGCGGGTTCGGCTGGCCGCCGCCATTGTTCGGGGGTGGATTTTTCGGCGGCCAGCCGGGCTTGTCCGGATGATGCGGCCATCCGCCATGATGGTAGTTGCCGCCGTGCTGCTGCCAATGGTCCTTGTCGGGCTGCTTGTCGCCATAGCCGCCCTTGCCGTCATCATTGTCGTGCGGCTTGCCGCCCCAGCCGTAGCCGCCATGCTTGTCGTCGTTCCGGTCATTCGGCTTCAGCCAGGCGTAGCTGTCACGTTCGCTCTTCAGCGGCTGCTTCGACCAGCCGAAGCCAAGCGGCTTGTCGTAGCCGTCGTCCTTCTTCGCGCCCCAGCCGGTGGCCGGCTTGTCATGATCGTTCTGCTGGTCATGTCGCAGCCAAGTATATTTGTCGGAGTAACCGTTCGAATGGAGCTGCGACCAGCCGCTCGACTTGCCATGGTCGTCGTCGTGAGGCTTGTCGAACCAGCCGCTGCCATATTTGACGTCGTTGTAGTTGTCGTCCTTGGTCTTGGATGGCGCCGACGGCCAGGAAGACTTGTTGTCGCCGCCTTTCGATCCAACCTGCGGCCAATGATGGCCACCGTCGTGATCGGGCTTGTAGGACGGCTTGTCGTGCGGCCAGTCGTGATCCTTGTCGCCATGATACTGCTTGCCGGGCTGCCACCAGCCCTTGTCGTTGCGCTCACAGATCGGGGGCTTGCCCGGCGGCTTATGCGGCGGCGGCTTCCATCCGCCGTTGTTCCCGCCGGGGTTGTTCGGCGGCGGCGGGTTTGGCGCTGGATTTGCGACCACAGGCGGCTTGACCACAGGCGGGTTGTTTGCATTGCCGACCGGCTGCTGCACAGGCTGAACGGGCGCGGCGGCGGCATTGGCGACCTGGGTCCACGTCTGCTGCTGGCGTGACCAGGCCATCCCGGCGTTCGCGCCGGCATGGCAGCCACTCCACCTGTAGGCGAAGACGTCAGGCGGCGGGAGCGGGGGAGGCAGGGCGAGATCAGTCGCCCAGACCGATGTCGTACTTCCTGCGAAAGTAGATAGGCAAAGGCACACGCCAAATACGCGACGCATCGAACTCACAACTCCTGAACACGTGCCGCAACAAACGGCGGCCGCATCAGGAGGGTGAGATTGTGTCGCGAACTGAATTGAAAAATGTCATTCGGAAGGAATGCAGATCGCGACGCCGACGCGATCGAAGTTCAGCTTTGACTGTTGCACGCAAGATGCAGGATTCCGGCGAAAAGAAGCAGCGCGCGACACGATTGCGACAAACAGCGCAATGCGCGATGCCGCCGCGGCTCATGAGTTCATTAGTAGATGAATGTGCGCACCGAACTCACTGGATGCGCAGCGCGTCGACGCCGCGCTCGACGGCATGCTTCCTGATCGCGCGCACCTCGCGATCGTCGGCCTTCGCATCGACAACACGCCCTGATTGCATCACGTCGAACATGGCGGCACATCGGCTGCACGGTCGCCATCGCCTTCGACGCGCCGACGCTCGGCTGTCCACGCGTGTCGACAACCCCTGCTCTTGGTTTCGCCGTTATCGCGCGGCTTGTGCGACGTCATCGATCGGGAGAGAAAGCGGCGAATGCCGTCGCAATCGCGCTGAATGAGGCCGGGCTTCGTCAACGTTGCGGCAACTCATCGGGATCGCGCGCCGCGAAGCATCCATAATTGCGGCCGGTTGTGTCGTGCTCGCTCGCCGGGCTCGAAGGCCCGACCGTATCCATCGATCCGATCCTGCACTCCGCACAGATGCACCCCATTCCCGCTCGTTCTGGATCGCGATCAGGATGGAACGAAGCTAGGTCACGGCCGATCGCGACCGGAAATACGGATTTGAGCTCGCCGCCAAATCGTCCGGTCATCGGCACAAGCGCCGCCCGCAGCGCGCAACATCATGGCTGGGCTCGCCTCAGCCACGACGACAGACTGAGGCCCGTCGGGCGGATCAGCGCAGCCTGATCCGCCGCACCGCGCGTCGCGCGTCACGTCATCATCACGGATTGCGCCGGGAGAACGAGATGGCGTAGGCGCCGTTGCGGATGTCGATCATCGGATCATCCGACGCCTCGACGCCGTCGGTGAGCTGGCCGGGCAGGAACAGCAGCTTCTTCTGCGCCCCGTCGCTGTCTTCGACCGCCTTGTCGATCGTCAGCACGCCGAGCTCGACCAGCTTGCGATCGTCAGGCCACGGCTTGGCCGGATCCTTGGTGTCGTCGCCGGCCGCAGCGAGCTGCGCCTTGAAGCGGAACGTCACCGGCCCCTGCTTCAGCCGCGCCGGCAGCTCGGCCATCAGGAAGTCCGGCGCGCGTTTCGCCGCGTCCTCCTTGTCGATATGCACGACCTTCTCCGGCAGCATCTGCCAGCGCACCGCCTGCTTTTCGCCGGCCTTGTTGACGAGCACGAAGGCGTTGACGCCGAAATAGGCCTCGTCGGCAAGACTGTCCGGCGTCGCGATGGTACCGAGCGCCGCCGGCACCGAGGGATGGCTGGCGATGAACTGCTCGAGCCTGGTCGGCTTGGCCGCGTTCGGTCCAGAGTCCGCGATCGCCAGGAACAAATCGCGCAGCTCCGCGCCGGTCGAGACGGGGAAGAATTTCAGCGAGTTGATCACGAGGTCCATGTCGCTGCCGTCGGCGAGATGAAACTTCACCGCCATGCCATGCGGATTGGCGTCGCCGGAGCCGTCCGGCAGGTTCGGCACGCCGGTGGAGTCCGAGAACCGCACCGTCACGGGAATTTCGCCGCCGCTGAACAGCGAAGCCTTGCTCAAGGTCGCCGCCTCGGTCGACGGCTTGAACTTGCCCTCGACCACGACGCCCTTGGCGTGATTGGCGCGAAAGCCGGCGTGCACGCCGAACACCTTGTTCATTGCATTGACGAGCTGCTCCTCGACCGGCGGTTCCTGCGCGAGGGCAGCGGCGGGCAACGCGAGGGCAATCCCGGCCAGCGCGGCAACGAGCGTGCGTGTCGTCATGAGCGGCGTCCTCCTGTATGAGCGGTGCAGCATAGCAGCATGAATTGACGCGCAAGCGACTTTCGTGCGCGACCGATGGGGCGCCCATCACAGTCGCATGATTCACCTTGCCGTCTGACAGGAGACATTCCGCCCCGTCACCCGCTCCTTGCGGCGAGATGGCGAATGTCTCTATTGTAGCCGCGCGTGCCCGGTCTGCCTCCGCTCCGCGCTGCCGTGCGGATCGGGGGATCGTGCCCCCTCCGACCCTGGCGCTGGACGGCGCGCGCCCACGACGGAGTTTCGACTGTGTCCGCACCGGAAAGCTTCCCCATCGACAAGATCCACGTCCCCGACAGGAAGCGCAAGGCGCTGAAGCAGGACGCGGTCGACGCGCTGGCCGAAAGCATTTTGGAGGTCGGCCAGCGCGAGCCGATCCTCGTCCGCCGCGACAAGGACCATTTTGTCCTGATCGAAGGTCTGCACCGCCTCGAAGCCTGCAAGGCCCTCGGCGAAAGCGCCATCATGGGTCTGCTGATCTCCGCCGAGGAAGCCCGCCAGCGCGAGCTGCCACCGCCGCCCGTCGATCCGGAGCGCGAGAAGATGGAGCGGCTGCGCAAGCTGCGGCTGGAGAAGGAGGAAGCGGAGAAGCTCGCCACGGCGCCGAGAGGCGTCCCGGGCGCCCATGCCGCGACGCATCCGCGCGGGCCGACGGAGACGACGAACCGGAGCAACAGGACTGCCACCGCGAAACCATCGCGCCCCGGACAGGGATCGACGCCCCGAACCCTGTCGGATTGGATCAAGCAACAAGAGCGCAGCGGCGGGCGATACTGACGGTTTCGACGCGCGATTGCCCCCGGCCAAGGTTTGATTGAGCGGCAGTCCGTAGGGCGGATCAGCGCAGCGTGATCCGCCGCCACGCGCCGCATCCGCTGCGCAAATGGCGTGACCGACTGGACGGCGGCGAGGTCGCGATCGCTGGCGGGCACATCTTCATCCCTCCACTCGTCCGGCCGTCAGCACCAGTTTATGCGAGGTCCGCCTTCATCAGGTCGCGCAGCGCTCTCGGTATCGGCTGCGCCCTGCCGCCGCTGATGAACGCGACTCTCACGTCGGCCTTGACGAGCACCTCCTCGCCGCGCCTGACCTCCTGCGCCAGCGTGATCGACGCGCCCTTCACCGCCACGGGCCAGGTGACGACGTCGAGCACGTCGTCCATGCGCGCCGGCCGCAGGAAGTCGAGCGTCATCGAACGCACGACGAAAGCGAAGCCCGGCATCTCGCTTTCTGCCTCTGCGAACAGCGCGTGCTGCTCGGCGCCCATCAGCCGCAGATGATTGGTGCGGCCACGCTCCATGAAGCGGAGGTAGTTGGCGTGATAGACGATTCCGGAGAAATCCGTGTCCTCGTAGTAGACCCGCACCTGCATGTGGTGGCGGCCGTCGCGGATCTCGCCGTCGAGATGTTGGTGGGTCAAGGGAAGCCCTCGATCGTCGGAAATGGCGATCGTTTCGCCCAGTTCAACGGCCAGCGCAAGAGCAGGCTAGCAAGAGCAGGCTACGACGTCACCTCCACAGGTTCCCCGCCGACGGTGACCAGCACGATCTCCGGCGGCATGCCGATCCGGACTGGCATGATGCTGCAGCCGAGGCCGCCGGAAACGATCACGTCGCATTGGGTGCGGATGTGGCCGTAGGCCAGATTGACGCCATTGCGCGCGGGAACGGCCGGCGACCAGCCGAGCACGCGAACCTGCCCGCCATGCGTATGCCCGGAGAGCTGCAGCGCCACCCGCGACGGCACCCGGAGCGCAACGTCGGGCTCATGCGCCAGCAGGATCACCGGCGCGCTGTCCGTCACCTTGCGCAGTGTGCTCGCGAGATCATCGATGCCGATCCGCGGCACGGACCGGAAGCGCCTGGCCGGCATGTAGGCCAGCTGATCGCCGAGGCCGGCGAGCCAGAAGGCATGACCATTCTTGCTGAGCCGCACCACATCGTTCTCATAGACGGGAATGCCGGCGGCCTCGAGCGCCTTCTGGGCATACGGCGCGCCGCGGCCATCGCGCTGCACGGTTCGATCATCCCAGTAATCATGATTGCCCAGGATGGCGTGCACGCCCAGCGGCGCCTTGAGGCCGCCGAGCACCGGCGCCCACTCCGAAGCGTCGATGCGTCCGATGTGATGCCGATGACCAGCGACATAGTCGCCGAGCAGAACGATCAGATCCGGCTGCAGCGCGTTGGTCCGCTGGACGATCCCGTCGATATGCGCCAGCGACATCCAGGGATCGCAAGCGTGGATGTCGGCGATCGCCGCGATCTTCAGTCTTAGCCCAGCCGGCCAGTTGCGTGGATGGATGTGATAGTCGGTGACGCCCAGGCGGAGCGGCTCGACGCCGACGCCATAGGTCGCGGTCGAAAAACCGGTCGCGGCAAGACCGCCGGAGAATGACAGAAAACGACGGCGTGACAGCATGGACGAACTCCTCGCACGCAATCCTTTTCTTCGATCATTGCAACCGATTTCGGGTGCGTCCGTGCAGATTGTCAGCAGCTTCGTTAAGCATCGTCCTCACTGCCGAACAGGCCGAACTGGCTGGGATCGCGGTTCGGCTCGGCCATGCCGAGATGCCGGAACGCATGCGAGGTCAACAGCCGGCCGCGCGGCGTGCGCTGCAGATAGCCGCACTGGATCAGATAGGGCTCGATGATGTCCTCGATCGCGTCGCGCGGCTCCGACAGCGCCGCCGCCATGGTCTCGACGCCGACCGGCCCACCGCCGTAGTTCAGGGCGATGGTCGAGAGATAGCGCCGGTCCATTGCATCGAGCCCGGCGGCATCGACCTCCAGCGCGCTCAAGGCATGATCAGCGATGGCGCGATCGATCGCGCTGGCGTTCGCCGCCGAGGCGAAGTCACGCACCCGGCGCAAGAGCCGGCCGGCGATGCGCGGGGTACCGCGGGCGCGGCGCGCGATCTCGTTGGCGCCGTCGGCGGTCATGCCAACGCCGAGCACGCGGGCACCGCGCGTCACGATGCCCTCCAGCTCCTCGACCGTGTAGAAGTTCAGCCGGATCGGGATGCCGAAACGATCACGCAGCGGATTTGTCAGCAGGCCTGCGCGCGTCGTCGCGCCGACCAGCGTGAACTTCGACAAGTCGATCTTCACCGAGCGGGCCGCCGGTCCCTCGCCGATGATGAGGTCGAGCTGAAAATCCTCCATCGCAGGATAGAGCACCTCCTCGACCGCCGGGCTGAGACGATGGATCTCGTCGATGAACAACACGTCGCGCTCTTCGAGGTTCGTCAACAGCGCCGCCAGATCGCCGGCCTTGGCGATGACCGGGCCCGATGTGGCGCGGAAGCCGACGCCGAGCTCGCGCGCGACGATCTGGGCCAAGGTGGTTTTGCCAAGACCAGGAGGACCGACGAACAGCACATGGTCGAGCGCCTCGCCGCGCTTGCGCGCCGCCTCGATGAAGATCGACAGATTGGCACGCGCCTGCTGCTGGCCGACGAACTCGGAGAGCTGCTGCGGACGCAGCGCGGTGTCACCGACATCGTCGGAGCGCCGCTCCGGACTGACCATGCGCGCAGGCGGCTTCATTCGTTGCCGCGCCTGTATTTGTTCGGCAGCAGCTCGCCGATCGTCACCGCCGCAGGCCCCTTACCGTTCGACGGCACGATGACACGCGCCTTGGCATCATAGTCGTGGATCAGCTCGCGGCAGGTGCCGCAGGGCGAGACCACGGCGACCTCGCCCGGCTCACCCGGCTTGGGATGACGCACCGCGACGATGGTCTCGATGCCGTGATCGCCGTGCTCGGTGATGGCGCGGCCGATCGCGATGGCCTCGGCGCAGACGGCGTTGCGGCCGAGATAGGCGTCGATGTTGACGCCGGTGATGATGCGGCCGTCGCGGGTGCGCACGGCCGCGCCGACCTCCTGCCAGTCGTTGCGGTAGCGGCTCTTCACCGCTGACGCCGCCGCCTCGATCAGCTCCTTGTCCTTCTTGCTCACCATGGGGGAAATGATTGTCCTTCTGCTCGCCCGGCCGGGCGACGATAGCCTATTTCGCCAGCTCCTTGAGACCGAGGCGAATGAGTTGCGCGGTCTCGGCCTTGTCGCCGGCCGCGCGAGAGGCGGCCGCGATCGCGGCGGCCGCCTGCGGCTGGCCGTAGCCGAGATTGATGAGCGCGGAGATGGCATCCGCGATGGGTTGCGGTGCGCGCTGCTCCTCGATCGCACCGGACAGCCTGACCACGCCGGGATCGACATCGGCGAAGGCCGGTGCCTTGTCCTTCAGCTCGGTCACGATGCGCTCGGCGACCTTGGGGCCGACGCCCGGCGTGCGCGCCACCGCCGCCTTGTCGCGCAGCGCGATGGCGTTGGCGAGATCGGCCGGCGGCAACGTGCCGAGCACGGCGAGGGCGACCTTGGCGCCGACGCCCTGCACCGTCTGCAAAAGGCGAAACCATTCCCGTTCGACATCCGAGCGAAAACCGAACAGCTTGATCTGGTCCTCGCGCACATAGGTCTCGATCGACAATGTGGCGGCTTCACCCGGCGACGGCAAGGCCTGCAACGTCCGCGCCGAGCAGTGCACCTGATAGCCGACGCCGCCGACGTCGAGGATGACGAAATCCTCAGCGTAGGAATCGATCAGCCCCTTGAGCTTGCCGATCATAGCCCCGCCACCTTCATGCGCAGCGCCTGGCCCTGGCGGTGATGGGCGTGGGTGATGGCGATGGCGAGCGCGTCCGCTGCGTCCGCCGACGGCGGCTCGGCCTTGGGCAGCAGGATCTTCAGCATCACCGCGATCTGGCCCTTGTCGGCATGGCCGGCGCCGACCACGGTCTTCTTGACCTGGTTGGGGGCGTATTCGGCGACCGAAATCCCGAACATGGCCGGCGCCAGCATGGCGATGCCGCGGGCCTGGCCGAGCTTCAGGGTCGCAACACCATCCTTGTTGACGAAGGTCTGCTCGACCGCGGCTTCCATCGGGGCAAAGCGGCCGAGCACGGCCGAAAGCCCCTCATGGATCGCCAGCAGCCGGCTCGCCAGCGGCAGGTCGTCGGGCGGCTCCACCGAGCCGCAACCGACATAGATCAGCCGGTTGCCCTCGCTCTCGATCACCCCCCAGCCGGTGCGGCGGAGGCCGGGATCGATCCCAATGATACGGACGGCTGCGCGAATCGGCTGGGCTTTCATGGGATAGAGATAGCCTTGCGCCACACCGATGGAAACATAAACGGAACGGACGAACGACGTGGTCAAGCGTCCGTCAACCGCCCATCTTCGCCATCAGCGCGTCCGAGATCTCGAAATTGGCATAGACGTTCTGGACGTCGTCGTGCTCGTTCAGCAGATCCATCAGCTTCAGCAGCTTCTCGGCGGTCTCGTCGTCGACCGCCACGGTGTTCTGCGGCTTCCAGGTCAGCGCCGCCTTGCGCGGCTCGCCGAACTTGGCCTCGAGATTCTTGGCGACCTCGCGCAGGCTCTCCGGCGAGGCATAGATCTCGTGCCCCCCCTCGCCCGAGATCACGTCGTCGGCGCCAGCCTCGATGGCGGCGTCCAGCACCGCGTCATCCGAGGCGACGCTGCGGTCGTATTCGATGATGCCGACGCGGTCGAACATGAACGACACCGAGCCGGTCTCGCCGAGATTGCCGCCGGATTTGGTGAAGTAGGAGCGGATGTCGGAGGCGGCGCGGTTGCGGTTGTCGGTGAGCGCCTCGACGATGACGGCGACGCCGCCCGGGCCATAGCCCTCGTAGCGGATCTCGTCGTAATTGTCGCCCTCGCCGCCGAGCGCCTTCTTGATGGCGCGCTCGATGTTGTCCTTGGGCATGTTCTCGGCCCGGGCGGCGACCACGGCGGCCCGCAGCCGCGGGTTCATCGCCGGGTCCGGCGTGCCGAGCTTGGCGGCGACGGTGATTTCGCGCGCCAGCTTGCCGAACAGCTTGGACTTCATCGCATCCTGCCGGCCCTTGCGATGCATGATGTTCTTGAATTGGGAATGGCCGGCCATGCGAGGTCTCTTGAAATCGTAGGGATCAGGTGGGGGAAGCGCGGCCTTATAGGCCGGGAATCGTCAAAATCAAAGATTTGAGGTGGATTCAGGGTGGCCGCCCCCTTCGAAGAGCCGGTTGGCTGCCCTGCACCATAAGCCAAATGTTAACCACGGCTTCACAGTCAAGTGCAACGATGCCGCCCCTCTGCACCTTTTCACCGCACCGGGGCCGCCCCATGGCGTTTGGTTTCCTTGCAAGACGACCCTCTGCGCCCGATCCGGTGGCTGAACCGAAACCGGTGGCCGCGCCGGAGCCGCCGGCGTCGTCGGATGCCGATTCGGCCAAGGCCATCCTCGACCTGCTGGAGCTGGAACTCGGCGGCATGATTCGCCAGCTCGAGCGCGCCGCCGATGCGGTCGCCAGCGGCGCCGAGGCGACGGCGGGGACGCTGACGGACATTCGCCAGCGCGCCGATTCGCTGAGCGGCCGCAGCAGCGCCGCGCAAGGAACGGCGGCGACGTTCGCCCACGCCGCAGAGAAGGTGACCCAGTCCGCCCACGGTATCCGTGCCCAGGTCCAGGACGGCGGCCAGCTCGCCGACCAGGCCAGCGCCGCCGCCACGGAAGCTCGGGCCAACGTCGACCGCCTGCGCGAATCCTCGGCGGCGATCGGCAACGTCGTCAACCTGATCTCCCAGATCGCGCGCCAGACCACCCTGCTCGCGCTCAACTCGACCATCGAGGCCGCCCGCGCCGGCGACGCCGGCCGCGGCTTCGCGGTGGTGGCGACCGAGGTCAAGGCGCTTGCCGTCCAGACCCAGAACGCGACCGAGGAGATCACCCGCAAGATCGAGGCACTGCAGAAGGACGCCGCCGGCTCGGCCGACGCCGTCCACCGCATCGCCCAGGCGATCGAGGCGATCCGCCCGGTCTTCACCAACGTCAACGGCGCCGTCGCCGAGCAGAACCAGACCACCGGCGCGATATCGAACAATGCGGCGCAGGCCTCGCAGTTCATATCCTCGGTGGTCGACAGCGCCGCCGACATCAGCAGCGCCACCCAGCAGGCCGAGAGCTATGGCGAGCGCGTCACGAACGCCGGGCGCGCCGTAACCATGTACGCCCAGAAGCTGAAGGCGCGCTGTGCCGTGCTGCTGCGCCAGGGCGATCGGCCCGTGCGCAGCGGCAGCGAGCGCCTGCCTTGCCATCTCAAGCTCGAGATCAAATCCGGCGCCCGCACGATCACGGCCGCGGTCTACGAGATTGCCAACGACGGCGTGCTGATCACCGGCCCCGACGCGAGCCGTCTCGCCGTGAACGAGGGGTTCGACGCCGTGCTGGAGGACGTCGGCCCGTGCCGCCTGCGCGTCACCGAGCAGGTGAAGGCCGGCGCCCAGGCGCGGTTCGATGCGCCCAATGCCGAGCTGCGCGAGAAGATCGAGGACAAGCTCTGGGCGCTGCACGAGGAGAACAACGAGTTCGTCACCCGCGCCATGGAAGCCGGCACCGAGCTGAACCGGAGGTTCGAAAGCGCTGTCGCACGCGGCGAGATCACGCTCGAGGACATGTTCGATACCAACTATGTCGAGATCCCCGGCACCAATCCGCAGCAGCACCGCAGCCGGATTCTCGACTGGGCCGAGCGCGTGCTGCCTTCGTTCCAGGAGGCCTTCCTCGCCAAGGACCAGCGCATGGCGTTCTGCGTCGCGATCGATCGCAACGGCTATCTGCCGGTGCACAACCGGATCTATTCGCATCCGCAGCGGCCGGGCGACGCAGCCTTCAACACCGCCAACAGCCGCAACCGCCGCATCTTCAACGATCCGGCCGGGCTCGCCGCGGGCCGCAACCAGCGGCCCTATCTGATCCAGAGCTACGCGCGCGACATGGGCAATGGCAATACCGTCATGATGCGCGAAATCGACGTGCCGATCCGGGTCCGCGGCCGGCACTGGGGCGGCTTCCGCACCGCCTACAAATTGTGAGTCGAGCGGTGATTTTCTGATCCTTTCAAGCCCTGGAGCCTGGACATGTCGGTCGCGCAACGCGCCATTCTGGAAAGTCACGACGCGCGCACCGGCGCCGAGCGGCTGATCGACGAGATCGCCGACCGCATCGGCGGCCTCGGCGTCGAGCTTGCCGACGTCGCCGGCAACGTCCAGGAGGTCGCCGCCCGCGTCAGCTACCAGTCGCAGCGGTTCGGGCATCTGCAGGCCACCGCCAAGACCATGGTCGCAGCCAATCACGACATCGCCACCGCCTCGCAGGCGGTGCAATCGGCCACGACCGCCGCAGTGGGCGACATCGCCCAGTCGCGCAACGTGGTCGACACCGCGGTCCGGCACATCGCCGAACTGGTCGACTCCGTGGAGCGGATCGAGCAGCGGCTCGGCTCGGTCGGCGATGCGCTGTCGCAGGTCGCCAAGGTCTCGGTCGCGATCGAGGCGATCGCCAAGCAGACCAACCTGCTGGCGCTGAACGCCACCATCGAGGCGGCCCGTGCCGGCAGCGCCGGCCGGGGCTTCGCTGTCGTCGCCAGCGAGGTGAAGTCGCTCGCCGAGGCGACTCGCCAGGCCACGCAGCAGATCGGCGACACCCTGCGCGGGCTCGACTCGCAGGTGAAGAGCCTGCTCGGCGAGAGCGGCCAGGCCTCGTCGCGCGCCAAGACGGCGGGTGAAGGCGCCCAGCAGATCGGCGGCATCATCGTCCGCGTCCAGGACGGCTTCACCAGCGTCGGCCAGGAGATCGACGGCGTGGCGAAGGCCGCGACCTCCAACCTCGCGCATTGCGACACGGTCATCACCGAGCTCAACGAGCTCGCCAAGGGCGTCGACCAGTCCTCGGTCGAGCTCAAACAAGCCGACAGCCGGATCGCCAAGCTGCTCGATCATTCCGAGGCGCTGATCGGGCTGATCGCCGAGAGCGGCGTACAGACCACGGACGCGCCGCTGATCAGGACCGTCGTCGACACCGCCCGGCAGATCTCGGCGACCTTCGAGGGGGCGATCGACCGCGGCGAGATCACGCTCGCCGACCTGATGGACGAGAGCTATCGCGAGATCCCCGGCACCAATCCCAAGCAGTACATGACGCGCTACGTCGAGTTCACCGACCGCGTCCTGCCGGCAATCCAGGACCCGATCCAGGGCAGCGACCCGCGCATCGTGTTCTGCGTCGCCTGGGCGCGCGGCGGCTATCTGCCGACGCACAATCCGAACTACCGCAAGCCGCAGGGGCCCGATCCGGTCTGGAACAACGCCAACTGCCGCAACCGCCGGCTGTTCGACGACCGCGCGGTGAAGAAGGTGGCCGCCGCCAGCAACAAGCCGTTTCTGCTCCAGACCTACCGCCGCGACATGGGCGGCGGGCAGTTCGTGCTGATGAAGGACCTGTCCGCGCCGATTGTCATCAAGGGCCGGCATTGGGGCGCGTTCCGGATGGGTTTTCGCCTCAAGGCCTGACGCAGGCTCTCATCCTCCCCAGAACGCCGGCCTCGTCGGCGACAGCCGGCCGCCGATGCGCACCGGCGCGACCTTGATCGCAAGCCCGGTGCCGTTGTCGGTCTCGACCGCCACGCCGCTCAACGTCGCCTCGCCGGAGGCCGGCTCGAAGCGCGCCGACGGGATGCCCGACTGGAAGCGGCGCAGCGGCTCGTCCTTCTGCATGCCGATGATGGAGTCATAATCGCCGGTCATGCCGGCATCGGTCATGTAGGCGGTGCCGCCGGGCAGGATCCGGTGATCGGCCGTCGGCACATGCGTATGGGTGCCGACGACAAGGCTGGCGCGGCCGTCGCAAAAATAGCCCAGGCCCTGCTTCTCGCTGGAGGCCTCGCAATGCACGTCGACCACGATCGCATCCGCCGCCTCTCGCAGCGGACAGGCGCCGAGCTCGCGGCCGACCGCCGCGAACGGATCGTCGAACGGCGTCATGAACACGCGCCCGAGCACGTTGACCACCAGCGCGCGGGCGCCGTTCTTGGCGTCGATCAGCGCGGCGCCACGGCCGGGCGTGCCTGCCGGATAGTTCGCAGGGCGCACCAGGCGCGGCGCGCGCTCGATGAACACCAGTGCCTCGCGCTGATCCCAGGAGTGGTTGCCGAGCGTGACCGCGTCGGCGCCGGCATCGACGAGCTCCTGATAGATCGCCTCGGTGATGCCGAATCCGCCGGCCGCGTTCTCGCCATTGACGATGACGAGATCGAGCGCCCAATCGCGGATCAAGCCTGGAAGGTGGTCCGAGACGGCGCTGCGGCCGGCCCGGCCGACGACGTCGCCGACGAAGAGAATTCGCAACTCAATTGCTCCGGAAATCCAAGGTCTCGCGCTCGGTTAGCACATAATCCAGCGCCGCGTCGTGGGCCAAGGCCGGGATGGCCTCGGTTTCCTGAATGGCGAAGCCGAGGCCGACGCCGATGACGTGATGCATCTTCCGCAGGTGCGAAAAGGTGTAGTCGTAGTAGCCCCCGCCGTAACCGATGCGGTGGCCGGTGCGGTCGAAGGCGGCGAGCGGCACCAGCATCACATCGGGCACCAGCTCGGCGGCTGCCGGCGATGGCTCGGGGATGCCGAGCGACCCGAGCGTCAGCCGGTCGCCCGGCGCGAAGGCGCGGAACGAGAGCGAATGGCCGCGCGCCAGCACGACCGGCAGCGCCAGCCGCGCCCCCTGCCCCGCCAGCTCACGCAGCAACGGCATCGGATCGAGCTCGTTGCGGACCGGCGCATAGCCGGAGACGACCGTGCCGGGCTCGAATGCGAAGGGGAGCCCGCGCGCGGCGATCGCCTGCGCGGCCGCGCTCCGCGTCTCGTCGCTCAACGCGTCGCGCGCGGCAAGGGCTGCGGCTCGGAGCTGCTGCTTGGTGTGCTGAGCGGCCTTCATCGGCATGCGACGTGACCTCCGTGACGGGCGGGCGGACGCGGGCACGCAAACGTTGCAGAAACGCAGCAGGTCGGCAACCGAAGGGGAGAGGAGAGACGGAAAACAAGCGCGAAGCCGCAATCGCCGTTGAAACGCTCGATCCCGGAGTTCCCTACGAAAGTAGGTGGGCACCATATGTCCAGGTCCACAGACCTGGCCAGGGACAGTTCCCTAAAGGATCGATAAGGCCCCGGGGATATGTTGGTTCCGGACGCGCGTCGCAGCCTCGCAGTTGCAATGTAACCATCACGGGATGATTTTGCCAGCGGTGGAAGCGGGTCGAGGCGCGACACGGTTGCCAACATTCGGCGTCGTCGCCCGGCCCGACCGGGCGCGCAGCACGCCGTGACGGCGATGGCGAAATCGAGGGACCGCGGCGCACACTGC
Organism: Bradyrhizobium sp. SZCCHNPS1003; assembly: GCF_032381555.1. NCBI lineage: Bacteria > Pseudomonadati > Pseudomonadota > Alphaproteobacteria > Hyphomicrobiales > Nitrobacteraceae > Bradyrhizobium > Bradyrhizobium sp. SZCCHNPS1003. Next base: position 55,721 of record NZ_JAUHIU010000013.1, read on the forward strand.
GCCGGCGATGACAGCGATGGGGCGGCGGCAACACAACAGAACATGGCATGGGCTCGCGTCCTCGCGACGCGTTGCGTCCGAGCTGTTGATCTCGATCGCCCCCCTCAAGACAGAGGGCACAGGGAAGGCCGGGCGTCGGCTGACGCCCGTGGCCCGCCTGCTCAAAAAAATGCAGGCGGCAGGTACCACAGGTGCAGCCGGAAACACCCGGCCTTCCCTGCGCGACGGTTTGAACGGCTGCTTCGCGATCTCCTTGGTGCGCCGGGCTTGTTGGCCACCATGCGCGACAACGCGCTTGCGCGCATTGCGCGGGACACCAGCATCGGGGTGTCAGGACCACGCGACTTGACCGTACGTGCATCGCCGTTCGTCCGCGTGAAGTAGCTCACGCTGCGGCAATTCACGCCCATCGCATCCCACTGCCAACGGTCCGTGACGGTCGCGAAACGCCCCTCATGCGGCAGCAGGACGGGCGGAAAGATCGACCTGATTTGCCCGACGAGGCTGGGCAAGAATCCGAATTAGGGGGGTGAGAGGGCTCGGCGCGGTGCAATTTCGAGCCATGACTGCATCATGGTCCAGAATCGGATCAGGGCAAGCGAAACCGCCTCCCATGCGCCCCTCGCTTCGCCGGAAGTGGCATGTAGAGCTGCAAGAGCCCATTCGGCGATGCGGGCGAGGAAGTCGTCGAAGCCGAGAATGTTGAGGGCGCGGGTGAGATTGTAGCAGAGCGCCATGAGGCTCCATTCCCCGCGAACCTTGTCGAAGCCGCGGACAAGGAAGTGCTGATAGCCGGCGCGGCACTTGAGCGTGCCGAACGGGTGCTCGACGATGGCCGAGCGGCGGCGCATCAATTGGCCGGCCTGTTCGCTCGCCATCCTCTGGCGGTGACGATCCAGCACCTCTTCGTGCTCCCATCGAGAGACGCGGCGGCTTTTTTCCTTCGCAGAGAGACAAGACGCCTTGAGGGGGCAGATGCCGCAAGTCGCCACGGAGGCCAGGTAGCGGCGTTCCATCCTGCCGCTCGTATTCTTCCAGAGCTTCTTTGTTGGATGCAGCGCTTGGTCTGCGGGACACTGGTAGGTGTCGGTCGCGGAATTGTAGGTGAAGTCACCTCGCGTGAAGCGACCGTGCTTCTTGCCATTGCCGTGATGCAGCGGGACATAGGCGGTGACGCCGTCATCCTCGCAAGCCTTGATATCCTCGCTGTTGTAATAGCCAACATCTGCCAGTATCTGCAGCGCCTCGACCTGGAGGCCCTCCTTGGCCGCCTTCGCCATCATATGAAGGTGTCCTGTATCGCTGCGATTGACGACCTCGCTGGCGATGATCAGCTTATGCTTGTCGTCGACGACGCTCTGGACATTGTAGCCTGCGATCGTCTGGTCGCCCTTGCTCAGCAGTCGCGCATCGGAATCGGTCTTCGACACCTGTCCCTTGTCGCCCTTGTCCAGGTTCTCCAGATCGGACTGTGCGCGTTCACGCCTGGCCATCAGCTCCTTGATCTTGTCCCCGACATCGCCGCCATCCTTGTTGCCATCCTTGCCGTCGTCGGGCTGCTTGGCTTCCGCCGCGTCGTTGGTGTCGAGAGACTTGCCGTACGCCTCAATCTCCTCATCGAGCTTGGCGATCTGTTTGGCGAGCTTCCCGCGCGTGAAGATGCTGTCCTTGCTGGCATTGCCGTGGAACAGCGCGCCGTCGACCGCGACCAGGGTCCCGCCGATCAACCCGATCTCCTGCAGCAACAGGACGAAGCTACGGTTCGCCGCCTTCAAGGCAGCCCAGTTCTCCTTGCGGAAGTTCGCAATCGTCCGATAGCCGGGCTTCAGGTTCCTCAACAACCAGATTAGCTCCAGATTGCGGCCGGCTTCACGCTCGAGCCGGCGCGACGATCTGATCTGGTTCAGATAACCATAGAGATAAAGCTTCAGCAGGTCCGCCGGATCGTACGGCGGCTGCCCGACACCCGATCCCCTCCGCTTGGCGTGGCGGAAGCCAAGCTTGGCCAGATCGAGAGCGTTGACGTAGCTGTCAATCGCACGAACCGGATTGTCCGGCCCGACATAATCCTCAATCCGAGGCGGAAGCAGGCTCTTTTGATCGCGGCTCTCGCCGCTCTTGAACGGCCGATTCGTCATGCCCCCAAATCTTACCGTGAACACTGAGTTCTTGCCCAGCCTCGACGTGACAAGCCGCGCAGCCTGCGACATCGTAACGCGACGGGCAGTTTGCGCATGATGGATATGTGCGGATTGCCCGTCATGCAGTTTACGACGTGCATCTGCTCGCGTGCCGCCAGCCCAGCATTCCGCCGTCGTCCCCGACTAGCGCGCCCATCTCTCCGCAGATGCAGTCTTGATTGCTTCGCTGCGCTCGCAATGACGCCGTGGCGATGACGGCGCTCCCGCGGCAGCGCCGTGTCGGCAGCGCATAGTGTCGCCACGATTGGGGCTCATCGGTCGAAGCTGAGGTTGTGGCAGATCATGCCCACATCCCAATGCCGTGTATCGTACATTGGAGTCCTGGCATGCGCTTCGATCTCAAAACTGTCACGGCCGCCTGCGCGCTGCTGATCGCGTCGGCTGCTGCGAGCCTCGCCGCCGACGTCAAGATTCATCGCGTCTCGATCCAGGTCGATCAGAACGATCCGGCGATCATGAATCTGGCGCTGAACAACGCCACCAACATCATGGAGACGTTCAAGGAGAAGGGCGAGGAGGTCGAGATCGAGCTCGTCACCTATGGACCCGGGCTGAACATGCTGCGCGAGGATACCTCGCCGGTGAAGGACCGGCTCAAGCAGATCGCAGAGCTCAGCTTTCCCGCCAAGATCAGGTTCTCCGCCTGCAACATCACCAAACGCGGCATGGAGAAACGCGAAGGACATCCGATTGCGATCGTCGCCGAAGCGAGCCTGGTGCCCTCGGGCGCAGTGAGGCTGATGGAATTGCAGGAGAGCGGCTGGAGCTACCTGAAACCTTAGGTAGTTTTTGCCCCAAAACTGCCAGGTTTAGGGCTCATTGAGATACGATCTTGGATTGATCTGTGTCATCAGTCTGCTCGGGGGAATGGCGAGCAGACGCGATCGGGGACTAGTCACATGCACAGAGTACTCGCCCGGCCAGCGCTGCTGGTGCTGGCAACGCTTTCGGCTGCCTTGCTTACCCCCGTCGGCGCGGTGCGGGCGCAAGAGCAGTCCGCCGCTCCGCTCTCGATCAAGCCTGCGCGCGCGTCCGAACGGCGGGCCGTCCAGCGTCGGGTCTCCGAGACCCGCGCGCCCGAGCCACGGAGCACCTCGGATGAAGCCGCCATCAAGACGCGCATGAACCAATGGACCGTCGGCCTGGCCGCGGGCCTGCCCGACGGCGGCTTCGTGCGCCTCGCCAGCGAGATGGCGCGGACGATGGACGATGGCGACAACATGCGCCTGATCCCGATGGTGACGCGCGGCACCACCTCGAACATCGCCGATCTCCTGTATCTGCGCGGCGTCGACGTCGCCGTCACCTACGCCGATGCGTTCGACTTCTACGCCAAGCAGGCCGGCCTTTCCAACATCAACGACCGCATCCGCTACGTGCTGCGCTTCTTCATCTCCGACGTGCACATCTATGCGCGCGAGGAGTTCAAGTCGCTGCAGGATCTGAAGGGCCAGAAGATCGCGGTTGGAACGGCCGGCGTTGCCGCCGCGCATACGGGGCCGCTGATCTTCCGGCGCCTCGGCATCGACATCGAGCCTGTCGCCATCGGTGGTCCTGTTGCGCTGGAGAAGCTGCACAAGGGCGAGATCGCCGCGATGGTCTATGTCGCCTCCAAGCCCGGCGAGCTGTTCAGCGGCAAGAAGGCGGATCCTGGATTCCACTTCGTGCCGGTGCCGTACACGCAGCAATTCTCGGATTTCTACTATCCGACCAGCATCAAGGCCGACACCTATCCGGGACTGGTCGCACCTGACACCGCCGTGGAAACCATCGCCGTGCCGTCGGTGCTGGCCGTCTACAACTGGAAGCCGGGCAGCGACCGCGCCGACCGCGTCAATCGCTTCGTCGATGCGCTGTTCACCAACCTCGCGCGGCTGCAGCAGCCGCCGTTCCATCCGGGCTGGAAGGATCTCAATCTCGAGGCCCAGGTGCCGGGCTGGCAGCGCTATCCCTATGTCGACGCCGTGCTGGAGCGGATGAAGAACGAGGCCAATGTCGGCCTGCCGCCCGCCGCGACCGGCAGTCTGTCGCAGCAGGAGCGCTTCGAGGCCTTTCTCGAATCGCAGGCCAAGGCGCCGACCTCGAAGGCGGAGAAGGAGGAGCTGTATCGCTCGTTCCTGGACTGGAGCCGCAAGCGGCAGGGGAAGTGAGGCGATCGGGCTTCACAGCGATCGCCTCTACGCCGGATGACGTCATTGCGTGGTGGCACGCGGGCTGAGCGGGATCAGCTCAACAACAACGCCATGCCCGGGTCGCCCTTGGCCATGGCGCGCTGATAGGCCGGGCGGGCGCCGATGCGCGCGAGGTAGGCGCGGATGTTCGGGAACGGCGCGAGGTCGTAGGGCAGGAAGTAGCGCATGGTGGTGAGTGAAAACACCGTCATGATGTCGGCGGCGGTAAGCGCGCCGCCTGCCAGATAGTCCGCCTCGCCGCAGCGCGTCTCGACGGCTGCAAAGGCGCGGTCGAGCCGCCCCCTGATAGCGCCGAGCACGGGATTGTCGTCCGGCAGATTGAGCCGGTTGAGGATCATGAGCCGGCCCATCGCGGCCTGCAGGGTGCCGTTGGCGAAATGAAGCCAATAGAGGAACGGCGCGAATTCGGATCGTCCGGCCCGGGCCGCAACCGACCGTGGCCGTATTTGGCGATGATGTACTCGACGACCGCGCCGGACTCGGCGAGCACCAGCTCGCCGTCGGTGATCACGGGCGCCGCGCCGATCGGATGCAGCGCCTTGTACTCGGGCGGCGCCAGCATCGTCCGGGCGTCGCGCGTGTAGCATTTCAGTTCGTACGAAATTTCCAGCTCCTCGCAGAGCCAGACGATACGTTCGGACTGCGACTTGCCGAGGTGATGAACCGTGAGCATGCGCTATTTCACCATCGCGCCATAGACGATGTCCTGCACCTGCTCCCGATAATATTTGCGCAAGTCCCCAGGCGCCGCCGTGCCGACCACGACGACGAGACGCTCCCTGGGATCGCAGAAGAACTGCGTGCCATAGGCGCCGTTCCAGCTGAACTCGCCGGGATTGCCGGGCACCGCCGACAGGCCCTCGCTGACGCGCACGGCGACGCCGAGCCCGAAGCTGAATCCGGCGCGATGCGGCTCGACAGTGGCGACGGTGTTCTTGATCTCGGACCCGAGATGGTTGGAGGTCATGTGGTGCACCGTCTTCGGACTCAGGATCCGCACGCCATCGAGCTCACCGCCATTGAGCAGCATCTGGCCGAAGCGGACATAGTCGCCGATAGTGGCAAACGAGCAGGCGCCGCCGCAGTCCGACTTCGTCGGCGTGTCCAGGAGCTTGATCGCCTGCGGCTTGCCGGTCAGCGGATTGTTCGGAAACGGATGCGCCAGCCGCGGGCGTTGTGCGTCGGTCGGCGCGAAGGTCGCGTCCTGCATGCTGAGCGGCTTCCAGACATTGGTTGAAAGATATTCACCGAGCCGCTGCTCGCTGACCTTCTCGATCACGGCTCCGAGCACGTCGATGGAGAAGCCGTATTCGAACTGCGTGCCCGGCTGATGCGCCAGCGGCAGCTTGGTGATGCGCTCGATGAAGGCCTGGGTGTCGCCTTCGATCGCCGGCGCCGTGCCGTCGGGATAGAGCCGCGCCACCGCGCTCGAGCTGTCCGGCCGGCCGCCATACATCAGGCCCGAGGTGTGGCGGTAGAGATCATGGATCAGGATGGGGCGGGCCTGCGGCACCAGCAGCAGCGCGCCGTTCTCCTGGGTGACGCCGACCTTCATGTCGGCGAAGGCAGGATAGTAGTCGGCGAGCCTGGCCTGCAGCGGCAGCCGCCCCTGCTCCATCAGCATCAGCCCGCCGACCGCAGTCATCGGCTTGGTCATCGAGGCCAGGGCGAAGATCGCGTCGAGCGGCATCGGCGTGCCCTTGACCGGATCGAGCTGGCCGTACGCCTTGTAATGCACGAGCTTGCCGTCACGCGCGATCGCCACGACCGCGCCGGGCACGCGCTTGGCGGCGATCTCGCGGGCGAAGAAATCGTCCATGCGCGCGAGACCCGCCGGCGAGAAGCCGACCTCGTCGGGCTTGGCTTCCGGCAAGGGCGCCGCAGCGACCGGCGCAATGATCGTTGTGAGCGCGACGGCCGCCGCCGCGAGGATCAGCTTGTTCAAGTGCACCTCCCTGATGTGCGGACGATCCCGCTTGTCTCGCAGGATTCGACAAGTCCGCTTCAGGAAGCAGTAAGGCAGCCCGTAGCGAACGACAAGCGCTCGCAACACGATCGCATCGCGATGACGTGATCGGCTTCGCTGCCGCACAACGGCGTATCCGCGCGACCAATCGGAGGGGGACGGGTGAGACCGCTGACACGCGAGATCACGCATGCTGAGGACGATCGGACTCATCCTTCACACTCTCTGGGCCATTTGTACGCTTGGGACCGGTGCCTTCGTCGGCGCAGCCGTCGGCTTTCACTATCATGGCTGGATCGGCGCCATTGTCCTTGGCGTCGTCGGCCTCGGCATCGGCGGCTTGGCAGCGGCTTTCCCGCTGCAGACAATCGCGACGCTGTTGGAGGGTCTTTGAGCGAGGGCCAGCCTTCGTAGTAGGAAATGCCGATGGCATAGACGCGCGCCTCCGCGTGATAGCCCAACAGGACGTAGCTGACGCAATGCTGCGCATCGTCATTCTGGCACGCCGTCTGATCATTCTTGTATGTCTGCCGCTTGCCGGTTTCGAACCGGATGGTCAGCAGCTCGCCCTTGCGCGTGACCCGGCCGCGCAGCTCGCGCAGGCAGGCCGCTTCCCGGTCCCCTGCCCCGTTGTCGCCGATCCCGTTGCAGATGGAAGGAGCTGTGCCTGCGCCGGTCTGCGCGGCGACGCCGCCTGACAGCAATGGCGCCGCCATGCGTGAGCGCGGTGGGCACGGCGCGCGAGGCATCAGCGTATGACTCAGCAGCGTCACGGGCGCGCCTTTGCCCACCCTACGGCAGCTCGCGCGACGTCGTGGGCGTCGGCTCCTGTCACTCGCCGGCGTTCGACAGCCACCGCTTCAAGCGTCGCCATGGCGAGGCACGCCCTGAATGTCCGGGCACCTCGAAACGCAAGGGTGCTATGAACGCTGTCGCTACCCGACTGCCCTTGATGTCTTCTAGTCTAATTCCCGCGTTGAGAGCCTTGTTGAGGACAACGACTTCGGCGCTGTGTCGTGCAGCCAGAGCGAACTGCTTTCTCGTCTCCGGCGACGTGCGCAAAGTCTCAACGAACTCCTCGACGATCATCCAAATCGGATCATCTGCAAAGCGAAGAGGCCGGCCACGACTTCCATCGAGATTAGGACGGGTGTAGCGATCCGAGGGAACGGCGCCAACCTCACGCAAAAAAGCGCGGCCGCACGCCGATGGGATATAATCGACGAGCTTTTCAGTCAGAAAAGGAGCGCAGCCGAGATCCGACAAGGCTTCAAATAAGGACTTTTCGATATCGCAGTCCAATTGATCTTCATCGCGCGCGAGCCGTGCGAGCACCTGTGGCAGTAAAGTGCGAAGGTCGTCGTCACGCCCGGCGGACACGATACACGCTCACCCGATCGCCACGCCACCACCGATGGTGCGGTTCAGCACCTGCGTGGTGCGCTCGATACGTTCCGCGGCGGCGTTGAGGGCCTTGGCGACGGCGACCTGAGTCGCACGAGCGCGGTCGGCGGACTGGTTGCGCACGTTGCGCAGGCCTTCGAGCTCCTGCTCCAGCACCTGCACGCGCTGATTGGCGTCGATCAGCTCATCGCACACGGTGAGCGCGGCCATCACCGTGAGCCGGGCGTCGCCGATCTCGCCGAACTTGCCGCGCAGATTGGTGATGCGCGATTCGAGACTCTCGGCGAGCTTGAGCAGCCTGAGCTCCTGGCCTTCCTCGCAGGCCATGCGATATTGGCGGCCGTTGATGGTGACGTTGATGTGGCTCATTCCTCGTCCTCATCGTCTTCAGCGGCGTTCTGCCCGTCGCCGCCAGCGAGCACGGTGCGGATGGTGCCGATCGCGGTGTCCAGACGTTCGGCGATCTCGCGATTGGTGCGCTCGAGCCGGCGCGTTTTCATCAACGAGCCATCGAGCTCGTCGGCGAGACGCGAGCGGTCGGCGCCGAGCGCCTGGATGCGCGTTGCGAGCTCGTCCTCGTCACGATCCGCCTCGCGCCGCCGCTCGACCGCGCTCTCCAGCGCGTCGAGGGCCGTCATCAGTCGCCGCGTCGCCGCCTCGAGATCGGCGGCGCCGGGTTCCACCTGGCCGGTAAGATTGGCAGGGTGATCGTTCATGGCACGGATGCGAGGCCCTCGGAGCCAGCGGGATGCGACAAAAGCGCTGTCCGGCAAGCGGTTACGGGCAAAATCTTACGTGCTGGGCGAGCCAAGCGCAACGCTCGGCCGAAACTATGCACTACTAAGCAACTTTTGGGAGGTTCCCGGCGTTGCAGAACCTTTGATTCCCGGAACCGAGGTGCTAATCAGCCCGCAAAATCCCGGCCCGCCAGCAATACCGGCGGGCTCCTGTCATCAGCATTTCACGTTTGGACGGATTCCAGCATGACGCAGGTCGATCATTCCCGCATGGCCAACGCCATCCGCGGGCTCGCAATGGACGCCGTCGAGAAGGCCAAATCGGGCCATCCGGGCCTGCCGATGGGCGCGGCGGACGTCGCCACCGTGCTGTTCACCCGCGTGCTGAAATACGATGCCGCAGCGCCCGCCTGGCCGGACCGCGACCGCTTCGTGCTCTCCGCCGGCCACGGCTCGATGCTGCTCTATGCGCTGTTGTATCTCACCGGCAACGAGGAGATGACGCTCGACCAGATCAAGCGCTTTCGCCAAGTCGATTCGCTGACGCCGGGCCACCCGGAGAATTTCCGCACCAAGGGGATCGAGACTACCACCGGCCCGCTCGGCCAGGGCATCTCCACCGCGGTCGGCATGGCGCTGGCCGAGAAGATGCTGCAGGCCGAATACGGCAAGAAGATCGTCGACCACCACACCTATGTACTGGCGTCCGACGGCGACCTGATGGAGGGCATCTCCCAGGAAGCGATCGCGATGGCCGGGCACTGGAAGCTCAACAAGCTGATCGTGCTGTGGGACGACAACGGCATCTCGATCGACGGCCCGCTGTCGATTGCCGACTCGGTCGACCAGGTGAAGCGCTTCAAGGCGTGCGGCTGGGCCGCCGAGCTGATCGACGGCCATGATCCCGAGGCCATTGCGGCCGCGATCGCGCGGGCGCAGAAGTCGTCGAAGCCGTCGCTGATCGCCTGCAAGACCACGATCGGATACGGCGCGCCGACCAAGGCCGGGACCTCCAAGGTGCATGGCGAGGCGCTCGGGGCAGAGGAGCTGAAGGGCGCCAAGGAGAAGCTCGGCATTTCGCAGGAGCCGTTCTCGGTGCCCGACGACGTGCTCGCCGCCTGGCGCGAGGCCGGCCGCCGCGGCGCGGCTGCGCGCGGCGAATGGGAGACCCGGCTTGGCGAGATGGGCCCGCGCAAGCGCGCCGAGTTCGAGCGCCGGCTGCGCCACGAGCGGCCCGCCGCGCTGGCGAAGGCGCTGAAGGACCACAAGAAGGCGCTGCTGGAGACCCCGCTCAACGTCGCCACCCGCAAATCGTCGGAGGCCGCGATCGAGGTGATCGCAGCCGCAATGCCGTTCGAGTTCGTGGCCGGCTCGGCCGACCTCACCGGCTCCAACAACAACAAGGCGAAGTCGGCTGTCTCGTTCTCGGCCAAGACGCCGAAGGGGCGCTTCATCCATTACGGCATCCGTGAGCACGGCATGGCCGCCTGCATGAACGGCATCTTCCTGCATGGCGGCTTCGCGCCCAACGGCGCCACCTTCCTGGTGTTCTCGGACTATGCGCGTGGCGCTATCAGGCTGTCGGCGCTGATGGGCGCCGGCGTCGTCTACGTGCTGACGCATGATTCGATCGGCCTCGGCGAGGACGGCCCGACGCACCAGCCGGTCGAGCATCTGGCCGCGCTGCGCGCGATCCCCAACATGCGGGTGTTCCGGCCGTGCGATGCGGTCGAGACCGCCGAATGCTGGGAGCTGGCGCTGAACCGCACCAACGGTCCGACGGTGCTGGCGCTGACGCGGCAGAACCTGCCGCAGCTGCGCACCAACGCACCATCCGACAATCCGTGCAGCCGCGGCGGCTATGAGCTGGTCGCCGCCCAGGGCGAGGCCAAGGTATCGCTGTTCGCGACCGGCTCCGAGGTCGAGATCGCGGTGGCGGCGCAGAAGCAGCTCGCCGAGCGTGGCATCCCAGCCCGCGTCGTCTCGGTGCCGTCTCTGGAGCTGCTGCTGGAGCAGCCGGCCGAGACCAGGGCCAAGATCATCGGCAACGCGCCGGTCAAGATCGCCGTCGAAGCCGCGGTGCGCTGGGGCTGGGACGCGGTCATCGGCCAGGACGGCATCTTCATCGGCATGCATTCGTTCGGCGAAAGCGGCCCGGCCAAGGAGCTCTACAAGCATTTCGGCATCACCGCCGAGGCGGCTGTCGCGGCGGCCGTACAGCGGCTGGCGTAAAGGCCCGCTCGACCCCGCGCGGCGGTTCACCAAATCAGGAGCGCTGCACGAACGTGATTCGCGACGGTTGAGCGATCGCAAAAAAAGGACTACGAAAGGACCATATCGTCCGCTCCCGCCCGGCAGAACCGGGCGGCAACAGTTCCAAAACCCTCGTGGGGCCCGTGAGAAGGCTGCCGACGGGGATGAGAAACGTCATTGAAGGAGACGAAAATGGCAGTCCGGGTCGGGATCAACGGGTTTGGCCGCATCGGCCGCAACGTTCTGCGTGCCATCGCGGAATCGGGCCGCAAGGACATCGTGGTGGTCGGCATCAACGATCTCGGCCCGGTCGAGACCAATGCCCATTTGCTGCGCTTCGACAGCGTGCACGGCCGCTTCCCCCACACCGTGACCGTCGACGGTGACAGCATCGACATCGGCAACGGCAAGATCAAGGTGACGGCCGAGCGTGATCCGTCGAAGCTGCCCTGGAAGGATCTCGGCGTAGACATCGCGCTGGAATGCACCGGCATCTTCACCTCAAAGGACAAGGCCTCAGCGCACCTGACCGCCGGCGCCAAGCGCGTGCTGGTCTCCGCGCCGGCCGACGGCGCCGACGCCACCATCGTCTACGGCGTCAACCACACCGCGCTGACGAGGGAGCACCTGGTCGTCTCCAACGGCTCCTGCACCACCAACTGCCTGGCCCCGATCGCCAAGGTGCTGAACGACACGGTCGGCATCGAGACCGGCTTCATGACCACGATCCACGCCTACACCGGCGACCAGCCGACGCTGGACACCATGCACAAGGATCTCTATCGCGGCCGCGCGGCGGCGATGTCGATGATCCCGACCTCGACCGGTGCGGCCAAGGCGATCGGCCTGGTGCTGCCCGAGCTCAAGGGCAAGCTCGACGGCGTCGCGATCCGCGTGCCGACGCCCAACGTCTCCGTGGTCGACCTCAAGATCGTCGCCAAGCGCAACACCGATCCGAAGGAGATCAACGAGGCGATGAAGCGCGCCAGCGAGCAGGAGCTCAAGGGCATCCTCGGCTACACCACGGCGCCGAACGTCTCGATCGACTTCAACCACGATCCGCACTCCTCGACGTTCCACATGGACCAGACCAAGGTCATGAACGGCAACCTCGTGCGCGTGATGTCCTGGTACGACAACGAGTGGGGCTTCTCCAACCGCATGGCCGACACCGCCGTGGCGATGGGCAAGCTGCTCTAACAAAAATTGACTGTCATGGCCGGGCTTGTCCCGGCCATTCACGTTTTACGCCCGCAGAAGGACGACGTGGATGCCCGGCACAAGGCCGGGCATGACGCCTGGGAGGCATCTCATGAAACAATTCCGCACCCTCGACGACGTCGACGTCAAAGGCAAACGCGTGCTGCTGCGCGTCGACCTCAACGTGCCCATGGAGAATGGCCACGTCACCGATGCCACGCGCCTGGAGCGCGTCGCGCCGACCATCAATGAGATCGCGACCAAGGGCGGCAAGGTCATCCTGCTCGCGCATTTCGGCCGGCCGAAGGGGCGCGATGCCAAGGACTCGCTGAAGCCGGTCGCCACTGCGCTGTCGCAGGTGATCAAGCGCCCGGTCGCCTTTGCCGACGACTGCATCGGCGAGCCGGCCGCGACCGCGATCGCCGCGATGAAGGACGGCGACGTGCTGTGCCTGGAGAACACGCGCTTCCACAAAGAGGAAGAGAAGAACGATCCGGCCTTCGTCGCCGAGCTCGCCAAGCTCGGTGACATCTGGGTCAACGATGCCTTCTCTGCCGCGCACCGCGCCCACGCCTCGACCGAAGGCCTCGGCCACAAGCTGCCGGCCTATGCCGGCCGCACCATGCAGGCCGAGCTCGACGCGCTCGACAAGGCGCTGGGCCGGCCGGCCAAGCCGGTCATCGCGATCGTCGGCGGCGCCAAGGTCTCGACCAAGATCGACCTGTTGGAAAACCTCGTCACCAAGGTCGATGCGCTGGTGATCGGCGGCGGCATGGCCAACACCTTCCTGCATGCGCAGGGCGTGCAGATCGGCAAGTCCCTGGCTGAAAAGGATCTGGCGGCCACGGCTCTCAGGATCATGGAGAAGGCGGAAGCCGCCAACTGCGCCATCATCCTGCCGGTGGATGCCACCGTCTCCTATCACTTCGCGGCGAACTCGCCGTCCTTCGCCTATGGGCTCGACGCCATTCCGCCGGACAGCATGATCCTCGACGTCGGCCCGCAATCGACCGCGCGCATCCACGCCGCGATCGATGATGCCGCAACCCTGGTCTGGAACGGCCCGCTCGGCGCCTTCGAGCTGAACCCGTTCGACCGCGGCACGATGGTCGCCGCCAAGCACGCGGCCGAGCGCACCAAGGCCAAGAAGCTGGTCTCGGTGGCCGGCGGCGGCGATACCGTCGCGGCGCTCAACCAGGCCGGAGTTGCCTCGGACTTCACCTATGTCTCGACCGCCGGCGGCGCCTTCCTGGAGTGGATGGAAGGCAAGCCGCTGCCGGGCGTCGAGGTGCTGAAGGCCTGATCTGCCGGCCCTTGTCGGCCATGGATGTTTCTGTTATGTTCCATCCATGGTCGAGACTCCGACAGAAGCTGTCCATTCGATCCTGATCAAGATCCAGGAGAGCATTGCTGCGCTCCGGACAGAGGTCGGACAGTTCAGGCTGGATAATCGAACCGAGCACGAGCGCATGGAAGCCTTGATCCGCAAGCAGCGTCGGGACTCTGCCGGCATGCTGGTGATGATGCGCGCGGCCGCCAGTGACTTCGACGAGCGTGTCACCGAGGTCGAGGAGCGCATCGCTGCTCTTGAAGCCAGGAAGACCTGATCTCCCATCGTTGAGCTACCGGCAAGGCGCCAGCCCTACGCGCTAACCCTAGACATATCCTGATCGCCTCCTCCTCCGGGCTGCGTCGCCACTGCCCTTGGAATCCGCCCACCACCGCGTTATGCACGGTGCAGCAGTTTCGACGCGTGCGTCAGCCGCCGCACGGTCCAATCCTTAATCTCAGGGAGTTCCAGCCATGGCTCGTATCACGTTGCGTCAATTGCTCGACCACGCGGCGGAAAATGACTACGGCGTCCCGGCCTTCAACATCAACAACATGGAGCAGGCGCTGGCGATCATGGAGGCGGCCAATGCGGTCGACGCGCCCGTCATCATCCAGGCCTCGCGCGGCGCCCGCTCCTACGCCAACGACGTGATGCTCAAGCACATGATGGACGCGGTCACCGAGATCTATCCGCACATTCCGGTCTGCGTGCATCTCGACCATGGCAACGAGCCCGCGACCTGCATGACCGCGATCCAGGCCGGCTTCACCTCCGTCATGATGGACGGCTCGCTGAAGGCCGACGGCAAGACCCCCGGCGACTGGGACTACAATGTCGGGGTGACCAAGGCCGTCACCAACATGGCGCATCTCGGCGGCATCTCGGTCGAGGGCGAGCTCGGCGTGCTCGGCTCGCTCGAGACCGGCATGGGCGACAAGGAGGATGGCCACGGCGCCGAGGGCAAGCTGTCGCACGATCAGCTGCTGACCAATCCCGACGAGGCGGTGAAGTTCGTGCGTGAGACCAAGGTCGACGCGCTCGCGATCGCGATGGGCACCTCGCATGGCGCCTACAAGTTCACGCGCAAGCCGGACGGCGACATCCTCGCCATGAACGTGATCGAGGAGATCCACCGCAAGCTGCCGAACACGCATCTGGTGATGCACGGCTCATCGTCGGTGCCGCAGGACCTTCAGGAGATCATCAATTCCTTCGGCGGTAAGATGAAGCCGACCTGGGGCGTGCCGGTCAGCGAAATCCAGCGCGGCATCAAGAACGGCGTGCGCAAGATCAACATCGACACCGACAACCGCATGGCGATGACCGGCCAGATCCGCAAGGTGCTCTCGGAGCACCCGGAAGAGTTCGATCCGCGCAAGTACCTGAAGCCGGCGATGGAGGCGATGGCCAAGCTGTGCAAGCAGCGCCTGCAGGAGTTCAACACCGCCGGTCAGGCTTCCAAGATCAAGCGCGTGCTGACGACCGCCGAGATGGCCAAGCGCTACGCCAAGGGCGAGCTCGATCCGAAGGTGGCGTGAGCCGGCGTTTACAGCCCACTCAGCCCGCTGAGCTTGCTAGACCTCGGTGGTCACCGCGACGGCAGTGAGCTCCCCTCCCCCTTGCGGGGAGGGGTCGGGGTGGGGGTCTCCGAGTGATCCTATCAGTGATGGGCTCGATAGCACGTGTCGGCGATCTTGCAGTTATGAGTTATGAGCGACACAGCGAAGGCCTGACCGCGCGCACCCCCATAGCGATTGACGAGGGACGATTGTAGACGCAACTCACTGAATTCAGCGCGCGTGGACCCCCACCCCCAACCCCTCCCCGCAAGGGGGAGGGGAGTCGGCTGCCTTTGACGCGACAGGTCGTCTGATCAGCAATCTCTCCTTCACCTCTGCGAGAGCCTGCCTTGGCTGCGGCCAATGTTTGCTCGGCATCCGCCCGAGAACCGTCTATTTTGATGGGCAGGGCAGGTGCGTCTGGAGCCAAGCATGAATCTCTCCGCACTGAACAGCACGGCCCTTGCCATGGTCACGCCGGGCAAGGGCATCCTCGCCGCCGATGAATCGACCGGGACGATCAAGAAGCGCTTCGATGCCATCAAGGTGGAATCGACCGAACAGAACCGCCGCGACTATCGCGAGATGCTGTTTCGCAGCGCAGGCATGTCGTTCATCTCCGGCGTCATCCTCTATGACGAAACCATCCGCCAGAACGCCGCCGACGGCACCCCGCTGGTGAAGCTGATCGAGGCGGCCGGCGGCATTCCGGGCATCAAGGTCGATGAGGGAACGCAGCCGCTGCCCGGCTGCCCCGGCGAGCGGGTCACGGTCGGCCTCGACAGGCTTGCGGATCGGCTGGCGACGTACTACGCGCTGGGTGCGCGCTTCGCCAAATGGCGGGCCGTGATCGATATCGACAAGGACAATATCCCTTCGATGACAGCGATCCATGTCAACGCGCATGCGCTCGGCCGCTATGCCGCCCTGTGCCAGGCCGCGAACATCGTGCCGATCGTCGAACCGGAGGTGCTGATGGACGGCGATCATGACATCGGTCGCTGCTTCGACGTCACGCGCCGCGTCCTGAACGAGGTGTTTCGTGAATTGCGCATCCAGCGCGTCGCGTTGGAGGGCATGATCCTGAAGCCCAACATGGCGGTCCCCGGCAAGCAGTCGCCGGACCAGGCCGGGGTGCAGGAGGTCGCCGAAAGGACCGTCCAACTGCTGAAGGAATGCGTGCCCGCGGCGGTGCCCGGCATCGCCTTCCTGTCCGGCGGACAATCGGACGAGAGTGCCACCGCGCATCTCGACGCGATGAACCGGCTCGGGCCGCTGCCCTGGAGGCTGACCTTCTCCTATGGCCGCGCGCTGCAGGCGGCGCCGCAACAGGCATGGGCCGGCAAGGCGGCGAACGTCCCCGCCGGCCAGCGGGCCTTCACCCACCGCGCTCGCATGAATGCGCTTGCAAGCCGCGGCCAGTGGACCGCAGCGCTCGAGAAAGAGGCCGCATAGTGTCCGGCAAGACGACTTCCGCGCGGCCCGCACCGCGCCTCTATCTGGCAACGCCGGTCGTGACCGATGCGGCGGCGCTGGCCGCCGGCCTGCCGGCGATCCTCGCCAACGCCGATGTCGCGGCGGTGCTGGTGCGGCTGAAGGAGAGCGATCCGCGCAGCATGATCACGGCGGTCAAGACGCTGGCGCCGGCGATCCAGGGCGCCGGTGCGGCGCTGCTGATCGACGGACATCCCGACATCGTCGCCCGCGCCGGCGCCGATGGCGCGCATCTGACCGGCGTCGCTGCGCTGGAGGAGGCGCTGCCGGGGCTGAAGCCGGATCGCATCGCCGGCGGCGGCGGCCTGTCGACACGCCATGATTCGATGCGTGCCGGCGAACTCGGCGCCGACTATGTGCTGTTCGGCGAGCGCGATGCGCAGGGACGGCGGCCCTCGCCGGATGCCGTCAACGAGCGCCTCGCCTGGTGGGCGGAGCTGTTCGAGCCGCCCTGCGTCGGCTATGCGATCTCGCTCAAGGAAGCCACCGACTTCGTCGCGGCCGGAGCCGATTTCGTGCTGGTCGACGACCTCGTCTGGAACGACGCCCGCGGTCCCGCCGCGGCGCTTGCAGAGATCGGCACCGCGATCAGGAGCGCATATGCGGCCGCGCCGGCCGACGCGCCGGGACAGAGCTGAACGGGGCCGATGACGATCCTGCGCCTGACATGTGTTGTTGCTGCGCTCGCCATGGCGATGACGGGCGCGGCCGCGCAGATCTCGTTGACGCCGCCGGCTCTGCAGCCGCAGACGGAAAAGCCCAAGCCGATCGAACGGCCGGCGGAGAAGGCGGCTGAGAAGCCCAGGCCGCCGGCACCGCCCGCGGCAAAGAAGCCGGCCCCTTCCCCCTCCGGCAAGCCGGCGGCTCCTGCACCGGCCACGACGCCGCAGCCCGCCGCCAATGATCCCAATGTCGACCTGGTCTACGGCGCCTATCAGCGCGGCCAGTACAAGACCGCCTTCGACCTGGCGTCGCCGCGCGCCCAGGCCGGCGATCCCAAGGCCATGGCGATGCTCGGCCAGCTCTACGAAAACGCCATGGGCATCCGCCGCGACTACGACAAGGCGGCGATCTGGTACAAGCGCGCCGCCGAGGCCGGCGACCGCGAGGCGATGTTCGCGCTGGCGATGATGCGGCTGGCGGGGCGCGGCGGCCCGATCGACAAGCCGGACGCGGTGAAGCTGCTCGCTTCCGCCGCCAAGCTCGGTGAGCCCAAGGCCGCCTACAATCTCGCTTTGCTCTATCTCGACGGCCAGACCCTGCCCCAGGACCTCAAGCGCTCGGCCGAACTGCTGCGCATGGCGGCCGACGCCGGCAGTCCCGAGGCGCAATATGCGCTGGCGACGTTCTACAAATCGGGCACCGGCGTCCCGCAGGACCCGGAGAAGGCCGCCCGCCTGCTGCAGGCCGCCGCGATCGCCGACAATGTCGACGCCGAGGTCGAATACGCCATCGCGCTGTTCAACGGCACCGGCGTGCCGAAGGACCAGCCCGCGGCCATCGCGCTGCTGCGCCGGGCCGCGCGGCAGAACAGCCCGCTCGCCCAGAACCGGCTGGCATGGGTGCTGCTGTATGGAATCGCCACCCAGATGGACAAGGTCGAGGCCTACAAATGGCACCTGGTGGCCAAGACGGCCGGCAAGGGCGATCCCAAGCTCGACGAGAAATTCGCCGACATGCCCCCTGAGGACCGTGCCAAGGGCGAGCAAGCCGCCAAGCGCTGGCTGGGCACCATCAAGTGATCGGCCGCTGATCCGGCCTTGACGCGGCGGCCCCGGCAGGGCACCCACAGCCAGCCATTTCACCCGCCTTCGTCCGCTTCCGGGGAAGGCGCGCACCGCAAGGTGCGGTCAGCCCAGCGCATCGAGCTCATGATCCATTCCGCCCTCATCAACGTCATGGTCAAGGCCGCGCGCCGCGCCGGTCGCAACCTCAAGCGCGATCTCGGTGAGATCGAGCACCTGCAGGTGTCGCTGAAGGGGCCAGCGAACTTCGTCTCGCGCGCCGACAAGAAGGCCGAGGAGATGCTGTACGAGGATCTCTCCAAGGCCCGTCCCGGCTACGGCTTCATCGGCGAGGAAGGCGGCAAGCGGGAAGGCAGCGACAAGTCGCACACCTGGATCGTCGACCCGCTCGACGGCACCACCAATTTCCTGCACGGCATCCCGCAATTCGCGATCTCGATCGCGCTTCAGCGCGAGGACACCGTGATCGCCGGTGTGATCTACAATCCCGCCAATGACGAGCTCTACATCGCTGAGCGTGGCAAGGGCGCGTTCCTCAACGACCAGCGGCTGCGCGTCGCCGCACGGCGCCAGCTCCACGAATGCGTCATCGCCTGCGGCCTGCCGCATATCGGCCGCGGCGACCACCAGCTGTTCCTGCGCGAGATGACCTCGCTGCAGGTCAAGGTCGCAGGGCTCCGCCGCTTCGGCGCCGCCTCGCTCGACCTCGCCTTCGTCGCGGCGGGGCGCTTCGACGCCTATTGGGAGCGCGACCTGCAACCCTGGGACATCGCCGCCGGCTTGATCATGGTGCGTGAGGCCGGTGGCACCGTTTCCGGTATCGACGGCAAGGAGGACGCGCTGGCCACCGGCCACGTCGTGTGCGGCAACGAGGTCATTCACCGCGAGCTGGTGAAGGTGCTGAAGGCGGCGGCGTAGTTCGAGCCTCCGATCGGGTCTTCAGTCTGCACTCTGCGGGCCTGGCGCGAGCTCTGGCCTCACACATCGTGTCCGTCCCGGCCTTGAGCCGGAACCCAGCCACCGGCTCTCGTGCCTGAGCAAGACCGGTCGACCAGCGTGCCTCAAACCTCTCCCTGGGGGTATGGGTCCCGGATCGGCGCGCGCGTGCCGCGCGCTTGTCCGGGACGACACCGAGGGTGTCGTTTGGTTGCCGGGCTCTACCGCCGCCCGCTGGTGAACGCCTGGGGCGTAGCACCTGGCAGCGCCGGCGAGTTGATGTCGCTGTCGACGCGGTCGGACGACTGGCCGGCATAGCTGAAGCCGAGCGACAAACTGACGTTGCTCGTCGGCTTGAACTCGACACCGCCGTTGATCGCATAAGCGGGCGTCGAGGTGGAGCGCGAATCGAACGTCGCGAACGGGCCGCCGAGGCCGGGATTGTATTTCAGCGTGTCGAAGCCGCCGTAGACACTGACGCCGCTCTTGAAGGTGTAGCCGTATTGCGCGCCTTCGGTCGTGTACGAGCCGAGCGAGCCGTAGCGATTGACGATGTTCGAGCTCAGGCCGACGCCAGTGAGCGCCGACCAATTGTTCGTCACGCTGTAGCGCCGCGAGAAGAAGCCGCTGTCGCTGCCGTTCGCCGTGAAGCTCGGAAAGTTGCCGTAGGAGTCGAGGCTGCCGGCATCGCTGAAGCCGACCGGCCAGCCCGGCAGCCAGTATTTCACGGGGCCAGACTGGGCGTGAGCCCCGGGAGCGCCGAGGCAGAGGCCAGCCAGCAGAAACGCGAAAGCCAATTTGCGTGGGAACATCGACATGCCGTTACCGCTTCACGTCGGCGGATCATACACGCGGAGAGTGGCGAACTCCAGACAGAGAGGGGATTTCGAGCGCGGCCGCGAAGCCGGTGCGCTCCCCTCCCCCTTGCGGGGAGGGGTGGGGGTCCACGAGTCACGCTCGATGTGATGACCCACCGCCCAATTCATGTGTGCGCAGTCGGTCCGCTACAGATCGTGCGCTTCGCACCGATGTCCGCTGACTGACTCTTGAACGGAGCATGCCACGACGTTCGGCGTTCGGCGCCCCCCACCCCCAACCCCTCCCCGCGAGGGGGAGGAGAGCAGACCGGCCGCGCGGCAGGATGTCGGCACAATCCTCCGGACAGACCATTCATGATCGCCTACGACTTCGCCGGCGCCGGTGGCCCATAGGCCTCACGCTCCGCCACCCCCTCCGTCTTCTCCCGATCGCCTGCGAGCACGCGCTGCACCGAGACGAAGAACACCGGCACCATCAGCAGCGCCAGGATCACCACCGCGATCATGCCGCCCATCACGTTGGTGCCGAGCGCCTGCTGGCTCGCGCCGCCGGCGCCCGTCGCCATCGACATCGGCAGCACGCCGCAGACGAAGGCGAGGCCGGTCATGATGATCGGGCGGAAGCGCAAGGAGCAGGCCTCGATCGTCGCCGCGACCAGCGGCTTGCCGTGGGCGCGCAAGTCCTTGGCGAACTCGATGATCAGGATCGCGTCCTTGGCGGCGAGTCCGATGATGGTGATCAGCGCCACCGTGAAGTACACGTCGTTGGACAGGCCGCGCAGATTGGCGGCGACGACGGCGCCGAGGATGCCGAGCGGCACGGTCAAGAGCACCGCGAGCGGGATCGTCCAGCTTTCGTAGAGCGCGGCCAGGCACAGGAACACCACCAGCGCCGACAGGCCCAGCAGCAGCGGCGCCTGCGAGCCCGACAGCTTCTCCTGCAGCGACTGTCCGGTCCATTCATAGCCGAAGCCGCGCGGCAGCTTGCCGGCGAGCCGCTCCATCTCCTTGAGCGCATCGCCCGAGGTGTAGCCCGGCTTGGCCTCGCCGGAGATGCGGATCGCCGGATAGTAGTTGAAGCCGGCGATCTGGCTCGGTCCCCTGGCCCATTGGATCGTCGCGAACGACGAGAACGGCACCAGCTGTCCCTTGGCGTTCTTGACGCTGTAGTTGAGGATATCGTCTGCGTTCATGCGGCTGATGCGATCGGCCTGCACCACGACGCGCTGCATGCGGCCGCGGTTGGGGAAGTCGTTCACGTAAGTAGAGCCGAGATTGGTCGAGATCGTGTTGTTGATGTCCTCGAAGGTGACGCCGAAGGCGCCGGCCTTCTCGCGGTCGATCATCAGATTGACCTGGGGTCCCGGCGGCAGGCCTTCGACATAGACCTTCTGCAGCACGGGGCTCGCATTGGCTTCTGCGATCAGCTGGTCGGCGGCGGCGGTCAGCGCGGCATAGCCCTTCTGGCCGCGGTCCTGCAGGCGGAAGCTGAAGCCCGAGGAGTTGCCGAGATTGTCGATCGGCGGCGGCTGCAGCGCCGTGATCTTGGCGTCGCGCAAGCCGGCGAGATCGCGGTTGATGTCGGCGACCAGCGCCGCGGCGCCGTCACGCTTGCTGCGCTCCGACCAGTCCTTCAGCGAGATGAAGGCCTGGGCGGTGTTGACGCCCTGGCCGGCATAGCTGAAGCCGGTCAGGAAGGTGACGTTCTCGATCCCTTCGCGCTTGGCGAGATACTTCTCGACCGCCTCGACGGCCGCCTGCGTCCGCGCATAGGAGGAGTCCGCCGGTGTCTGCACGTCGGTGGTGATGAAGCCCTGGTCATCGACCGGCAGGAAGCCGCCCGGCAGCCGGATGAAGGCGAAGGTCAACCCGACCAGGAAGATCGCATAGATCAGCATCAGCCGTCCGGTGCGCTTCAGCGCACCGCCGACCACGCCGGCGTAGCGGTTGCGGCTGCTGTCCATGAAGCGGTTGAACCAGCCGAACACGCCCTTCTTCGCGTGGCCGTGGCCGGCCGTGACCGGCTTCAGCAGGGTGGCGCACAACGCCGGCGTCAGCGACAGCGCCAGCAGCGCCGAGAAGCCGATCGCCGCCACCATGGTGACCGAGAACTGCCGGTAGATGATGCCGACCGAGCCGGGGAAGAACGCCATCGGCACGAACACCGCCATCAGCACCAGGGTGATGCCGATGATGGCGCCAGTGATCTGGCCCATCGCCTTGCGCGTCGCCTCCTTCGGCGACAGCCCCTCCTCGGTCATGATGCGCTCGACGTTCTCGACCACGACGATGGCATCGTCGACGAGGATGCCGACCGCGAGCACCATGCCGAACATCGTCAGCATGTTGATGGAGTAGCCGACCAGCATCAGCGTCGCGCAGGTGCCGAGCAGCGCCACGGGCACGACGATGGTCGGGATGATGGTGTAGCGGATGTTCTGCAGGAACAGGAACATCACCACGAACACCAGCACGACGGCTTCGACCAGGGTCATCAGCACCCGCTTGATCGAGGCTTTGACGACCGGCGTGATGTCGTAGGGGATTTCATAGCTGATGTTGGACGGGAAGAAGCGCGACAGCTCCTTCATCTTGGCCTCGACCGCGCTCGCGGTCGCCAGCGCATTGCCGGTCGGCGACAGCAGCACCGACAGGCCCGCGGTCGGCTTGCCGTTGAGGCGGGTGTTGAACTGATAGCTCAGGCCCCCGATCTCGATGCGGGCGACGTCGCGCAGCCGGACCGTCGAGCCGTCGGCATTGGCGCGCAGGATGATCGATCCGAACTCGTCGGGCGAATCGAGCTGGCCCTTGACCAGCACCAGCGCCGAGGTGCGCTGCGAGGTCGTCGCGGGCTCGGCGCCGATGCTGCCCGAGGCGACCTGCGCGTTCTGCGCGCCGATCGCCTTGGTGACGTCGTCGGCGGTGAGGCCGTAGCCGACCAGCTTGGCCGGATCGAGCCAGACGCGCAGCGAGCGCTCGGTCGAATACAGCGTGGCGCGGCCGACGCCGGGAATGCGCCGGACTTCGCCGAGCACGTTGCGGATCATGAAGTCGCCGAGGCCGACCTCGTCGAGGCTGCCGTCGGTCGACTGCAGGGTGATGATCTGCAGCACCGCGGCGGAGGCTTCCTCGACCAGGATGCCCTGCTGGATGACGGCGCGCGGCAGCCGCGCCTCGACACGCTTGAGGCGGTTCTGTACCTCGACCGAGGCGTCGTTGGTCGACGTGCCCGGCACGAAGTTCGCGGTGATCTCGACCTGGCCTAGCGAATCGCTGGTGGATTCGAAATTGAGAATGCCGGAAGCGCCGTTGAGCTCCTCCTCGATGAGCCGCGTCACGCTGTTGTAGAGGTTCTCCGGCGATGCGCCGGGATAGCTCGTCGAGATCGAGATCGAGGGCGGCGCAATGATCGGATATTGCGCCACCGCCAGCAGCGGAATCGCGATCGCGCCGATCAGGCAGATGAACAGCGCGACGACCCAGGCGAAGATAGGCCGGTCGATGAAGAAGCTCGGCATGCGACTTACCGCGTCGCCGACTTCGATTCGAGCTGCGTCGCGGCGCTGACCTCGGTCCAGACCTGCGGCGCGACCCTGTCGCCGGCGGCGAACTTCTGGAAGCCGTCGACCACGACCTTGTCGCCGGCGCGCAGACCGTCGGTGATCAGCACCAGGCCATCCTGGGTCGGACCGGTGCGGACCGGCCTGGCGATCGCGCGGTTGTCGTCGCGGATGACGTAGACCTCGGACCCGCCGGCCGCGTTGCGCTGCACCGCCTGCTGCGGCACGCCGACGGAGTCGCTGTCGATGCCCTGCTCGATGCGGACGCGGACATACATGCCCGGCAGAAGCTCGCGCTTCGGATTGGCGAACTCGCCGCGCAGGGTGACCTGACCGGTGGCGGCATCGACCTTGGCGTCGGAGAACAAGAGCTTGCCGGGGATCGAATACGGCGTGCCGTCGTCGAGCACGAGACGGACCTTGATCGCGTCGGGCGAGATCTGGTCGAGGTCGCCCGACTCGAACGCCCGGCGCAGGCGGTTGAGCTCGCTCACCGACTGGGTGAAGTCGGCATAGATCGGATCGAGCTGCTGGATCGTGACCAGCGAGGTCTCGTTCTGGACCGCGATGGCGCCCTCGCTGACCTGGGCCGCACCGACGATGCCGTCGATCGGCGCGCGCACGGTCGCATAGTCGAGATTGAGCTGGGCACGCGCGAGATCGGCCTTGCGGGCCTCGATGTCGGCCGCGGCTTCGCGCTCGCTCGCGACCGCCTTCTCCTGCTCGACCTCGGGCGCAGCGCGCTCCTTGAACAGCAGGGCGATGCGGCGCGCCTGCTGCACCGCGCGCTCATGCACCGCCTCGGCCTTGGCCAGCGCCGCCCGGCTCGACATGATCTCCACCTCGAACGGTTTCGGATCGATGCGATAGAGCGGATCGCCCGCCTTGACCTCGCTGCCCTGGCGGAACAGCCGCTCGACGATGATGCCCGAGACGCGCGGACGGACGTCGGAGACGCGGGTCGGCGCGATGCGGCCGGGCAGCTCGCGCACGATCGCTCGCGCCTTCTGCTCGACGGTCACGATGCCGACGTCGGGGATGACGATCTGCTCATTGGCGGAGGCCTGAGCCTGGATGGGGTCGTTACAGCCGGCCAGCAGCGGCGCGGCGGCCGCGAGCATCAATGCACTGCTGACCAGCGACGCGCGAAAACGAGACATGGGTGGAGGAGCCCCTCAATGATGATGAAAACCGGTCGACCGGATGGCCCAGTCATGGCGCCATTCTGGCGCTCGCCTTGCCTGCAACATAGAAAAGAGCTGCTGCGACGCAACGCGGAACCCGGGCGGCTTGATGTCACACGAACTACGTGACTGATAGATCAAGATTTTTTTGGACTCACCTAATTGTGAGTGCTTTGTGGCAGCAGGTTCCCCGCAGAATCCGCACAGCGAAACGCGAATCTCCTTCGGAGCTGCGGCATCCCGCCGCAGCGAACAAATTAGTTCGCCGGCCGCAGGCGGTAGTGACTGACGCCCCATTCACGGCCTTCGTCGTGCCCGAACAGACCCGCGGTGGCGAGGAAGAACCAGCGCCAGCGGCGCATCCACAGCGCCGTGGCGTCGCCATAGACCGGCTGCAGCACCTGCAGGATGCGGTTGTAGTCGGCATCGAAATTGGCGAGCCAGTCCCGTGCCGTGCGCTGATAATGCGTGCCGCTCCAGCACCATTCCTTCTCGACCGCGAACAGATCCGCGTACTGCCGGATCAAGGTGTGGCTCGGCATGATGCCGCCGGTGAAGAAGTGCTGCGCGATCCAGTCCTCGCGATCGTTGCGGTCGAACAGGTAGGATCCGGTGCGGTGGGTGAAGATGTGCATGAACAGGCGGCCGTCCGGCGCGAGCCATGATCTGACCCGCGACAGCAGCTCGCGCCAGTTCATCATGTGCTCGAACATCTCCACCGAGACGATGCGATCGAACTGCGCGTCGGGAGCGAACCCGTTCATGTCGGCGGTGATGACCCGCAAATTGAGCAGGCCGCGCGCGGCCGCCATCTCCTCGATCGCGCGGCGCTGCGAATGGGAGTTCGACACCGCCGTGATCTTCGCATGCGGGAACTGCCGGGCCATGAACAGCGACAGCGAGCCCCAGCCGCAGCCGAGCTCGAGAATGCTCTGGCCGTCCTGCAGATCGGCATTGGCGACGGTCTGGCGCAGCGCCTCCTCCTCCGCCTCCTGCAGGGTGGAGACCGGCTCCTTGTAGAAGCAGCAGGAATATTTGCGGTTCGGCCCGAGCACGCGGGCGAAGAACGCCGCCGGCACCTCGTAGTGCTGGCTGTTCGCCGCGTCGGTATGCTCGGCGATCGGGCGCATCGTCAGCACGCGGGCGAACTCTGCATCACCCATTGCATCGGCCCCGCCCAGCCGCGCCGCGGTGCGTGCGCACAATTCGGAGATCGCTGAGCGGATGACGGCGTCAGGCAGCGGCACACGCTCGGCGGCGCCGATGATGGTCGAGATGAAGCTCATGCAGTGGCTCCGTTACTTCGTAAAAGGATTTGGCGGCAGGGGAAAGAACGCGCTGGTGCGCGCCTGGTAGGCCCGGTAGCGATCGCCGCGCGAGCGCAGCATCTGCTGTTCCAGCGGCGGGATGCCGGTGACGTGGACCAGGATCCAGTACATGAACAGCGGCGCGAGCAGGCTGGCGAAGCCCCACGGATGATCGAATGACAGCGCGATGACCGGGTAGGACAGCCAGCACACCCATTCGAAGAAATAGTTGGGATGGCGCGACCAGCGCCACAGGCCGACGTCGCACACCTTGCCCTTGTTGGCGGGATCGGCGCGGAACGCCTTGAGCTGGGCGTCGGCCAGTCCCTCGCCGGCGATGCCTGCGAACAGCACGAAGATGCCGAGATAGTCCTGCAGACGCAGCTCGGCGGCCGGCGCATGGGCCGCGACGAACATCGCGAACACCAGCGGGATCGAGCCCCAGGCCTGCTGCTGCAGGAACAGGAACATGCGCCGCGGTGCGGCCGCGCCCCATTGCCGGGCAAACTCCGCATAGCGCGGGTCGTCGGACATGCCGCGGCTGCGTGCCGCGACATGGCCGCCGAGCCGCAGCGACCAGATCGCCACCAGCACCGCGACCAGCCACTGCCGCGCGTTGGGGGCGGCGCCGCCGGCGGGCCAGATCGCGCCGGCGGCGCCGACCAGCCCGACGGAAAATGTCCAGATCGTGTCGACCCAGCCGGAGTTGCCGCTGCGCTGCTGCACGACCCAGGCGAGCCCCATCAGCACCGACATCGCCGCGGCCATCGCCAGGAGCGCTTGCAGATATTCAACGACGGTCATGACAAAGCCAGGGCGTTCCCGCTAGATATGAGCCACGGGACTAACTACGCCGCGGATGCCCGCCGGTTTCAGCCATAGTTCCGCGCAGGGGACGGGGATTGCGCCGATCGCGGCTTTTTTCCCGCTGCTGCTGTGCCATAGTGGATTTCAGGGACCGGTCCCCGCAACGGATGTCATCGACAATGCCTCAAGGCTCCCCTTCCCGCTCCGCGATGGACGTCGAAATGACCAAATTGTCCTCGCCCCGGATCTTCCTGGTGCGGATGCTGGTCTTCCTGGTGCTGTGCGCGCTGGTCGGCGTCGTGCTCTACAAGCAGATCATCATGGCGTTCTTCGCCAATCCCGGCCTCAACGCCCTGATCGGGGCGGTGCTGCTGATCGGCGTCATCCTGTCGTTCCGACAGGTGGTCCGGCTCTATCCGGAAGTGTCCTGGGTCAACAATTTCCGCATCGCCGATCCCGGCCTGGCGGTGCCTCGTCACCCGGTCCTGCTGGCGCCGATGGCCGCCATCCTCGGCCGCGAGCGCTCGGGGCGGATGTCGATCTCACAGCAGACCATGCGCCATCTGCTCGACTCGATCGCTACGCGCCTGGACGAGGCCCGCGACATCTCCCGCTACATGACCGGCCTGCTGGTGTTCCTCGGCCTGCTCGGCACGTTCTGGGGCCTGATCGAGACGGTCGGCTCGGTCGGCAAGGTGATCGAGGGCCTCAAGGTCGGCGGCGACGCCGGCGCGCTGTTCGATACGCTGAAGGGCGGCCTTGCCGCGCCGCTGGGCGGCATGGGCATCTCGTTCTCGTCCTCGCTGTTCGGCCTCGCCGGCTCGCTGATCCTCGGCTTCCTCGACCTGCAGTCGAGCCAGGCGCAGAACCGCTTCTATACCGACCTGGAAGACTGGCTCGCGGGCACCGTGCGCGAATATGGCGGGACGGGCGATACCGGGGCCGATCTCTCGGTCGCCATCGAGCGGCTGCGCACCGCCATGGAGGACGGCTCGAACCGCGGCGCCACCGCGGCGATGGCCAACCTCGCCGAGGCGATCCAGGGGCTGGTCGGGCACATGCGCACCGAGCAGCAGATGATCCGCGAATGGGCCGACGGCCAGGGCGAGCAGAACCGCGAGATCAAGCGGCTGCTGGAGCGGCTCGCGCGGCAGACCGAGAAGAGTTGAGCTGCTCCACCGGCCTGCCGAAGATGAACTAGGAGACGCTGAATGGCGCTTGCCCGTACCCGCCGTGGAGATTCCGGCCTCAACTACTGGCCGGGCTTCGTCGACGCGCTCTCGACGCTGGTGCTGTCGATCGTGTTCCTGCTGACCGTGTTCCTGGTGGTGCAGTTCTTCCTGTCGCAGGAGGTCACCGGCAAGGACAAGGCGCTGGAGCAGCTCAACGCCAAGATCGCGCAGCTCAACGAGATGCTGTCCCTGGAGAAGCTCGGCAAGCTCTCGCTGGACGACCAAGTTGCGCAACTGCGCGCCGGGCTCGCAAGCGCCGAAGCAGAGCGCGACCGCGTCAAGGGCCTCTATGACGGGCTCGCCAATGCCGGCAGCAATGCCGCCGGCCGCGCCAACGAGCTCAACCGGGCGCTCGACTCCGAGAAGCAGGTCACGGCGCGGGCGCTGGCCCAGATCGAGGTGCTCAACCAGCAGATCAGCGCACTGCGCCGCCAGCTCGCCGCGCTCGAGGATGCGCTCGATGCCTCGGAGAAGCGCGACAAGGAATCGCAGAGCCGCATCGCCGATCTCGGCTCGCGCCTCAACGTCGCGCTGGCACAGCGGGTGCAGGAGCTGACCCGGTACCGCTCGGAGTTCTTCGGCCGGCTGCGCGCCATCCTCGGCAACCGTCCCGACATTCGCGTCGTCGGCGACCGCTTCGTGTTCCAGTCCGAGGTGTTCTTCGACACGGGGCAAGCCACCCTGCTGCCCGAGGGCCAGCAGGAGCTGAACTCGGTGGCGACGGCGCTGGTCGATCTCGACAAGCAGATCCCCGCCGAGATCTCCTGGGTGCTGCGGGTCGATGGCCACACCGACGTTCGTCCGATCAACAGCCCGGTGTTCAAGTCGAACTGGGAATTGTCCTCGGCGCGCGCCATCTCGGTGGTGCAGTATCTGATCTCGCTCGGCGTGCCTGCCCAGCGCCTGGTCGCGGCCGGCTTCGCCGAATTCCAGCCGCTCGACCCCGCGAATACCGAGGAGGCCTTCCGCCGCAACCGGCGCATCGAGCTGAAGCTGACGGAGCGGTGACGTCGACCTCCACCCTGCGCCCCTATCGCGCCGAGGACGAGGACGCGGCGATCGCGCTGTGGCAGGAGACGTGGCAGCTCGCTTATCCCGCCATCGACTTTGCCGCGCGGGTGCCGTGGTGGCGCGAGCGCTGGCGCAGCGAGCTGGTACCGAAGGCTGAGGTGATCGTGGCCGAGACGGAGGGCACCCTCGCCGGCTTCGTCACCATCGATGCTACCGGCTATCTCGATCAGCTCGTGGTGTCGCCCCAGCATTGGGGCTCGCCGCTGGCGACGCAGCTCGTCGACGTGGCCAAGCAGCGTTCGCCCGGCGGCATCACGCTGTTGGTCAACAAGGACAACGCCCGCGCCATTCGCTTCTACAAGCGCTGCGGCTTCGCGGAGGCCGGCGAGGACGTCAACCCGACGTCGGGCCGTCCGGTGCTGCGAATGGCGTGGACGCCTTAGAAGCGATTGGATTGCACTGCGGCGACACACACCACTGTCGTCCCGGACAACCGAGCGCAGCGAGGGCAGATCCGGGACCCATACGCCGCGGCAGAGGTTTTGCGACGAGTGGGTGTCCCTGGCATTCGGGCGCCAAACATCGGTCTGTGGTTATGGGCCCCTGCGTTCGCAGGGGCGACACCGAGGGTGCAGCGATCAGCAACTACACGCCGCGAAACAGCACGCCGATCGTCAACACCACGAACGCAATCGCCAGCGCATCGAAGGCGTGCGCGGCCGACAGCAGCGGCACCGAAGCGTGCATGTAGTGCGCGAGCATCGCGACGAGGGCGAGCACCAGCGCGATTGCGAAGATCACGAACGAGGGCGGCGTGAGGGCAAAACTGCCACGACGATAAGGCATGTCCGTTGCTCCTGTTAGGACCAGGCACGCCTGCTACGAGCGGCGCGCCATCTGTTCCGGCAGGGAACGTACAAGGCGGGAGAAAGGTTGCAGGGTCGGGAACGAGAATTCGAGGGTGTTGCCGGCCGTCCACGGTGTTGCAGGAACTACACGCCCTCGAACTGCAGCCGGGCCAGCCGCGCATAGAGACCGTTGGCCGCAACCAGCGACGTGTGGGTGCCCTGCTCGACGATGCGGCCGCGGTCCATGACCAGGATGCGGTCGCAGGACAGCACCGTGGCGAGTCGATGCGCGATCACCAGGGTGGTGCGGTCCTTCATCAGCCCCTCGAGCGCAGTCTGTACCAGCGTCTCGCTCTCGGCGTCGAGCGCCGAGGTCGCCTCGTCGAGCAGCAGCAGCGGCGCATCGCGCAGGATGGCACGCGCGATGGCGATGCGCTGGCGCTGGCCGCCCGAGAGCGTGACGCCGCGCTCGCCGAGCGAGGTGTCGAAGCCGTTCGGCAAGCGGCGGATGAATTCGCTGGCATGAGCGAGATCGGCGGCGCGCTCGACCTCGGCGTCGGTCGCCTCCGGCCGGCCGAAGCGGATGTTCTCACGCGCACTGGCGGCGAACACCACGGATTCCTGCGGCACCAGCGCGATGCGCTCGCGCATCTTGCGCGGGTCGGCCGCGCGCACCGGCACACCGTCGAACGAGATCGAGCCGGAGGCGGGATCGTAGAAGCGCAGAAGCAGATGGAACAGCGTGCTCTTGCCGGCGCCGGAGGGGCCGACGATTGCGACCTTCTCACCGGCGCGAATGGAGAACGACACGTCCTCGAGAACGCGGACGTCTGGGCGACCCGGATAGGCGAAGCTGACCCGCTCGAAGCCGAGGTCGCCACGCGCCGGCTCCGGCATCGGGCGCGGCTGCGCGGGCGCCGTGATTTCCGGCTGCACGTGCAACAGCTCGAACAGCCGCTCGGCGGCGCCGGACGCCGCCGACACCTCGCCCCAGACTTCCGAGAGCTGGCCGAGCCCGGCGGCCGCGAAGGCCGCGTAGAGCACGAACTGACCGAGACGGCCGGCGCTGATCGCACCGGTCAGCACGTCGTGCGAGCCGACCCAGAGGATCGCAACGACGCTGGAGAACACGATGAAGATGATGATCGCGGTGAGCACGCCGCGCGCCTGGGTCGAGACCCGCGCCGCCTCATAGGCCTGCTCGACCTCGCCGCCGAAGCGCGCCGCCGCGAGCCTCTCGCTGGTATAGGCCTGCACCGTCCTGATCGAACCGATCAGCTCGGACGCATAGGCCGAGGCGTCGGCGAGCGTGTCCTGGGCGTTGCGCGACAGCCGCCGGACCCAGCGCCCGAACGCCACCAGCGGCAGCACGATCAGCGGGATCGCCAGCAGCACGAAGCCGGACAGCTTCGGGCTCGTGATCACCATCATTGCGGTGGCGCCGATGAACAGCAGCAGATTGCGCAGCGCGATGGACACGGAGGCGCCCGCCGCCGATTTGATCTGGGTGGTGTCGGCGGTGAGCCGCGACACCAGCTCGCCGGAGCGCGCGGAATCGAAGAACGACGGCGACAGCGACATCAGATGCGCGAACACGTCGCGCCGGAGATCGGCGACGATGCGCTCGCCGATCGTCATGACGAGGTAGTAGCGGGCCGCGCTTGCCAGCGCGAGCACCGCCACGACGGCGATCATGACGCTGAAATAGCTGTTGATCAGTTCGATGCCTTTCGGCGTGAAGCCGAAATCGATCATGCGGCGGACCGCGATCGGCACCAGCAGCGTGGTCAGCGCCGCGACCGTGAGCGCGATCAGCGCCAGGAGGGCACGGCCGCGATAGCGCAGGACATAGGGAGACAGCGCCAGCAGCGGGCGCAGCTTCGAGCGCCGCACAGGGCTTGCCGGCTCGGCCAATGCCTCGACGGCCGCAACGGCATCTCCGACCGGATCCTGCCCTGGGGCAGCGCCCTGCCGCTCGTCAAGCCGTTCCACTACGCTCATGGGCCACCTGAGAATTGTTCCAAATACCGATCTGCCGTCCTGATAGGCCTGCCGGGCCGGGCTTGGCAAATCCGGAAACGTACCAAGGTGTTCATCCGCGACCTTGGCTTGTTTTGGGCAGAACCTTGGGCTATAGAGCCCGGCAATTGTCCCCCTTCAGTGACGACAGGATCAGGCGCGGCCGCGCCGCATCATGTCTTCGCATCGTGCCGTAGGATCAGCCATGAAAGCCGACATTCACCCGAATTATCATACGATTACGGTCGTGATGACCGATGGCACCGAGTACCAGACCCGCTCGACCTGGGGCAAAGAGGGCGACAAGCTCAACCTCGACATCGACCCCAAGTCGCACCCGGCGTGGACCGGCGGCACCCAGCAGCTGATGGATCGCGGCGGCCGCGTCTCCCGCTTCCAGAAGAAGTTCCAGGGCTTCCTCAAGAAGGATTGATGCCTTCTTGCCCCGGTACCGGCCTTCCTGGCCTGCGCCTGATGAACAGCTCACAGCAAAACGCCCCCGGAGACGGGGGCGTTTTTGTTTCTGGGCTGGTCGCAACGAGACCTTCGGCTGGGGGAGCGGCCCGGCGGGGCCGCCCGATGCCGGGGCCTACTGCTCGAACGCGGCCTTCAGCCGGTTGAGATGCGGCACCAGCGGATTGCCGATCGCGCTCTGGTCCGGCGGCGGGGAATGAATGGTCGCGTCGAGCCGGCGGACCCGCACCTGCAGGCTCATCGAGCGGGAGATCAGGCTCTGCAGCTGCTGCGGCAGCTTCTCCAGCAGATCATCCGGCCCGGGATCTGCAGCGGTCAGCTTGACCTTGGTCTTCTCGCGGTTGGCCTGGCTCAGGGTCATCTCGCCCTCCTTCACCGCGCGGTGCAGGAGCAGCCAGGACGCCAGTTGCATCAGGCGGGTGGTGAGACGCATGCTCTCGGTCGCGTAGGTCAGGCTGACGGCGCGGTCGAGCGCCTTGGCCTCGTTGCGGCCGTCGCCATCGAGATAGGCGGCGGTCTCCTCGACCAGATCCATGCCTTCCCGGAACAGCGCGCCGAATGCAGCAGAATTGGTGAGCCGCTCGTTGAACTGAACCAGAGCGCCATCGCCCAGCAAACGGTCCGACATGGTTAACGCCTCTTAAACGCGACTGTTTACGCAACCCGGCAACGACGCCGGTATGATGAACAAATCATTGCGCGGCCGGTTTCGAGAGTCCAGCAGCAACGCCTTTTATGGTTTCCACGGCGTGGGCCATGCCGTGCCCTCGTACCATTTGCGACTGCAACACGGCCGATCGCGGCCGAGTCGCACGATCAGCTCAACTAGCAACCATGATCACGGCAATAGTTTGCAGTCGTCGAACGAGGGTCGTCACGCCTGCCGCGGCGCACAGGATTTTCGCGCGCGACCTGCTGGCGACCGAAGACCGGCACGGGCGCAATGAGCAGACACGACGTTCGTTCCACGATCGCCGCCTGCGCATGGGGGAGCGCGCCAAGAACGACCGCCCGGTTCGCCCGGCTCGGCGCGGGCGCAAAAAAAAGAGCCGCCGTTTCCGGCGGCTTTGAAGTTGATAACAGGGAGGCGTCAAACAGAGTGGACAGGAGCCACTCGGTGTCCAAACGAGGACGGTTTCGGTTGTAAACGCGAAAGCTTAATCAACCGTAAATGGCGAAAATTTTTCAATCTTCGTTAGCCATGTCGGCCACTGGCCGACCGTGTTTCTACGGCCGCGAGGTTCACGACTTGAAGATGCTCGCGGCGGCATCACGCGAGGCGCGCTTTTTCGCCACCGCCTGCTCGATGCGCTCGATCTCGGCACGGAGCAGCGCCACCCGGCTGGTCAGCTCCTCGACCGACAGCATCGACAGATCCTGCCCGATCTCGTGCGAAACGGCCTTGCGCGGCCGATCGTCGTCCTCGTTCGCCATCTCACCCTCCTCCCGGTTGCCAGCCATGCCCCGGCTGGCTTAAGCACGCGGCAGCACCCGCTTTCAGCCCTCGCCGAAGGATTTCTCATGGAACAGCTGCCCACGCAAATGACCGTGGTCGCCATCAGCCAGCCGGGCGGACCCGAGGTGCTCAAGCCGGAAACCCGGCCCGTCCCCAAGCCCGGCCCCGGCGAGATCCTGATCAAGGTGAAGGCCGCCGGCGTTAACCGTCCCGACGTCGCCCAGCGCTCCGGCAGCTATCCGCCGCCGCCCGGCGCCAGCGACCTGCCGGGGCTGGAAGTGGCCGGGGAGGTCGTGGCGCTCGGCGAGGGCGCCGTCCGGCACAAGCTCGGCGACACCGTGATGTCCCTGGTCGCCGGCGGCGGCTATGCGCAATATTGCATCGCACAAGATGCGCAGGCGATGGCGGTCCCCTCCGCGCTCTCAATTCTGGAAGCCGGCGCTCTGCCCGAGACCCTGATGACGGTCTGGCACAACGTGTTCGAGCGCGGCGGCCTCAAGCAGGGCGAGACCCTGCTGGTGCATGGCGGCTCTTCCGGCATCGGCACCATGGCGATCCAGCTCGCCAAGGCGTTCGGCGCCAAGGTGCTGGTCACCGTCGGCTCGCAGGACAAAGCCGACGCCTGCCTCAAGCTCGGCGCCGACCGCGCCATCAACTACAAGACCGAGGATTTCGTCGCCGTGGTCAAGGAGGCGACCGGCGGCAAGGGCGCCAACGTCATCCTCGACATGGTCGGCGGCGACTACATCGAGCGCAACTACGACGCCGCGGCCACCGATGGCCGCATCGTCCAGATCGCATTCCTGGGTAGCCCGAAGGCGACCGTCAATTTCGTCAAGCTGATGGTCAAGCGCCTGACCCATACCGGATCCACGCTGCGCCCGCGCAGCAACGCCGACAAGGCGGCGATGGTGGCGGCGATCGAGGCCAAGGTGACGCCGTTCCTGCGCGAGGGCCGCATCAAGCCATTGATGGACTCGACCTTTCCCCTCGTGGATGCAGCGAAAGCGCATGCACGCATGGAGACGAGCCAACATATTGGCAAAATTGTGTTGGAAATCTAGGTGCAGTCTAAACAGAGCGTGTTTGGAAACTCTTTGATTCTCCTCGCTTTCGTGCCAATGATCGCGCACATCTGAACCGTGCCTGGAACGGCTCCAATTAGCCCGGCGACGACCTCTTTCGATTTGGCTTGTTTCGCTTTGGATTGGTGTCGAACGCGGAGATTTGACATTGCGTCTGATCAGGTGCCTCGCGTCGTTGGCGGCGCTGGGCCTCGTGATGTGTGGTGCCGCTGCCCCCGCTCAGGCCGTTGACGCCGTCAGCGTTCGCAGCGACGCGCCTGCGATCGACCTCACGGGCATCCTCGATCATCAGCGCAGCGAGAACGACCGCATCCAGGTCTCGACCGCGCCCGGCACCGACGGCATCGTCCGCCGCATCGAGGTGCGGGCCCGCGAAGGCGGCCAGAACTGGATCGTGTTCGCACTGGCCAACAACACCGACGACCAGCTCGACCGCCTGATCGTGGCACCGCACTACCGCGTGGTCGGCTCCGGCGTGCTCTGGCCCGATCTCGGCCTGTCGCGCATCGCCACCATCACGCCCTCGGTCGGCGACCTGCCGGAGCGGCAGGAGAGCCCGACCGCCGACGTCTTCCGCGTCACCCTCGATCCGGGCTCGGTCGTCACCTTCGTGGCCGAGCTGCGCACCGACAAGCTGCCGCAGCTCTATCTGTGGGAGCCCGAGGCCTACAAGGACAAGGTCAACTCGTTCACGCTGTACCAGGGCATCGTGATCGGCATCTCCGGGCTTCTCGCGCTCGTGCTCACGATCCTGTTCGTGGTCAAGGGCAGCATCATGTTCCCGGCGGCCGCGGCGCTGGCCTGGGCGGTGCTGGTCTATATCGGCGTCGACTTCGGCTTCTGGGGCAAGGTCCTGGACATGTCGAACAATGCCGAGCGCGTCTGGCGCGCCGCGGGCGAGGCGATCCTGGCGGCGACCCTGCTGGTGTTCCTGTTCGCCTATCTCAATCTGTCGCGCTGGCACGTTCGCTATTCGCACATCACGCTGGGCTGGCTGTTTTTCCTGGGCTCGCTGGTCGCCGTGGCGCTGTTCGACCCGGCGGTGGCCTCGGGCATCGCGCGGATGTCGCTGCTCTTGATCGCCGTGCTCGGCTTCGCGCTGATCGTCTATCTCTCGAGCCACGGCTTCGACCGCGCGGTGCTGCTGATCCCGACCTGGTTCCTGCTCACGGTGTGGGTCGCCGCCGCCGGCATGACGGTCGCGGGCCAAGTCACCAACGACATCGTCGGCCCGGCCCTGCTCGGCGGCCTCGTGCTGATCGTGATGCTGATCGGCTTCACGGTGATGCAGCACGCCTTCGCCGGCGGCGGCGCCACCACCGGCATCGTCTCCGACGTCGAGCGCCGCGCGCTGGCCCTGGCCGGCTCCGGCGACCTGATCTGGGACTGGGACGTCTCCGCCGACAAGGTGTTCACCAGCCCGGAGACCGAGAGCCTGCTCGGCCTGAAGCGCGGCACGCTGGAAGGCCCGGCCGCGAAATGGCTCGAGGTGCTGCATCCGCTCGATCAGGACCGCTTCCGCGCCGCGCTCGACAGTGTCCTCGACCAACGCCGCGGCCGCCTGGTGCAGGACTTCCGGCTGCGCACGCCCGACGGCCATTTCATGTGGTTCGCGCTGAAGGCGCGCCCCGTGGTCGGCTCGGACGGCGAGGTCTCGCGCGTGGTCGGCACGCTCACCGACGTGACCGAGTTCAAGAATGCCGAGGAGCGCCTGCTCCACGATTCCGTGCACGACAATCTGACCGGCCTGCCCAACCGCAAGCTGTTCATCGACCGTCTCGCCGCCGTCGCCAATTTCGCCAAGTCGATGCCGGCGATGCGGCCGACCCTGATGGTGATCGATCTCGACCGCTTCAAGCAGGTCAACGACTCTGTCGGCATCGCGGTCGGCGATTCCATCCTGCTGACCCTGGCGCGGCGGCTGTCGCGCATCCTCAAGCCCCAGGATACGTTGGCCCGGCTCGCAGGCGATCAGTTCGGCCTGATCCTGCTGTCCGAGCAGGACCCCGCCCGCATCACCGCGTTTGCCGAGACCATCCGCAAGACCATCCGCGCACCGATCGCCTTCAACGAGCGCGAGATCTTCCTGACCGCCTCGATCGGCCTTGCTCTGTCCGACCCGCAGACGCAGCTGTCGGAGGACATCATCAAGGATGCGGAGCTTGCGATGTATCACTCCAAGCGCATCGGCGGCGACCGCATCGACGTCTACAAGCCGGCGATGCGGGCGCGCAAGAACGACCGCCTGACGTTGGAGAGCGAGCTGCGCCGCTCGATCGAGCGCCAGGAGATCACGATCCTGTACCAGCCGATCGTGCGGCTGGAGGATCGCTCGATCGCCGGCTTCGAGGCCCTGGCGCGCTGGGATCATCCGAAGCTCGGGCGGATGTCACCGATCGAGTTCATCACCATCGCCGAGGAGATCGGCCTGATCGTCGATCTCGGCACCTTCGTGCTCGACCAGACCGCGCGCCAGCTCGCGGTGTGGCAGCGCGCGACGCGGCTGCGCGAGCCGATCTTCGCCAGCGTCAACGTCTCCTCGCGCCAGCTCCTGCGCCACGACCTGATCCACGACATCCGCTCGGTGCTGGCCCGCTCCTCGGTCGCGCGCGGCTCGCTCAAGATCGAGCTGACGGAATCGCTGGTGATGGAGAACCCGGAGCACGCCGCGCAGATGCTGACGCGCATCCGCGAGCTCGGCGTCGGCCTGTCGATCGACGATTTCGGCACCGGCCATTCCTCGCTCGCCTATCTGCAGCGCTTCCCGTTCGACACCTTGAAGATCGACCAGTCGTTCGTGCGCACCACCGCGCGCGGCACGCGGCCGGTGATCCTCAAATCGATCATCGCGCTGGCGCACGATCTCGGCATGGACGTGGTGGCGGAAGGCGCGGAGACCGACTCCGATGCCGTCGAGCTCTATCAGCTCGGCTGCGAATACGCCCAGGGCTACGCCTTCGGCGAGCCGATGGACGCCGACGCCGCGATGCGGCTTCTCACGGAAGAGCGGCTGGAAGCGGCGAGCTGAGAGCTGCAATGCATCCAGCATGGCAACAGCCTCAGGATGCATCTTTCATTTTGCTTCGTTTGAGGTAGAGTTACCGCGGTACCGCGTAAAGGGTGCCGTGTGAGTGATGACCAATGCGTGCTTGCGGGGCAGAAGGCTCGCGACATGGCCCGTTCGCGACGAGCCTAGTCCGTCTCGAACTGCGACAGCGCCGTGAGCGCGCGGCGATAATTGTCGCCCCCGAGCCGGCGTGCCACCCGCTTCTCGTGCGCGGCGACCAGTGCATTGGCCTTCTTGAGAATCAGGCGGCCACGCGGCGTCAGGCCGAGCGCATGGGCCCTGCGGTCGTGCTCGGAGCGTTCGCGCACGATCAGCCCGGCCTGCTGCAGGTCGTCGAGCAGCGCGACCATGCGCGCGCGCTCGATGCCCAGCGCGCCCGCGATCGCGATCTGCGCGGTGCCGGGATTGGCCGCGATCGTCTCCAGGATCGAATAGAGGATGACGTCGAGGTCGACGGCCGCGAGCGCGGCGTTGACGTCGCGGAAGATCCAGTGCTGCAGGCGGCGGACGAAATAGCCGAGATGGCTCTCGAGCTCACCGAGACCGATCCCGGAAACCCGGCTGGCTGCGTCTCGCTGCGCTCCGGCGCTCGCGCTCTTGGGCATGCTGGCTCGCTGACATGAAGCATCCCTGCCTAGACCGATGCCGTCGCAAGTGCAAGCCGCCGCAATTGGTCACATCCACAATAATTGCAAAATACAACCATTCTGTTAGTCTTGCGATCAACGACTACAACATGGGAGGGAGACGCATGCCGTCATTCATGGCGACGGCTGCCTGCATTGCGACCGCAATGCGGCGGCACATTGCACCCGATCGCAGCGCCTGTTGCGCAGCATTCTCCTTCCCCACTCCCTCCCGCATTGCATCGTCCGCAATCACGGCCCGCAGCGCGGAGACGCGCCATGGTTGATGCAGAACGCCGCCCATCCGGGCCTGCGATGTTCGCCGAGCCGTCGATCGAGGCCGTCAGGCGTGACGACGGCGCGATCATCCTGCGCTCGCGCATGCCGTTGCAGCCGGCCGCGCGCTGCACCGGCGAATGGCTGGAGCATTGGGGCCACCATTTCCCGGATCGCACGTTCCTGGCCGAACGCCGTGGCGACAACTGGACCTGGCTGACCTACGGCGAAGCATTGATGCAGGTCCGCGCCGCCGCGGCCTGGATGCTCGCGCAGGGCCTTGGTCCGGAGCGTCCGCTCGCGATCCTGTCCGACAACAGCATCGCCCATGCCGTGCTGGCGCTCGCAGCGCAGCATGTCGGCATCCCCGTCTGCGCGATCTCGCCGGCCTATTCGCTGATGTCGACGGATCACGAGAAGCTGCGCGCGATGATCCGTCTGCTCGATCCAGGCGCCATCTTCGTCGCGCAGCGCGAGCCGTTCGCGCGCGCGCTCGCGGCCGTCGACGGCCTGCATCGGGCAACGATCATTGCCGGCGACGGCGATGGAACGAGCGCGGTGCCGCTGCAGACCCTGC
This sequence comes from Bradyrhizobium sp. SZCCHNPS1003, assembly GCF_032381555.1. Lineage (NCBI taxonomy): Bacteria > Pseudomonadati > Pseudomonadota > Alphaproteobacteria > Hyphomicrobiales > Nitrobacteraceae > Bradyrhizobium > Bradyrhizobium sp. SZCCHNPS1003. Next base: position 95,088 of record NZ_JAUHIU010000013.1, read on the forward strand.
TCGCGACGAAGCCCGGCGCCGAGGTCGACCGCGCCTTCGCCGCGGTCACGCCGGACACGGTGGCCAAGCTGCTGTTCACCTCCGGCTCGACCGGGCAGCCGAAAGCGGTGATCAACACGCACCGGATGCTGACCATGAGCCAGCAGGCCAAGGCGCAGCTCTGGACCTTCCTGCGCGAGGTCGAGGGCGGCCCCGTCATCGTCGACTGGCTGCCATGGAGTCACACCTTCGGCGCCAACCACAATTTCAACCTGGTGCTGAGCCACGGCGGGTCGATCTACATCGACGGCGGCAAGCCGGCGCCCGGCCTGTTCGAGACCTCGCTCGCCAATTTGCGCAGCCTGGTGCCGACGATCTATTTCAACGTGCCGCGCGGCTTCGACATGCTGGTCGCGGCACTCAGGGCCGATGACGATCTACGCCGCAGATTTTTCTCCGGCGTCAGGTGCATCCTCTATGCGGCCGCCGCCCTGCCGCAAAATCTGTGGGATGCGCTCAACGAGATGAGCCGGGCCACGATCGGCCGTCCTGCACCGCTGGTGTCGGCGTGGGGCGCCACCGAGACATCGCCGCTCGCGACCGACTGCCACTTCTTCGCCGAGCGCGCCGGCAACATCGGCGTGCCGATCCCCGGCACCGAGCTCAAGCTGGTGCCGACCGGCGAGAAGCTCGAGGTCCGCGTGCGCGGGCCGAACGTGATGCCGGGCTATTGGAAGGCGCCCGAGCTCACGGCCGCGGCTTTCGACGAGGAGGGCTTCTACAAGATCGGCGACGCCGTGAAGCTCGCAGATCCCGAGCATCCGGAGCGCGGCCTGTTCTTCGACGGCCGCATCACCGAGGATTTCAAGCTCAGCTCCGGGACATGGGTGAACGTCGGCGCGCTGCGCATTGCCGGCATCGCGGCGCTGGCGCCGTTGGCGCAGGATATCGTGATCGCCGGCCACGGCACCGACGAGGTGCACTTTCTCATCGTGCCCAACATCGCAGCGTGCCGCGGCGCCGCTGGGCTGACCGAGACGGCCCCGGCCAGCGACGTTCTGGCGCATCCGTCGGTGCGCACCGCCATCGCGCGAGGATTGGCCAAGCTTCGCACTGAGGCGGTCGGCTCGTCGCGCTATGCGACCCGTGCGCTATTGATGGCCGAGCCGCCCTTGCTCGATGCCGGCGAGATCACTGACAAGGGCTATGTCAACCAGCGCGCGGTGCTCACCCGCCGCGCTGATCTGGTCGCACGACTGAAGGATGAAACCGCGACCGAGCTGATCAGGCCTGACATGTCCTGACCCAGAACTACGCAACTACTCAACACTCACAAAATGGCGTCCGTACAACTGCGGAAACGCCCCCGCGCGTACGGCAACTAGTTGCCATCCGCACTTAACCGGGCATCAACTGCGAATCCTTAAAATGGCTCGCATCTAGATTCCTCACATGTCCGGACCGCCCCATGGCTCAGCCGCGTTGAGGTCTCTCGCGAGGCCCGCGAGGCCGGCCGGCGCTCGACCGATATCCGCGACGGCTCGACTGTTGTCGCCGACAAGGTGCAGCGACTGCGCACCGAACTGGTGCGGGTGATCCGGACCTCGACTGCCGACGTCGATCGCCGGCTGTCGACGCGGCTCAACATCAACCGCCAGGGCACGCTGCAGGTGAATGGCGAAGCGATCCCTGTCACCGTGCGCAACCTCTCGCTCGGCGGCGCCCTGCTCGAAGCCGTTCCGGTTCGTCTGACGATGAACACGTCGGTGACGCTTGCCATCACCGGCATGGTGTCCGATCTGCCGGGGACCGTGACCCGCGTCGGCGACCGCATCGCGTTGGTCCAGTTCGCACTGAACCCGGAGCAATCGGCGCGACTGACGGCGCTGGTCTCGGACCGTCAGGCGGCGTAACGCGCCGACCCCTGCCTCAACGGAAATGGCAGGCGACGAGATGCCCCTCGGCGCTTGCCTTCAATGGTGGCACTTCCTTGCTGCAGACGTCCTTGGCGATCGGGCAACGGGTGTGAAAGTGACAGCCCGATGGTGGATTGATCGGGCTCGGCACCTCGCCCTTGAGCCGCACGCGCTTGCGCTTGACGCTCGGATCCGGGATCGGCACCGCCGACAGCAGCGCCTCAGTATAGGGATGTTTCGGCGTCGAATAGAGCTGGCGTGACGGCGCGGTCTCGACGATGCGGCCAAGATACATCACCGCGACGCGGCGGCTGATGTGCTCGACGACCGAGAGGTCGTGGGCGACGAACAGATAGGCGATGCCGAACTTCTGCTGCAGGTCCTCGAGCAGGTTGATGACCTGGGCCTGGATCGACACGTCGAGCGCCGATACCGGCTCGTCGCAGATGATCAGCTTGGGCTCGACCGCGATGGCACGCGCAATGCCGATGCGCTGGCGCTGGCCGCCGGAGAATTCATGCGGATAGCGCGTCATGTGGTCGGCCTGCAGGCCGACGGTCTCCAGGAGATGAACGATGCGCGCCTCATATTGCTGGCGTGAGGTCGCCAGCCCATGGATCGTCAGCGCCTCGCCGATAATGGCGCCGATGGTCATGCGCGGATTGAGCGAGGCGTAGGGATCCTGGAAGATGATCTGGATGTCGCGGCGCAACGCACGCAGCCTGTCGCCGGACAGCGCGATGACGTCCTTGCCCTCGAAGCTCAGCTCGCCCGAGCTCGGCTCGATCAGCCTGAGCACGCAGCGCCCGGTGGTCGACTTGCCGCAGCCGGACTCGCCGACGAGGCCGAAGGTCTCGCTCGGCTCGATGTGGAAGTTGACGCCGTCGACCGCGCGCACGCTGCCGATCTGGCGCTTCAATAGTCCACCGCGGATCGGAAACGCCTTGGTCAGGTTGCGCACGCTGAGCAGCGGCGCGGGGGCGGCGGGCGTGGCAATCGCAGCTTCGGTCATCACAGCAATGTCTCTTCGGCGCGGATGCACGCCACCTTGTGGCCGGGCTCGATCTCGCGCAGCTCCGGCTGCGCGCGCTTGCAGTCGGGAATGGCGAAGCGGCAGCGGGAAGCGAAGCGGCAGCCCTCCGGCGGATTGACCAGCTTCGGCACGCTGCCGGGGATGCTCTCCAGCCGGCTCTTCCTGACCGCCGCGAGATCGATACGCGGGATCGAGCGGATCAGACCCTGGGTGTAGGGATGGCGCGGATTGGCGAACAGGCGATCGACCGGCGCCTCCTCGGCCACCCGGCCTGCATACATCACCACGACGCGCTGGGCGACCTCGGCCACCACGCCCATCGCGTGGGTGATCAGCATGATCGACATGCCGAGCCGCTCCTTCATGTCGAGCAGCAGATCGAGGATCTGCGCCTGGATCGTGACGTCGAGCGCGGTGGTCGGCTCGTCGGCGATCAGGAGCTTGGGATTGCACGACAGCGCCATCGCGATCATCACGCGCTGGCGCATGCCGCCGGAGAAATGATGCGGATAGTCGTTCACGCGGGCTTTCGGATTGGGGATCTGCACCAGCGCCAGCATCTCGGCCGCCCGATCCATCGCCGCCTTTTTCGACAGGCCCTGATGCAGCCGGATCACCTCGGCGATCTGGTCGCCGACGGTGTAGACCGGGTTGAGCGAGGTCATCGGCTCCTGGAACACGATCGCGATCTCGCTGGCGCGGATCTTGTTCATCTCGGACGAGCCGAGCGGCACCAGGTCACGGCCCCGCCACAGGATCTGGCCGCCAGCGATGCGGCCGGGCGGCATCGCGATCAGCTTCAGCACCGACATGGCCGTCACGGTCTTGCCGGAGCCGGACTCGCCGACCACGCACAGGGTCTCGCCGCTGCCGATCGAGATGTCGACGCCGTCGACGGCCTGGACCTCGCCCTCGTCGCTGTTGAAATAGGTCTTCAGCCCCTTGATCTCGAGGAGCGGAGCTACGCGGGCATCCATCACATCACCTTCCGCGGATCGAGCGCGTCACGCAGGCCATCGCCGATGAAGTTGATCGCGATCACGGTAAGGAAGATCGCGCCGCCGGCGAACAGCGCCCAATGCGGCGCGATGTCGAGATAGTCCTTGGCGTCGAACAGCAGCCGGCCCCAGGTCGGAATGTCCGGCGGGAAGCCGAGACCGAGGAACGACAGCGTCGATTCCGCGATGATCGCGGCCGCGACGTCGATGGTGCCGGCGACGATCACCGGCCCCAGCGCGTTCGGCAGGATGTGGCGGACGACGAGACGGGCGTTGGAGGCGCCGAGCGCGCGCGCGGCCTCGACGAATTCCTTCTCACGCAGCGACAGGAACTGCGCGCGGACCAGACGCGCCACATGCATCCAGCGAAAGCCGCCGATCACGAGCACGATGAGCACGAAGACGCCGCCTTCCGCGCCGAGCCAGCCCTTCAGGAAATCGCGGAACAAATAGATAATCAGGAGCAGCAGCGGCAGTTGCGGCAGCGACAGAAACAGATCGGTCAGCCACATCAGCGCGGCATCCACCGGTCCCTTGGCCGAGCCGGCGATCGCACCGACGAGAATGCCGACGAACAGCGCCACGCCCATCGCGGCAAAGCCGACCGCAAGCGAGATGCGGCCGCCATAGATCATGCGCGCCAGCAGATCCTGGCCGAGATCGTCCGTGCCGAACGGATGCTCCCAGGACGGCGGCGCGAGGCGTGCCGTGAAGTCGATCTCGTTGATCGGAATCCGCCACAGCCACGGGCCGAGCAGGATCGAGAGCGCGAGCAGCAGCAGCACGACGATGCTGGCGGCCGCGAGGCGGTGACGGAGGAAGCGGCGGAGCGCGTCGCGGCCCGGCGAGAAACGCCGTTTGGGCGATGCGGCGACCGGCGCCGTCTCAACGGAAGGAGATGCGTGGGTCAAGCCAGCCATACAGAATGTCTGCGATGAGGTTGAAGAGGACGACGAGGCAGGCGAACACGAAGGTCACCGCCATGATCACGGGCGTGTCGTTGGCGAGGATCGCGCTGATCAGGAGCGAGCCGATGCCGGGAATGCGGAAGATCTGCTCGGTGACGATGGCGCCGCCGAACACGGTCGGCATCTGCAGCGCCACCAGCGTCACCACCGGGATCAGCGCATTGCGCACCACGTGCTTGACGATCACCTTGCTCTCGTCGAGGCCCTTGGAACGCGCGGTCGTGACGTAGTCGAGCTTGATGACGTCGAGCACGGCCGAACGAACATAGCGGGTGTAGGACGCCGCCTGATAGAGGCCGAGCACCGTGACCGGCATGATCGCCTGCTTGATGCTCTCCCACCACCATTGCCAGCCGGTGGCGCTGAGGTCGGCGCGATAGACGAACGGCAGCCAGCCGAGATTGACGCTGAAGATCAGGATCAGCAGCAGGCCGGTGAAGAAGGTGGGCAGCGAGAAGCCGATGAAGGCGAAGGTGTTGGCGATCTGGTCGAAGATCGAATAGGGCCGCCGCGCCGCGAGCACGCCCACCGGCAGCGCCACCGCCAGCGCCAGGATCTGCGCGGTGCCGACCACGTAGAGCGTGGTCGGTATCCGCTGCAGGATCAGCGTGTCGACGTTGACGCGACTGGCGAAGGAGAAGCCCCAGTCGCCCTGGAACATGGCGACCAGCCAGTGGACATAGCGCAACAGCACGGGATCGTTCATCCCGAACTTGATGCGCAGCGCCTCGCGCACCTCGGGCGGCACGTTCGGGTTGCTCGCGAGCTCGCCGAATGGATCGCCCGGTGCCAGCGCGAGCAGCACGAACAGAATGAGACTGATGCCGAGCAGGCTCGGCACAGCGACGATGAGGCGCCTGAGAAGATAGTTTCCCATCGCTCCACCCCTACGATGTCTGGCTGGTCATGCTGGCCGCGCGTCAGCTCGCCCGATACCAGGTGGCGATGAACGCCAGATCGTTGTCCCAGCCGCTCTTGTACAGCACCATGCCGTTCTTCACGCCGATCGCATTGAGCCGGTTGATCTCCGGCAGGACGTAGTTGTCGCGCACGACGAGATCGTTGAGCTTGATGAACAGCGCGGCGCGCTTGACCGGATCGAGCTCGCTCTGGGCCAGCTTGTAGGTCTCGTCATACTCCTTGTTCTGCCAGCGGCAGATGTTGCGGCCCTGCCACTTGTTCTCCTTGGTCGCGGCCTCGGTGGACACGAACTGGTTCATGAAGAACTGCGGATCCGCCTGCGGCATCGTGGTCTGATACATCTGCATGTCGCAGTAGAAATGCGAGTAGGTGTCGGGGTTCGCGACGTCCGAGGAGAAGAACACCGACGCGACCACCGACTTCAGCTCGACCTCGATGCCGGCCTTCTGGAACGCCTGCTTGATGATCGCCTGGTTCTTCTGGCGCGGGCCGTTGATCGAGGTCTGGAATACGAATTTGAGCGGCTTGCCGTCCTTCTCGCGGATGCCGGAGGCGCCCTTCTTCCAGCCGGCCGCATCGAGGATCTGGCTGGCCTTTTCGATCGAGAACTCGAAGCTGTTGTTCTTCGAACGGAAGCGTTCGGGATTGTTGAGGAAGTTCGGCGTCGCGACGCCGGCGCGTCCATAGATGAACTTCTGCACCGACGCACGGTCGATCAGCAGATTGATCGCCTTGCGCACCTCGGGATCGGAGAACAGCGGGTGCTTGGTCTTCAGGCTGGCGCGCTCGCCGTCGACCTCGACATTGGGATCGGTGACGTTGAGGCCGATATATTCGATGTTGCCGGTCAGCGTCAGCTCGGTCTTGCCCTGGCCGCCCGCCTCGAGCTTGGTCAGGATCTCGTCCTCGACCTGCAGATTGTAGGCGTAGTCGTATTCACCGGTCTGCAGCACCGCGCGCGCAGCGGAGACGGCATCGCCGCCGCCCTTGATCTCGACCGTGTCGAAATGGGGCTGCGTCGGCACGTGATAGTCCGGGAAGCGCTTGCCGGCGACGGTGTCGCCCGGCTTGAAGTCCACGAACATGTACGGACCGGTACCGACCGGCTTCAGGTTCGCCGGCGCCTCGCGCGACTTCGCGCCGATATAATCCGCAAAGTGATGCTTGGGGATGATGCAGCCGAACGAGGCGACGAAGGCATCGGCCCAGAACGGCGTCGGCTGCGGAAAGATCAGCTTCACGGTCAGATCGTCGATCTTCTCGATCGACTTGACGTTCTTGTAGCTGCCGATCGAGACCGCCGAGGTCTCGGGGTTGTTGGCGTATTCCCAATTGAAGATGACGTCGTCGGCGGTGAACGGCTTGCCGTCGTGCCATTTGACGCCCTTCTTCAGCTTCCAGGTCACCGACAAACCGTCGGCCGCAAGACCGCCATTCTCCTTGCTCGGAATCTCCGCGGCGAGAATCGGCACCAGATTGCCGTCCTTGTCCCATCCGGCCAGCGGTTCGTAGAACAGGCGGCTGGCCTCCTGGTCCTTGGTGCCGATGGCGAAATGCGGATTGAGCAGCGTCGGCGCCTGCCAGAGCAGCAGCTTGAGCGGACCGCCGCCACCGGCCTTGGTCGGCTTGTAGGCGATGGCTTGGGCGGCCACGGCGACGCCGGAATGGGCGAGCATCGCGCCGGCCATCGGCGCGGTCAGCCCCACGGCAATCATCCGCTGCACAAATTCGCGCCGTGACAGGCGTCCTGCTTTGACATCAGCGATCTGGCTACGGAGATCACGCTCGTTCATCAATCGACTCCAAAGGTGGTGCTGAATGCCAAAAAACGCGTCCCCGTCTTGCATCGATCGGGAACTGCATAAAATTGGATCAGCCTTCGAAGCGACTGTCAAAGCAGAATCCGGGCCAATTCCGCAATAAAGAACGGATCGATTGTCGCACTTCGCAGATGCGGAAAGATTGACTGCGAGTCACATCCCGGAAAATGGAACTACGTCGCTAGCGACGGTCGCCACACACCGGAATGTTCTGCTTCGGCATGAACGCTCTCGATGTGCGCTCAGCTCTCGCGACACCAGTTCGGCAACTGCCAGAGGTCGTTGTCCCATTCCGAGGAATGGCTCTACAAACCTTTGCGGATGCCGCTGACGCGCGTACCCGACGACGCCATCGTGATCATCAGCATCTCCATGTCGCAGTAGACGTGCGTGTAGGTGTCGGAATTGGCGACGTCGCTGGAGAAGAACGCCGAGCCACCACCGACTTCGGCTCGAGCTCGATGGCCGCCTTCTGGCAGGCCTGCGTGACGATGACATGGTTCTTCGGCCACGGGACGTTGGTGGAGGTCTGGACTACGAGCTTGAGCGGCTTGCCGCCCTTCTCGCGAATGCCGCTCGCGCCCTCCTTCCAGCCGGCGTTCTCCAAAATCTCGATCGCCTCGTCGAGGTTGAACTCGAAGCGCGCCACCGCCCGGAAAGCAGGATGCAGGCCAATTGCCGCGGGCACGGATGCAGCTCAGCGCTCCGGCTTCAGCTTGCGGAAGCGGACACCCTTGCCATCCGGCAGCCGGGTCGCGACATAGCCTGCCGCCAGGCAGGCCTCGCGCTGCGGCATTTTCTCCTGCGGGCTCCGCAGGCTGTCCCACCACGAGGCGCGCTGCGCGGCGCGCGGCAGGCTGTCGCCGATCAACTCCTCGATCTCGTCGAGGCTGAGCACCAGCTCGGGGCGGGTCTGCCGCTTGAGGTAATCTCGAAGCGCATCATAGTCCGGCAAGTCTCGACTCCATCGTACCAGCGCGTGTGCGGCCGCCTTGACGACAGGCACCGCGAACGCAACGACTCGTTAACCTAACATGCGTTACTTCGGCTTTATCCGTCAGTCTACGGATGGGACTCCACGGGGACGGGACGATCCGATGCGCTGGGAACGCCGAACGGGCCGGGCGACGCAGCCTTGGCGGGTCTCGGCGCGCACGCTGATCACCTGCTCCATCTCGACCATCATCGGTTTCTCCGCCATCTGCGCCAGCGTCATGATCGACCTGCGCCGGAGCGAGGAGGTCCGCGCCCGGCAGGCGCTGGAGAACATGGCCGCCAGCATCGGCGCCGACATCAGCCGCAACGTCGAGCTCTACGATCTCTCGCTGCGGGCGGTGGCCAGCAACATGTTGCTGCCCGAAATCAACGAGGTCAGCAAGCCGGTCCGCCAACTGATCCTGTTCGACCGTTCGTCCACCGCGAAGAATTTCGGCACCATCCAGGTGTTCGATGCCCGCGGACGGCTGTCGCTCGAGTCGTCGACGCTCGACCCGCTGCCGGAGGACCGCAGCGACGCCGATTTCTTCCAGGTGCATCGCGACCGGCCCGACACCGGACTCTATGTCGGGCGGCCCGCCCAGCATCATGGCCAATATTCCATCGTTCTCAGCCGCCGCATCTCGACGCCGGACGGACGCTTCGCCGGCGTCGTCGCCGGCTCGATCCGCCTCGGCTATTTCCGCGACCTGTTCGCACGGCTCACGCTCGGGTCGGGCGACAACATCACCGTGCTCCGGCGCGACGGCACCGTCGTCGTCGGCGCGCCGTTCGATTCGGCCGCGATCGGCCGCAATCTGGCGCGGGCGCCGGCCGTGACCCGCGCGCTCACCGAGCCGTCCGGCTGGTCGAGCAGCTATGGCGCGCTGGACGATCTGCCGCGGCTCCTGGTCTGGCGCAACGGCAATGAGCCGCTGGTCGTGATCGCCAGCAAGTCGTGGGACAGCGTCTACGCATACTGGCGCAATGAGGCTGCAGAGATCGGGGCGATGATGCTGGCGCTGATCGTGTTCGTCCTGGCCGCGACGCAGGTCGCCGCGCGCGAGATCCAGCTCCGGGCGAAGATCGAATCCAGGCTGGAGCAGCTCGCGACCACGGATCCGCTGACGGGCCTGAAGAATCGGCGCAAGTTCGACGAGACGATCGAGCTCGAATGGTGGCGGGCGCAGCGCACCGGCGCGCCGCTGGGGCTGCTGATGATCGATGCCGATCACTTCAAGAGCTACAACGACACCCATGGGCACCAAGCCGGCGATCAGGTGCTGGTCGGCATTGCCGTGTGCATCTCCGATTCGGTGCGGCGCGCCGGCGACTGCGCCGCGCGCTATGGCGGCGAGGAGTTCGCGGTGCTGCTGCCGGGGACCTCGGAAGCGGATGCGCTGCGCGTCGCGGAGACGATCCGCAGCAAGGTCAAGCTGTGGGCGGGAGAAGCGTGCACCACCTCGATCAGCATCGGCGCCGCCAGCGTCACGCCGTCGCGCGACACCGATTGGACCGGCCTGCTGAACGCCGCCGACCGCGCCCTCTACATGGCCAAGGCCGCCGGCCGTAACCGCTGCGCCAGCGCAGCGGTGCGTCACCCGTCACCCGCGGCCTCGCTGGCGGCGTGATGCCGCCAACCGCCTCGAAGGCGCGGCATTTCTCGCCGGCTTGGCCTCAGCCCTTGCCTTCGAGATAGCGCTTCATGTCCTCGCGCAGGCCATCGCGCAGGTCGGCCCGCGCCATGCCGAAGGCGATGTTGGCGCGCAGGAAGCCGGACTTCGAGCCGCAATCGTGCCGCTCGCCGTCGAAATCCACGCCATAGAATTTCTGTGTCTTCGACAATCCGATCATCGCGTCGGTGAGTTGGATCTCGCCGCCGGCGCCGCGCTCCTGCGTCGCCAGGATCTGGAAGATCTCAGGCTGCAAGATGTAGCGCCCGGTGATCGAGAAGTTCGACGGCGCGGTGCCCTTGGCCGGCTTCTCGACCATGCCGTCGACCTCGAAGATCTTGCCGTCGCGCTTGCCGACGCCGCAGATGCCGTATTGATGGGTCTGGTCGGCGGGCACTTCCTGCACCGCCAGCACGTTGCTCTTCTCCGGAAGCTTGCTCGCCGCCGCGATCATCTGCGCTAGGCACCCCGGCGAGTTCAGCACCAGCTCGTCCGGCAGCACCACCGCGAACGGCTCGTCACCGACGATGTCGCGCGCGCACCACACGGCATGGCCGAGGCCGAGCGGCGCCTGCTGACGGGTGAAGCTGACCGCGCCGGCCTCCGGCTGGTCGCGCGCCAGGATCTCGATCTCGGTCTTCTTGCCGCGCGCCGCGAGCGTCGCGTCGAGCTCGTACATGCGGTCGAAATGATCCTCGATCGCGGTCTTGTTGCGCCCGGTCACGAACACGAAATGCTCGATGCCCGCCTCCTTGGCTTCGTCGAAGACGTATTGAATGAGAGGCCTGTCGACGATCGTCAGCATTTCCTTCGGCATCGCCTTGGTGGCGGGAAGGACGCGGGTGCCGAGACCGGCGACCGGAAAAACGGCTTTGCGGATCTTCATGGGGATGACTAGACCTTGTGGCGATATGAATGCGAAATCGATCGCATTTTAGGTAGCTCGTTTGCAGCCGAGAACAAAGGCGGATGTTGGGTCCAGTGTTCCGCTCGACACGAACCGAACGGCTAAATTTCGCTGCGGAAATCGTTAACCTTGTTAATCTCCCGTTAAGCAGGACCGGGCCTCGTGGAGCCCGATCTTCCATGCGATCTGGATCGAGACATGATGCGACGGAACGTGATGCTGACAGCTCTGAAGGCCGGTGCTGGCGCGGCGGTTCTGGTCACGGCGTTGACGGTGGTGTCTGGTTCCGCTGTCGCGCAATCCGGCGGCGGGCCGCTGAACTTTCTCGACGGCCTGTTCACGGCCCCCCTGACCAAGGGCAACCCCGCCTCCAACCAACCCCCCGCCGCCGGCGGGCCGCAGCCGTGGAGCGGCGAGGACGGCGCCTCCGGCCATCCGCTGATGACGGCGGCCGCAATCCGCGAAGCCGCCGGCAATTTCGACAATTGCGTCGCCGGCATGTGGCCAGATGCCGCACGGCGCAACATCACGCAGGACAATTTCCAGCGCTTCACCGCCGGCCTGTCGCCGGACCTGCGCATCATGGACCTGCTCGACGCGCAGCCCGAATTCACCAAGTCGATCTGGGACTATCTCGACATCCTGGTGAACGACAACCGGCTGGCGAAGGGCCGCGAGGTGCTGGCGACGTACAAGCCCCAGTTCGATGCGGCCGAGCGCGCCTATGGCGTCGACCGTTACATTATCGCTTCGATCTGGGGCATCGAGTCCAACTACTCGACCCAGATCGGCGACCGCAGCGTGCTTCAGTCGACCGCGACGCTCGCCTGCATCGGCCGCCGCCAGGCCTATTTCAAGGACGAGTTCCTCTCCGCCCTGGAGATCCTCAATCGCGGCGATTTGCGCCCCGAGCAGATGCGCGGCTCGTGGGCAGGCGCCTTCGGCCCGACTCAGTTCATGCCGACCGCGTTCAAGCGCTTCGCCGTCGATGCCGACGGCGATGGCCGCCGCGACGTCGTCGACAATCCGGCCGACCTGATCGCCTCGACCGCCAACAATCTGAAGAAGGACGGCTGGCAGAGCGGCCAGAGCTGGGGCTACGAGGTCGTGGTGCCCCAGGGCTTCAACTACATGCTCGCTGACCGCGCCAAGAGCATGAGCTTCGGCCAGTGGGAACAGCTCGGCCTGCGGCGAGCCAACGGTCAGCCGTTCCCGGCCAGCGCCGAAAAGGCCTATCTGCTGGCGCCGGCCGGCGCCCAGGGCCCCGGCTTCCTGATGCTGCAGAACTTCCGCGTCATCATGAAATACAACCCGGCGGAAGCCTATGCGCTGGCGATCGGCCACTTCGCCGACCGTCTGCGGGGCGGACCGCCGTTCGTTCAGGCCTGGCCGCGCGAGGAGCGGACGCTGTCGCGCGGCGAGCGGCTCGAGCTGCAGCAATTGCTCGCCGAGCGCGGATTTTACCGCGGAACGCCGGACGGCCAGTTCGGTGGCCAGACGCGCGAGGCGCTGCGGAACTTCCAGGCCTCGATCGGGGCGCCGGCGGACGGATTTGCCACCTCAGATGTGCTCGAACGGCTGCGGGCGCGCTGAATACAGCCCAATCTGCCCTGCCGGTAACCGTGTGGGGCGATTGCCGATGCCATCAACACCATCCGGTGAATGCCCGTTTGCGGCCTGATTCGCGTCCTATTATATGGATCGTCACGATCTCGCCGCGCGACGGGTGCGCATGTCAAAGCTGAAGTCCATCCTCAAGCTGTTGAACGAGCCCGGCCCGCTGGTCGTGCTGGCGGTCGTCATCGCCATGCTCGTCGGCATCGCCGGCCCCGCCTCGGCCCAGTTCTTCAACTTCAACCCGTTCGCCTCGCCCCGCCCGGCGCCGCGCGGCGGTGGAGGTGGCGGAGGTTGGTTCGGCGGCGACTTCTTTACTCCGTTCCCGCAGCAACAGCCGAAGAGGGTGATCCAGGACTATTCCAAGGCGCCGCCGCCGGAGAAGCGTGACGGCGCGCCGGACCGCTATGTGCTGGTGCTCGGCGACGCCATGGCCGACTGGCTCGCCTATGGCCTGGAAGAGGCCTATTCCGAGCAGCCCGACATGGGCGTGACCCGCAAGATCAGGACCACTTCGGGCCTCATCAAGTACCAGCCCAAGGGCGAGCCGGCCGACTGGGCCGCCGCCGCCAAGGGCATCCTGGCGACCGAGCGCGCCGACGCCATCGTCATCATGCTCGGCCTCAACGACCGCATCTCGCTGCGCGAGCCCGCGATGGAGAAGACCGAGAAGCCCGACGACAAGAAGGGCGACAAGGCCAAGAAGGATGCCAAGGCCAAGCCTGGTGAGACAAAGCCCGGTGAGGCCAAGCCGGGCGAAGCCAAGCCGGATGGCAAGGCCGACACGGCGGCCAAGCCCGACGACAAGGCTGTCGATACCGATTTGCCGCAGGACGAGGCCGACAACGACACGCCCGCGGTCGCGGCACCGGAGAAGGCCGCCCGCTCGCCGGGCGGCCTCTATGAGTTCCGGGACGAGCGCTGGGTCGAGCTCTACACGAAGAAGATCGAGGAGATGGTCGCGATCGCCAAGAGCAAGGGCGTGCCCGTGCTCTGGGTCGGCCTTCCCGCGGTTCGCGGTCCCAAGGGCACGGCGGACACGCTGTTCCTCGATTCGCTGTATCGCGATGCGGCCGGCAAGGCCGGCATCACCTATGTCGACGTCTGGGACGGCTTTGTCGACGAGTCCGGCCGCTTCCTGCAGAAGGGGCCGGACTTCGAAGGCCAGATCCGGCAGCTGCGCTCCTATGACGGCGTGTATTTCACCAAGCCGGGCGCACGCAAGCTCGCCCACTATGCCGAGCGTGAGATCAACCGGCTGCTCGCGGCCCGTTCAGCGCCGCTCGAATTGCCGAACGAGCCGGCGACGCCGGACGCCAATGCCGTGCCCGGCCAGCCGGCGCCGCGGCCGGTCGCCGGCCCGATCCTGCCGCTGGTGGCGTCATCCGTCGGCACCGACCAGTTGCTGGGCGGCCCCGGCTCCCGACCTGCGGCGGTCGATGCGCTGGCGGCCCGGACCCTGGTCAAGGGCGAGGCGTTGAGCCCGCCGGCCGGCCGCGCCGACGATTTCGCCTGGCCCCGCCGCGAGGTTGGGCGCGAGCAGGCCAAGGAGCCGCCGAAGGAGTTCACCCGGCCGGAGGCGCCAATGGCCGCGACCTCGCCGGCGGAAGCAACTCCGGCCGCGCAGGGACCGGTGCCGCCGCAGCCGAGGCAGAAGCGGCTGACCACGCCGGCGGCGCCCGCTCAGCAGCCGCCAGCCCAAACGCAGCAGCCGAATCAGGGCGTCCGCGACTTCTTTGGCTTCGGCGCGCCTCAGCAGCCGGCGCGGCCGCCCGCCGCGCGCAATCCGAACGCGCCGCCGCGGCCGCCAGGATTGGTCGGCCGCTCGGCAGCAGCGCTGGAGACCCAGGGCCGCTGATCGTGACCGCATTTCGGCGCTGGGGGCGATCGACGCGGATCATTCCGGAACAAGATGACCATGACAAATCGGCCCGCATTCGAGAACGAATGCGGGCCGATTTTCATCTGATCGTCCGTCAGCGGGGCTGTTGCAGCCTCAGTAGCGCCAGCGCTGCGGCGGCTGCGGCCGGCTCGGCGAGCGCATCAGCATCGCCAGCAGGAAGCCGATGCCGCCGGCGACCAGGAGTGCACCTATCGGATTGTCCTGAACCCGCTTGGTCAGGGCCTGCGTGCCGTCACGGAGCGTTTCGGAGCCGTTGCCGAACGTATCCTTGGCGAAATCCATCGCCGCATCGCCGGCCTCGCGCGCCGCGTCCTTGGCCTGGCCATACATGTTCTGAACGACACCCGAAGCCTCGCGTGCACGGCCCGACGCCTGCGTGCTCTTGTCGCCCAACATCTCGCCGACGCCGCCTTCGATCTTGCCTGCGACATCCTTGGCCGTACCGGTCAGCCGATCCTGATCCATTGCCGCTCTCCTTCTCTGCATTGTGCGGGATTGCTGGCCTGCTAACCGGCCAGCACGGCGCAGGTTCCGGACCACTACAAAATGAGGCCGCCGTCGACGACGAGGGTCTGGCCGATGATGTAGGACGACAGCGGCGAGGCCAGGAACAGCGCCGCACCGGCCATGTCCTGCGGCGTGCCCAACCGCCGCAGCGGGATGCGCTGCAGCGCGCTCTCAAGGCGCTTCGGATTGGCGGTCGTCACCTTGGTCATCTTGGTGTCGACGAGACCGGGCGCGATCCCGTTGACGCGGATGCCGTCCTCCGCCCACGCCTCCGCCAGGGTTCGCGTCAATCCCATCGCACCGGTCTTCGAGGCGTTGTAGGCCGGGTTGCCCATGGTGGAATGATAGGCCGCGGTCGACGAGACGATGATGAGCGCGCCCTTGGCGTCGCGCAGCCGGCCGTGAAATGTCGTCGCACAGGCCATCAGGCTGATGAGGTTGACCTCGACCACCTTGCGGAAGCCGTCCATGACAAACTCGCCGCGCCGGTAGAGCACCGCGCCTTGCGCCAGCACGAGCACGTCGAGACGATCGAGTTGCGGTGCGAAGCTCTCGATCGCGCCGGGATCGCTCACATCGAGCTGATGGTAGTTCAACCCCACGAGATCGGAGCCCTCGTCTGCGGCATAATCGGCAGCACTCGGTCGCGTGCCGCTGATATCGACGCGCGCGCCCTGCGCGCGAAACGCCTGCGCAATGCCGTTGCCGATGCCGCTCGAGCCGCCGATCACCAGCACCGAGCGTCCCGTGAAATCGAGCGCATTCATCTCCCCACTCCTTCTATTGTTATTTGTCGGATGGTGTGGGGATCGGCGCAGGCCCTGTCAACGGCATCGCGGCTGTGGCGACACCGGCATCGGTGCCTTCACATCAATGCTGCTGCGCAGCTACTTCATCGGTGTCAGCCGCAGCAGGCGGCCGGGCGAGTCGTCCTCGATCACCCAGACGGCGCCGTCCGGCGCCACGGCGACGTCGCGGATGCGCTCGCCCATGTCCCAGCGCTCGGCCTCGTCAGGCGGACCATCGGCCCGGAAGGCAACGCGGACCAGCGCGTGCACCCGCAAGCCTCCGATCAGCGCCGATCCCTTCCATTGCGGAAACATCGGACCATCATAGAAGACCAAGCCGGCCGGCGCGATCACAGGATCCCAATAGAGCGGCGGCGGCGCGAGGTCGGGCCGCGTCGCATGACGCGGGATCGGCGTGCCGTCGTAATTGTCGCCGTTCGACACCAGTGGCCAGCCGTAGTTCTTGCCAGGCTCGATCAGGTTCAGCTCGTCGCCACCGCGCGGCCCCATCTCGTGCAGCCAGAGCTTGCCATCGGGCGCGAAGGCGAGCCCGTAGGGATTGCGGTGGCCAGTGGTCCATGTCTGCGCCGGCACGCCCTTGTCCTCGGCCATGGGATTGTCCGACGGCGTCGCGCCGTCGAGATTAAGCCTGAGCACCTTGCCGCGCGCCTGCCGCGGATCCTGGGCGCTGTTCGGCTGCATGCGGTCGCCGACGGTCAGGAATAGATGCGCTCCCGAGGGATCGAACGCGACGATGCCGCCGGGCTGCCCGCCGCCGCCGGCCGGCGTCTGGCGCCAGATCACAGTGCGGTCGGTCAGCGTGGCGCTATCGTTCGCAAACGACAGCACGGCGCGGGTCAGTACGAGTCGGCTGCCCTCGCCGCTCGGCTCGGTGTAG
The DNA here is from genome assembly GCF_032381555.1 of Bradyrhizobium sp. SZCCHNPS1003. Taxonomy (NCBI): domain Bacteria; kingdom Pseudomonadati; phylum Pseudomonadota; class Alphaproteobacteria; order Hyphomicrobiales; family Nitrobacteraceae; genus Bradyrhizobium; species Bradyrhizobium sp. SZCCHNPS1003. Next base: position 111,988 of record NZ_JAUHIU010000013.1, read on the forward strand.
GTGAGATAGATCTGCGACGTCGTCGCGAAGCTCGGCGACACCGCGATATCGAGGAGACCGTTCTGTCCGCGCACAGCGACCGCAGGCACGTTGCCGATCTGGAGCTTCTTCCCGTCCTGCGTGACCAGAAAGATCCGGCCCGGCTTCTCCGTGACCAGCATCCGCCCATCGGGCAGGAAGGCGATGGCCCAGGGCGTATCGAACTCGGCAACGCTCCGCGCGTCGAACGGCCGCAACGCGCTGGCCTTGCGACCGCCGGCATTGATGCCGTCAGCATGCGCTGCCGTGGTTGCTATCAGTCCCACCACCAACGTCAAGCGCATGAAGATCTTGGAGAGCGCCATGATCACTCCGGTTTGTTGATCCCTGTCGTAGGCAACGCAAATTCGGCCACGCCGGATGAGTGCCTACCGAATGCGTCCGATCAGTGATAATCCCGACGGCGCGCATGCGATGCGCATTTTTCCGTGAGCCGCAAATATGCACCAGCACAGGCAACTCAGCCGCTCGGTCAAGGGATTGACCGTCCTGATCACCGGCGCGGCGTCGGGGATGGGGCGCGCGACCGCGCGCGTGTTCGCCGATGAAGGCGCGAGCGTCGCAGTCACCGATATCGATGAGGACGGGGCCGGCGCCGTGGCGGCGGATATCCTGGCCTGCGGCGGAACAGCGCGTGCATGGCGGCTCGACCTCGCCGACCGCGACGCCATCAGCGCCGTCGTCGGCGAGGCCGCGGCGCATTTCGGCGGGCTCGACATCCTCGTCAACAATGCCGGCATCTCGGTCCGTGTCGCGATCGACGACGAGGCTTACGACGAGGCCTGGGCGAGAGGGCTTGCGATCATGCTGACGGCGCAGCAGCGCGTCATCCGCGCCGCGCTGCCGCATCTGCGCCGCTCATCCAGCCCGCGCATCGTCAACATCGCCTCGACCGAGGCGCTCGGCGCAACGGCGCTGCACAGCGCCTATTCCGCGGCGAAAGCAGGCGTGACTGGATTGACGCGCTCGCTCGCCGTCGAGCTCGGCCGCGACGGCATCACCGTCAACTGCATCTGCCCGGGCCCGATCACGACCGCGATGACCGCGCGCATTCCAGACGAGCAGAAGGCGGTCTACGCGCGGCGCCGCACCGCGCTTGGCCGCTACGGCGATCCGGAGGAGGTCGCGCACATGACCTTGAGCCTGTGCCTGCCGGCCGCCTCGTTCCTCACCGGAGCGGTGATCCCCGTGGACGGCGGGCTGATGGCCCGCAACGCATGACGTCTGACGCGCCGGCATGACAGCCGTGCGCGCGGCGCTCCGCGCCTTGCGTTGACTTCGCACATCGCCGGCGTAGCCTCTTGCTTCAGTAGAAGCGGACAGGAGTCCGCCGTCATGAGGACGCGAGGAGGACACCATGGCGATCGCCATCCGGCAGCTGCATCCGCATTTCGTCGGCGAAGTGTCCGGTGTCGATCTGCGCAAGCCTCTCGCTCGGGACGAGGTCGCGCAATTGCAGGCCGCGATCGACCACTACGCCGTTCTCGTATTTCACGATCAGGACATCACCGACGAGCAGCAGCTCGCCTTCGCGCTCAGTTTCGGCGACCGCGAGCAGGCGCGCGGCGGCACGGTCACCAGGAAGGAGGATTACCGCCTCACCACCGGCCTCAACGACGTCTCCAATCTCGGCAAGGATGGCAAGCCGCTGCCACCGGACCATCGCACGCATCTGTTCAATCTCGGCAACTGCCTGTGGCACTCCGACAGCTCGTTCCGGCCGATCCCGGCGAAGTACTCGATCCTGTCGGCGCGAATCGTGAACCCGAAGGGCGGCAACACCGAATTCGCCGACATGCGCGCCGCCTATGACGCGCTCGACCGGGAGACCAAGGACGAGATCGAGGATCTCGTCTGCGAACATTCGCTGATGTATTCGCGCGGCTCGCTCGGCTTCCTCGACTACACCGGTGAGGAGAAGGAGATGTTCAAGCCGGTCAGGCAGCGGCTGGTCCGCACCCATCCGGCGCACGGCCGCAAGTCGCTGTATCTGTCGTCGCATGCCGGCGCCGTGCTCGGCATGAGCATGCCGGAAGGGCGGCTGCTGTTGCGCGACCTCACCGAGCATGCCACACAGCCCGAGTTCGTCTACGTCCACAAATGGACGCTGCACGATCTGATCATGTGGGACAACAGGCAGACCATGCACCGCGTGCGCCGCTACGATCAGTCGCAACCGCGCGACATGCACCGCGCCACCGTGGCCGGCACCGAGCCGACGGTGGCGCAGCAGGCGGCGGAGTAGCGCTGGTTCAGACTCTCGTTCGAGAGAGGCCGTCATTGCGAGGAGCGAAGCGACGAAGCAATCCAGAGTCGCGAGCGGGACTCTGGATTGCTTCGCAGTCATGTCTCCGGGCTGAACACTGCGCTCGCAACGACGGCGGAGAGTCCGGGAAGACCTCGACAATGCGCTTCTTCGATCCCAGCGAGCGCCGGGACATCAGCGGGATGATTGCCGCCTACGCGTGCCCCGCGGCGTTGGACAGCATGCCGGGGTCGATGCCGATCTTGCGCAGCGCGAGATCGTATTTGGCGTCGACATTGTCGCCGAAGATCAGCTCCGGATCGGCGTCGCAATGCAGCCAGCCATTGTCCTGGATCTCTTCCTCCAGCTGGCCGGCGCGCCAGCCGGCATAGCCGAGGGCGAGGATGGCGTGCTTCGGACCGTCGCCCTTGGCGATCGCCTTGAGGATGTCGATCGTCGTCGTCAGGCAGACGCCGTCGTTGATCTTCAAGGTCGCGTTGGCGATGAAGTAGTCGCTCGAATGCAGCACGAAGCCGCGTCCGGTATCGACCGGGCCGCCGCTCAGCACCTTCATGGTCTCGGCGCTGTCGGGCAGGCTGATCTGATCGCTCTTCTCGATGATATTCAGTTGCATCAACAGCTGAGGGAAGTCGATGCTGCCCGCCGGCCGGTTCACCATGATACCCATGGCGCCCTCAGCCGAGTGCGCGCAGAGATAGATCACCGAGCGCTCGAAACGGGAATCGCCCATCACGGGCATTGCAACCAGCAGCTGGCCGTCGAGGTAACCACCGTGAGAGGTGTGATCCCCGATCCCTGTCACTTTGCGGCGAATGTCGCCCAGCCTTTTTGCCTCAGGATTCATCCGCAAGGACTCTCATGATCTTTGATATCCTGATATTGGGATGCGCATCTGTCAATCAAGGTTCAGGTCCTCGCGAGGAAATCTGCTCACAAGCATTTCAATGGTTTGCGCCCGAACCGCACTCTAAAGACGTCTCATGTCCGCCTTGGTTCCTCACCACTCTGCCACACTGCTCGTCGCGACCGTCGTATCATCCTGCCTTGCGTTCGGTGCGCAGGCTCAGGATTCCTCGCCCTGGCAGCGCGACAGCCACTCCGCAGTGCGCCTGCTCGCGGGCTCGCGCAGCGGTCCGGTCATGCTGGGCGGCATCGCCCTTGCGCTGCAGCCGGGATGGAAGACCTATTGGCGAACGCCCGGCGATTCAGGCGTGCCGCCGCGGTTCGACTTTTCCAAGTCGGAGAACGTCGAAGCGGTGACGGTTCTGTGGCCCGCGCCGACAAAGTTCGACGACGGCGCCGGCGGACACTCGCTCGGCTATCATGATCAGGTCGTGCTGCCGCTGCGCATCGTCGCCAAGAACGCCGACAAGCCGATGACCCTGCGCGCCGACATCAGCTACGCGGTCTGCGAGAAGATCTGCATTCCCGTCGAAGCGAAGGCCGAGCTCGCCTTCACCAGCGTCGCCAGCACCGAGGATACGGCGCTCTCGGCGGCCCTCGACACGGTGCCGAAGCCGGCCACCGTCGGCGATGCCAATCCCTTGACGATCCGCGACGTCAAGCGCGACGGCCAGAAGGACGTCATCGTCGACGTGGCCGTCGCCGATCCGCGCAGTGTCCAGCTCTATGTCGAGGGGCCGACGCCGGACTGGGCGCTGCCGATCCCGACCGTGCGCGACAGCGGCATACCGGGCATCAAGCGCTTCGCCTTCGAGCTCGACGGCGTTCCGCCCGGCGTGAAGCCGGACGGCGCGGCCCTGAAATTCACGCTGGTCGGCCCCGACAGGGCCTACGAGTTCAACTTCAATCTGCCCTGACGGCGGCTGCGCCGGGCGAGCGAGGCGGGGCCGGTCCAACTCAATCTTAACGTTGCGTTGATAGGGAGGACCATCGCCGCCATCCGCGCGGCCGTGGAGCCGGACCCCGCCGTGGCCGTGATGGATGCCCGCAACGCCCCCGCATCGACCGGCCTCGCAGGCCGGCTGAAGGCGCGCTTGGCCGCGCTCGGCGGCAGCGGCGAGGCGTCGCTGACGCGCCGCCTGGCCGGCACCATCTTCCTGATCCGCGTGCTCAGCGCGGGCCTCGCCTATCTCAGCCAGATCCTGCTCGCGCGCTGGATGGGCGGCTCGGACTACGGCACCTACGTCTATGTCTGGACCTGGGTGCTGCTGCTCGGCAGCATGCTGGATGTCGGCATCGCCTCCTCGGCGCAGAAGATCATTCCGGACTACCGCACCGCGGGCCAGCAGGCGCTGCTGCGCGGCTTCCTCTCCGGCGGACGCTGGCTGACGCTGGCGACGTCCACCGCTGCGGCGCTGCTGCTCGCCGGCCTGATCGCGCTGCTGTCGCCCTGGATCGACACCGGCGAGCGCATGCCGCTCTACATCGGCTGTCTCACCTTGCCAGCCTTCGTCGTTGCCAACACCCAGGACGGCATCGCCCGCTCGCACGACTGGATGACGCTCGGGCTGATGCCGCAATTCATCATCCGCCAGACGCTGATCATCGGCTTCACGGCGGGCGCCTTCGTGCTCGGCCTCGATCTCGGTGCGACCGCGGCGATGGCCGCGAGCGCGGCCGCAGTGTGGCTCGCGATGCTCGGCCAGATGCTGGTGCTGAACCATAGGCTCGGCCGCCACATCGAGCCGGGCCCCAGACAATATGATCTCCGCGGCTGGCTCGCGATCTCGCTGCCGATCCTCTTGGTCGAGAGCTTCTACCTGCTGCTGTCCTACACCGACGTGCTGGTGCTGCAGCAATTCCGCTCCTCGGAGGAGGTCGGGATCTATTTCGCCGTGGTGAAGACGCTCGCGCTGGTGTCGTTCATCCATTACGCGATGTCGGCGACGACGGCGCATCGCTTCGCCGAGTACCACGCGCTCGGCGACAAGGCGCGGCTGTCGGCCTATGTCGCGCATGCGATCAAGTGGACATTCTGGCCGTCGCTCGCGGCGACCCTGGTGCTGCTCGCGCTCGGCAAGCCGCTGCTGTTTCTGTTCGGCGCGCAGTTCACCGCCGGCTACGACATCATGTTCATCGCCGCGATCGGCCTCGTCGTGCGGTCGGCGATCGGTCCGGTGGAGCGACTGTTGAACATGCTGGGCCAGCAGCGCGCCTGCGCCATGGCCTATGCGGCGGCCTTCGTCATGAACCTCGTGCTCTGCATCCTGCTGGTTCCGCAGTTCGGCGGCTACGGCGCCGCGGCCGCGACCTCGCTGTCGCTGGCCTTCGAGACCGTGCTGCTGTTCCGCATCGTCAAGCAGCGGCTCGGGCTGCACGTCCTCGCCTTCGGCAAGGCATCTTGAGGGAACCATGTTGACGCATCTGTTGCGTCATCTTGGCCTCGCCTTGGCGGAACTGCGAGCGCAACGCCGCCCCATCTCGTCCCGCGCGGCGATCACGCAAGTGTTGGGTGCAACGCCTTGATATTGGCGCGATCCTCCGGGCAGGTGACTTGATCGCGCTCTGGGGGAGAATGAGATGTCGAGACTGGGGGTCGCACTCTCGCTGGCCGGAACCCTGATGCTGGCCGGCTGCATGGAAGCGACGCTGTCGCCATCGACCGATGCGGCGTTGACGCCGCGCGACCGCCAGTTGCTTGCGCACGCCCCCTATGCCGAGGCGCAGATCCCGCAACAGTTCCAGCGCCACATCGTCGAATACACCCGGCAGGAACAGCCGGGCACGATCGTCGTCGATACCGATGCGCGGTTCCTGTACTACGTGCTGCCCGACCGCAAGGCGATCCGCTACGGCGTCGCCGTTGGCGAGGAGGCGATGGCCTTCTCCGGCGTCGCCACGGTCGGCAAGCTCGCCGAATGGCCGGACTGGATTCCAACCGCCGACATCCAGGCGCGCCTCGGGCCGTATCCGAAGCGCGTCGCCGGCGGCCCGGCCAATCCGCTCGGCGCCCGCGCGATCTATCTCTACGAGGGCAACAAGGACACCCTGTACCGCATCCACGGCACCAACCAGCCCGAATATATCGGCCAGGCGATCTCATCCGGCTGCATCCGCATGACCAACACCGACGTCGCCGACCTCTACAATCACGTCCAACTCGGATCGACTGTGGTCGTGCTGCCGCCGGGACAGAGCGTCGCGTCCACCACCGCGAGCGTGTTCGCGCGCCGCAGCTGATATCGCGACGTTCTGCGACGCGCGCGCGGGTTACGGCGCGGGGTCGACGCTCAGGTACTCCGGAGGCACGTGGTCGGTCAGCCAGACGCCGTTGTCCGCAACGAAGAACTTCAAGCGATCCCGATGCATCGCTGCGGCATCGACGCGCAGCACGATGGGATCGCCGTGCCGGCGCCCGACATTGACGGCCGTCGCCTCATCCAAAGACAGATGCACCTGCTGGCGTGACTGCGGCCTCAAGCCTTCTGCCATGATCGCTTCGACGAAGCGCGTCGCCGTTCCGTGATACAGCACGGCGGGCGGCTCGCGCGGGGTCAAGCCAAGCTCCACCGCCACCGAATGTCCCTGCGCCGCCCGAATGCGCTGCCCGTCCTGCGAGACCGTGAAGCGCTTCTTGTCGCTGGTCGCAACCACCTGCTCCAGATCGGCCCGGCTGAGGACGGTCCCCGCCGCCGCCGCGCGCGCGATCAGATCATCGATGATCGCCCAGCCCTGCGCATCCAGCACCAAGCCGATTGCATCTGGCTGGTGGCGCAGCACGAGACTGAGGAACTTGCTCAAGCGGACCGGATCGAAGGCCATCGTCTGCATCCTAGCCGTAGCGCAGCTTCAGGCCGAGGATCGCGGCCACCAAGCCCAGCGTGATGGCGTTGGCGACGACCAGCGGCAAGTCGCTGATCAGCGCGCCGTAGAGCAGCCACATCGAGTTGCCGGTGGTCTGCAGCACGAACATGCCCATCGAGATGTCATGGGTCGAGCGCGACCGCCAGGCCTTGATGACCTGGGGCAGGAACGAGCTCGTGGTGCAGATGGCGGCGCCGAGGCCGATGATCGTGGTCAGCAAGGTCAGGGGTCCGTGCGCTGGTCGTGGAAACGCACGCTTGTAGAATGGACCGCGCCGAAGCGAAACCCGCCTCGGCGCGAAACTGGTGCCTCGTTCAGCGCTCTCTGCGATCGTTACGCCGCAGTCCAACCGCCGTCGATCGACAGGTTGGTGCCGGTGATCTGCGCCGCATCGTCGCCGCACAGGAACAGCGCCAGCGCCGCGACCTGCTCGGAGGTCACGAACTCCTTGGTCGGCTGCGCCGCCAGCAGCACGTCGTTGATGACCTGCTCCTTGGTGAGGTTGCGCGCCTTCATGGTGTCCGGAATCTGCTTCTCCACCAGCGGCGTCCAGACATAGCCCGGCGAGATGCAGTTGCAGGTGATCTTGAAGGTCGCGAGCTCGAGCGCCACGGTCTTGGTGAGGCCGGCGATGCCGTGCTTGGCCGAGACATAGGCCGACTTGAACGGAGATGCGACCAGCGAGTGTGCCGAGGCGGTGTTGATGATGCGGCCCCAGCCGCGCTTCTTCATGCCGGGCACGGCGGCACGGATGCCGTAGAACGCGGACGACAGATTGATCGCGATGATCTGCTCCCACTTCTCCGGCGGAAAGTCCTCGACCGGCGAGACGAACTGGATGCCGGCATTGTTGACGAGGATGTCGACCGAGCCGAACGTGGTCTCACCGAGCGCGATCATGCCGGCGATCTCGGCCGGCTTGCTCATGTCGGCCGGCGAGTGCACGGCCTTGACCTTGTAGTCGCTCTCGATCGCCGCGCGCTCCTTCTCGATGTCGGCGGAGGCGCCGAAGCCGTTGAGGACGATGTTGGCGCCGGCCGACGCGAAGGCGCGGGCATAAGCGAGCCCGATGCCGCTGGTGGAGCCGGTCACGACCGCGGTCTTGCCCTTGAGGTTCGTCGTCATTGCTTCACTCCTTCTTGGCGGCAGCGAGACTGCCGTCCTGCGTGAGATCGTAGGTGACCATGGTCTCGCCGGACTGCGGCCGCTCCAGCCAGTCCTTATGATGCATCGACTGGTGGACGTCGCGAACGCCCGCCTCCCAATGCTCGACCATCGCAACATGGGAGAAGTCGTAGTCCTTCGACGAGCTCTCGTAGCTCTTGCTGCGGTAGATCAGGTGCACCACCGTGACGGTGTTCTCCTGTGCTGCCTTGCACAGGATCTCGAGCGACGGATCGTTGCGCAGCTCGTCCGGCAGCCTGGCATAGAGCTCGCGCAGCGCTTTGCGCGTGTTGTGGATCATGCGGTTCTTGTCCGTGTTCATCCGCGTCCGGCTGGAATAGCGGATGTCCTTCTCGCGCTCGGCGGCCTCCAGCAGCGTCCTCGGCAGATCGCCACGTGCGGAGAACAGATCGACCTGGAAGATCAGGAGATCACGATCGGTCTCGGTGTCGAGCACGTAGTCCAGCGGCGTATTGGAGGCGATGCCGCCGTCCCAATAATGCTCGCCGTCGATCTCGACCGGCGGGAAGCCGGGCGGCAGCGCGCCAGACGCCATGATGTGCTCGGGTCCGATCCGCTTGCCCTGCTTCTTGAATTCGACATTGTCGAAATAGGTGAAATTGCCGGTGGTGACGCCGACGGCGCCGACGGAGAGGCGTGTCTTCAGATCGTTGATGCGGTCGAAATCGACGAGTCGCTCCAGGGTCCGCTTGAGCGGCGCGGTGTCGTAATAGCTGACCGATTGCGGCGTGCCGGACGGCCACAGCGGCGCCGGCGGAAAGCGCGGCGTGAAGAAGCCGGGCACGCCGAAGGCAGCGATCAGCCCGGCACTGACCTCATTGAAGGCCGAGCGGTGATGATCGCCATTGAGCAGCGGCTTCCACGGCACCGGCGACGACACCATCTCCCAGAATTCCTTGAGACGGCCGATGCGTTTGTCCCGGTCGTTGCCGGCGATGATCGCGGCGTTGATGGCGCCGATCGAGATACCGGCGACCCATTCCGGCTCGAAATCGAAATGACACAGCGCCTGATAGGCGCCGGCCTGATAGGAGCCGAGCGCGCCGCCGCCCTGCAGGACGAGGACACGTTGCGATTCGCTGGGGGTTGCAGGCAGCGGGGGAAACGGATGTTGCGTCATTACTGCGGTCATTAGCAAAGCAAGGCGCCAACGTGGCGTCACTTCGCGGTGACGTCAATCCACCCCAAGGGCTACGTCGGCCCTGACTCGCGCGAGCGCCGCGCGCGCGGCCTGCGCAGGGCGGCGGCAGCCCTGCCTGTCAGGAGGGCTTCTTGCCGTCCGGCGCGGCCAGGATCATGGTCCAGAACACTTTGTACTTGGTATTCGGAGCATAGCTCGCTGCGATGCCTATTTTTGTGACACCATTTTTCAGCATGTTGGCGCGATGCGGCGGCGAGTCGCGCCAGCCCGAGAAGGCCTCCGCCAGCGTGTGGTAGCCCGCCGAGACGTTCTCGACCGCGACCGCCGCATCGTATCCCGCGCCGGTCAAGCGCTTCGCCAGCGGGGCGCGCACGTCATGATCCAGCTTGTTCTTGTCGGCCATGGCGTGCGACTGCGATTCCGCGAGCCGCATCAGCTCGGGATCGACCTCGACCATGCCGAGCCCGTTGTTCTGGCGGTATTGCGAGATCATCGTCGCGGCAGCGACAGCATCGAGCTTCGCGCCCGCGACCGCCATGTCGGCATACATGGTCGGCGCCTGCACCACCGGCGTCTCGGCCGCGCAGCCGGCGAGCAGGAATGCAACGGAGAGAGCGAGTGCCAGATGCTTCAATGAACCAGTCCCTATGCCGACGAGAGAGGCGGGTTGTTGCACATCAACCGTGGCTGAAAGGTGAATCGGAGGTAAGTTCCATCGGTACAATTGCGGCCAATCCGGCCGGCAACGGTTCGTCAACCATAACGTCCACGCGGTCAAGCGCCGTGGCGGCGCGGACCCTCCGTGCGATCAAGCCAAGGACGGCGCCACAATTTTAGTGTCGCACCGGCACCCAGACGCCGCGGCGGTCGTGGCGAGACGCGATGCCGGTCGAGCGGGCTCAACAACGGACGTCACGGCGTATGGGTCCCGGATCGGCGCCCGCCAACGCTACGCGTTGTCGGGCTTGTCCGGGACGACACTGTTTTTTTTGGTTGAGGCCTACGGCTCAGAGCTGCAAGTGCTCGGAGCTCACGGCATACATCGCCGGATCGAGCTGGCCGCGGCCCACGCGGCCACGCGCCCTCACCCCGCAAAGATCCGATAATGCCGCGGCTTCAGTCCGACCCGCTCGCCGATCCTGAGCTCGCGGTCACGCGGGGCGTCGATCTCGATCGTCGCGACGCCCTCCGCCAGCGCGATTTCGGCGCGCTGCACCGGGCCGAAGCTGCGGACATGAGTGATGTCGCCGTCCAGCGTTCCGCTGCCGGCCGGACCGATCACCATGTCGTGGCGGCGCACGAACAAGGTGGAGGCCCCGGCCGCCGCGCCTTCGGCCGCGAGATCGAGCGGGCGTCCCTTGAGGTGCACCGCGCCGCCGGTGATCTCGACCGGCAGCATGATCGACTCGCCGATGAAGCCGTGGACGAACGCCGTCGCCGGCGCGTCGTAGACGTCGCTCGGCGAGCCGACCTGCTCGATCCGGCCCTTGTCCATCACCACCACGCGGTGCGCGACCTCGAGCGCCTCCTCCTGGTCGTGGGTGACGAAGATCGAGGTGACGTTGATGGAGTGATGCAAGGTGCGCAGCCATTGCCGCAGCTCCTTGCGCACCTTGGCGTCGAGCGCGCCGAACGGCTCGTCGAGCAAGAGGATGCGCGGCTCGATGGCGAGCGCACGCGCCAGCGCGATGCGCTGGCGCTGGCCGCCGGAGAGCTGGCTCGGATAGCGATCGGCGAGCCAGTCGAGCTGGACGAGATCCAGCAGCTCCTTCACGCGCGCGCGGATCTCCGCCTCGCTCTTGCGGACGCGGCGCGGCTGCACGCGCAGGCCGAAGGCGACGTTCTCGAACACGTTCATGTGCCGGAACAGCGCGTAGTGCTGAAACACGAAGCCGACATGGCGCTCGCGCGCGCCGCGATCGAGCGCGCTCTCGCCGTCGAACAGGATCTCGCCGGCATCAGGCCAATCCAGCCCGGCGATGATCCGCAGCAAGGTCGTCTTGCCCGACCCGGACGGGCCCAGCAGCGCCAGCAATTCGCCGTCGGCGACCTTGAGATCGACGCCGTCGAGCGCCTTGAACGAGCCGAACGTCTTGACGACACCCCTGACTTCAATGGTCATGCTGACCTCCCTCATCGAGTTGCCGTTCGAGGACGGTTTTGACGACCAGCGTGATCAGCGCGAGCATCGCCAAGAGCGAGGCGATCGCGAACGAGGCGACCATCTGGTATTCGTTGTAGAGGATCTCGACCAGCAGCGGCATCGTATTGGTCTCGCCGCGGATATGGCCGGACACCACCGAGACGGCGCCGAACTCGCCCATCGCGCGCGCGTTGCAGAGCAGCACGCCATACAGCACGCCCCATTTGATGTTCGGCAGGGTGACGCGGAAGAACGTCTGCAGGCCGGACGCGCCGAGCGAGATCGCCGCCTCCTCCTCCTGCGTGCCCTGCTCCTGCATCAGCGGGATCAGTGCGCGCGCCACGAACGGGAAGGTCACGAACACGGTCGCCAACGCGATGCCGGGAAAGGCGAACAGGATCTGCAGGCCATGGCTCTGCATCCACGGGCCGAAGAACCCCTGCGCGCCGAACAGCAGCACGAACACGAGGCCCGATATCACCGGGCTCACCGAGAACGGCAGATCGATCAGGGTGATCAGGAACGTCTTGCCCGGAAAGTCGAACTTGGCGATCGACCAGGCGGCGCACAGGCCGAACACGAGATTGGTGCCGACCGAGACCAGCGCCACCAGCAGCGTCAGGCGGATCGCGTCCCACGCCTCGGCGTCGGCAAGCGCGGTAAAATAGGCAGCGATGCCCTTGCCGAACGCTTCCACGAACACGACGATCAGCGGCAGCACCACGAACACCGACAGGAACGCCAATGCCAACGTCGTGATGACGATGCGGACCAGGCGCGGCTCGGTGCGCGGATCGGGGCGGCCGGCCTGCGCCAGGCGCGGGCTGGTCGCGGACGATGCCACGGACGGCGCCTGCAGGGTCATCTCCACGCTCATGTCGGGTCCTAGTTCAAGGGCGCCCGGCTCTGCGCCCAGCGCTGCAACCGGTTCACGGCAAAGATGATCAGGAACGCCACGACGAGCATGACCACCGCGATCGCGGTGGCATCGGCGTAGCGGAATTCGGACAGCCGGATCACGATCAGCAGCGGCGCGATCTCGGAGACGTTCGGCAGATTGCCGGCAATGAAGATCACCGATCCGTACTCGCCGACCGCGCGCGCAAAGGCGAGTGCGAAGCCTGTGAGCAGCGCCGGCGTCAGGCTCGGCAGGATCACGCGGGTCACGATCTGCCAGCGCCCGGCGCCGAGGCTCGCCGCCGCCTCCTCGATCTCCGGATCGAGATCGATCAGCACCGGCTGCACCGTGCGGACGACGAAGGGGATGCCGATGAAGATCATCGCGACGAAGATGCCGAGCGGCGTGAACGCCACCTTGATCCCCATCGCGGCGAGCGGGGCGCCGAGCCAGCCCTTCTGGGTGAACAGCGCAGTCAGTGCCACGCCGGCCACTGCCGTCGGCAGCGCGAACGGAACGTCGACGATCGCGTCGAACAGTCGGCGCCCCGGAAAGCGGTAGCGCACCAGCGCCCACACGACGATGGTGCCCATCACGAGATTCACGCAGGCTGCGGCGAAGGCGAGGCCGAACGAGATCTTGAGTGCGCTCAACGTGCGCCGGCTGGTGACGATGTCCCAGAACTGGTCGAGGCTGAGATCGGTCGAGCGGACGAACAGCCCCGCAAGCGGAATCAGGACGATCAGAGACAGCCAGGTCAGCGTCAGTCCCATGGTGAGACCAAAGCCCGGCAAGGTGCTGCGACGTGGTGCAAGTACGTTCAAAAAAAGGCCTGGTCCGTTGATGATCGGTGTCGATGGGCTTGAATCGATTGTGGTGTCCGCCCGCCGCCCCCAGCCTCGTCTCGGCAAATCGAGACCGGGGACAGCGTCTCATGCGCAATGTCGCAGATCGCCGCAACGCCAGCTTGTTGCCTTACTGTCTCGAAGCCGTATCAGACCGGCTGCCACCAACTCGTTCCTTCCGATTCGATCAATTCTTGTAGATTTGATCGAAGATACCGCCTTCCGCAAAATGCTCCTTCTGGGCCTTGGTCCAGCCGCCGAACACCTCGTCGATGGTGAACAGCTCGACCTTGGCGAAGGCCGCCTCGTACTTCTTGGCGACCTCGGGATCCCGCGGACGGTAGGAGTTGCGTGCGGCAATTTCCTGACCTTCCTTTGTATACCAGTATTTCAGGTAGGATTCAGCCACACTCCGCGTGCCCTTCCTATCGGCCACCGAATCGACCACCGCAACTGGTGGTTCGGCCAGGATCGACAGCTGCGGGGCGACGATCTCGAACTTGTCCTTGCCAAACTCGCGCAGCGCCAGATAGGCCTCGTTCTCCCAGGCGAGCAGGACGTCGCCGACACCGCGCTCCACGAAGGTCACGGTGGCGCCGCGGGCGCCGGTGTCGAGCACAGGGACGTGCTGGTAGAGGTCGCCGACGAACTGCTTGGCCTTGTCGACCGAGCCGAACTTCTTCAGCGCATAGCCCCAGGCGGCGAGATAGTTCCAGCGCGCGCCGCCGGACGTCTTCGGATTGGGCGTGATCACCTCGACGCCCTTCTTGAGCAGATCGTCCCAATCCTTGATGCCCTTGGGATTGCCCTTCCGGACCAGGAAGACAATGGTCGACGTATAGGGCGAGGCATTCTGCGGCAGCCGCTTCTGCCACTCCTTGTCGAGCAGACCCTTGCCCGCGATCGCGTCGATGTCATAGGCGAGCGCCAGCGTCACGACATCGGCCTGCAGGCCGTCGATCACGCTGCGGGCCTGCGCACCGGAGCCGCCATGGGACTGCTTGACCTCGACGCTCTTGCCGGTCTCCTTCTGGTAGGCGGCTGAAAACGCCTTGTTGAACTCGACATAGAGTTCGCGGGTCGGGTCGTAGGACACGTTGAGCAGGTTTACGTCGGCAGCAACGGCCGACCCCGCCCATGCCAGGCCCGCGACAACAGCCAGAACACGCCGCATCATCCAAGCTCTCCATTCCCTTGACCAAAGCCCGCAATGCTGCAGGCGCGCATTGCAGATCGCCGGATGTGCGGTTCAGAGTCAACGAAACCGGATTCTCTTGTTTCCGGCCGGACATGGGCATTGTGCTACGAAGCGGGGCGCAATGGGATGGCTGTTCTTCGCCGCGACACATTGTCGTCGTGAGGGCGCGAAGCACAGCGAATGGGCGTGATCCAACTCGCATGACACCCGGTCGCGCTTGACTTTGTTCATCGCTTGTTCTCACCACGGAATGCACACCCTGAGTGGGAGCGTGTGGCGGTGTTGAAGACGCACGGCTGGAGTGCCGTCGGCGGAGGTGGTCCGGGCCTCATCCTTCGAGACACCCGCCTCGGGGCGGGCTCCTCAGGATGAGGGGTGAAGCAGCCCGCGAGGCCAAGCACGTCGTTCGATATCCGCGCTGTCCTTCTCCACGAACACGATGTTCATGGCCGCATGCAGCCTACACCGACGACGTCGCCACCGTGTGGATGCCGCACTCCGTCTTGCCGCGGCCGCGCCATCGCCCGGCACGGTCGTCCTCGCCGGAGTCCGAACGGCTGGTGCAGGGCATGCAGCCGATCGAGCGGAAGCCGGAGGCGACCAGCGGATGCTGCGGCAGGTTGGCCGAGCGGTAGATTTCGGCGATGTCCTCTCGCGTCACGTTCGCAAACGGATTGAACTTCACGCGCGCGCCGTCCTGCTCGACGACCGGGATGGCCGCACGTAGTCCGCCCTGGAAACGCTTGCGGCCATTGATCCAGGCCGCGAACGGCGCCAGCGCGCGTGCCAGCGGCTCGACTTTGCGGATGCGGCAGCAGGCGTCGGGATCAGAGAACCACAACTCGTTGTCGGCATCCTCGCGCGCCAGCGCCGCGGCGTCGGGCTTGATCGAGCGTACGTCCCGCAGGCCGAGAATCTCGATGAGCTGGTCGCGATAGGCCAGCGTCTCCGCGAACATGTGCCCGGTGTCGAGGAAGATCACCGGGATCGCCGGATCAACGTCGGCCGTCACCTTCAGCAGCGCCGCCGACTCCGTTCCAAACGACGACACCACCGCCAGCCGCTCGTGACCGATCGCCTCGAGAGCAGCGGCAATGACCTCGCGCGGCGCGGCCGTGCGCAGCGCGGCGTCGAGCGCCGCGACCGGGATCTCCGCAACCGAAGGCGATGCAGCCAGCGTGCTCACAGCCCGGCACTCTCCGAATGGCGCAGTTGCAGGCGCTGATGCAGCGCCGAGATACGGCCGTCGCCCGTCGGCTGGTAGAACACCGAATAGCGTTTCACGGTCTCGGTGAAGGCCTCGGCATCCGTCTGCTTCTTGACCTCGAAGGCATCGAAGCCGGCGCGCAGCATGAACACGAACTGGTCGCGCAGCACCTGCCCCGTCGCGCGCAGTTCGCCGCGATAGCCATAGCGCTCGCGCAGCAGGCGCGCTTGGGTATAGGCGCGGCCGTCGCGGAAGCTCGGAAACACCAGCGCGACCAGCGCGAGCCGGTCGAGATACGGCACGAGATCGTCGACGTCGCGATTGTTCGGCCAGATCACGCCGAGCTTGCCACCGGTCCGGCTGACCAGCGCGTCGGGGCCGGCGAGAAAACGCGTCTCCGAGACCAGGACGGCCCCCTGCGCCGGCAGCTCGGCATCGTCGGTGAGGCGGACGAACGCGTCCGCGATGATGTGTCCGCCCTTAACGAGTGGCATAAACCCGCTCCCTGAATGGTTCGACCCCGAGCCGCTTCACCGTATCGACGAACAGCTCCTCAGGGCTCGCGCGCAGCGCAAGATAGGCCTCGACGATGTCCTCGACGACGTCGGCGACCTCGGTATAGGGCACCGCGGGTCCGATCAGGGTGCCGAGCACGGCGCCCTCATCGGCGCGGCCGCCGATCGTGATCTGATAGAATTCCTCGTTGTTCTTCTCGACGCCGAGGATGCCGATGTGGCCGACATGGTGGTGGCCGCAGGCATTGATGCAGCCGGAGATGTTGATGTGCAGCCGGCCGATCAGGTTCGCCGTGTCGTGATTGGCGAAGCGGCGCGTGATCTCCTGCGCGATCGGGATCGAGCGCGCGTTCGCCAGCGAGCAGTAGTCGAGCCCCGGGCACGCAATGATGTCGGAAACGAGATTGACGTTGGGGATGGCGAGGCCGATCGCCTCGAGCGCCTTCCACACCGCGGGCAGATCACGCTTGCGCACATGCGGCAGCGCCAGATTCTGCTCATGCCCGACACGGATCTCGCTGGACGAATATTTGTCGGCGATGTCAGCGAGCGCATCCATCTGGTCGGCGGTCGCGTCGCCGGGCGGCTTGCCGACCGGCTTCAGCGACACGACCACGATCGCGTAGCCCTGCGCCTTGTGCGGGAAGACCGCGTTCTTGCGCCAGGCCTCGAACTTCTGATCGTGCGCGGCCTGCTTCAGCTCCTCCGGCATGTGCGGCAGCGTCTCGTAGGCCGGATAGAAGAAGCGCGAGCGGATGTCATCGATGATCCCCTGATCGAGCTTGAGCACGCCGTCGCGGATCTGCTGCCACTCCTCCTCGACCTCGGACGCGAACTTCTCGATACCGAGCTCGTGCACCAGGATCTTGATGCGCGCCTTGTAGATGTTGTCGCGGCGGCCGTACTGGTTGTAGACGCGCAGGATGGCCTCGACATAGCTGAGGATGTCGTGGCCATGGACGAAAGGCTTGATGGTCTTGGCGATGAACGGCGAGCGGCCCAGGCCGCCGCCGACCAGCACCTCGAAGCCGGTCTCGCCCTGCGCGTTCTTGAGCAGACGCAGGCCGATGTCGTGGATCTTGATCGCAGCGCGGTCATGCTCGGACGCCGTGATCGCGATCTTGAACTTGCGCGGCAGGAACGAGAATTCCGGATGCAGGGTCGTGAACTGGCGCAAGAGCTCGGCCCAGATGCGCGGATCCTCGATCTCGCCCGGCGCCACGCCGGCCCACTGGTCCGAGGTGACGTTGCGCATGTTGTTGCCGGAGGTCTGCATCGACTGGATGCCGACCTCGGCGAGGTCGGCCATCGCATCGGGCAGCTCGGCGAGCTTGATCCAGTTGAACTGGATGTTCTGCCGGGTCGTGAAGTGGCCGTAGCCGCGGTCGTAGCGGCGCGCCACATGCGCCAGCCGGCGCAACTGGTTCGACGCCAGCGTGCCGTAGGGAATGGCGATGCGGTACATGTAGGCGTGGAGCTGCAGATAGACGCCGTTCTGCAGCCGCAGCATCTTGAACTCGTCTTCGGAGAGCTCGCCCGACAGGCGCCGCTTCACCTGGTCGCGGAATTCGGCGACGCGCTCGTTGACCAGGGTCCGATCGATTTCGTCATAAGCGTACATGAGAGAGCCTTCAGGCTTGAGCCGGGAGCGCGATGGTGGCGCCCGTCAGCCGGATGTGTTCGCGCATATTGCCGGGCTTGACCGCACCGTCGGCAGCGACCTCGACCGGCGCGATATAGGGACCGATCGCGCCGAGATCGTCGGCCACCGCCTCCGACAACAGCGTACGTGCCTCGTCGGCGGTGCGCACGATCGCAGCATCGCTCAGCTCATCCGACCAGCTCTTGGTGCCGGTGCGGTAGATCACCGCGCCGTCCCAGGTCCGGTTCGCGGTGATGATCGAGGGACCGGTGATCTTGATCTTCTGTTGCAGCGGAGAGGTCATTCAGACGGGTTCCAGGAGTTTTGCGATCACGCCACTGAGGTTCTGCTGACGCCACGGCGCCGAATGCGCCACGACATCACCGATGATGAGAATGGCCGGACCGCCATCGATCTTGGCCACGAGGTCAGGCAGTTGATCCAAGGTGCCGACCACGGCCTGCGCGTCGGGGCGCGTGACCTTGGCGAACACACCGACCGGCGTCTGCGGCGAGCGGCCGGCGGCGAGGAGCCCGGTGCGCACGGCAGGCGCGGCCGTCATGCCCATGTAGACCACGACCGTCATCTTGGTGTCGGTCAGCGCCGACCAGTCCACCGCCTCGGCATCGCGCTCCTTGTGCGCGGTGAGGAAGGTGATGCGCAGCGCCTTGCTGCGGAAGGTCAGCGGCACCTCGAACTGCGCGGCGGCACCGAGGCCGGCGGTGATGCCGGGCACGATCGTGTAGGACACGCCGGCGTTGCGCAGCGCGTCGACCTCCTCGCCGCCGCGGCCGAACACGTAGGCATCGCCACCCTTGAGACGCACCGCGCGCTTGCCCTCGCGCGCCGCCTCGATCAAGAGCTTGTTGACGGCGTCCTGGCCGATGCCGGGCTTGCCGACGCGGCGGCCGACCGGCACGCGCGCGGCATCGCGGCGAATGCGATCGAGAATCTCGGGCGTGACCAGCTCGTCATAGAACACGACGTCGGCATCCTGCAGCGCGCGCAGCGCCTTGATCGTCAGCAGGTCCGGATCACCGGGGCCCGCACCGACCAGGGTCACATGGCCTTCGCTGCGGCCCGCATGATCCGCGCCCGCGAACGCGGTCGGATCGGCGATGCCATGCAGCGCCGCCGCGGCCTCGTGCTTGCGCCCCGCCAGTACCAGCGCGCCGATCGGGCCGTCGACGATGCGCTCCCAGAAGCGGCGGCGCAGCGGCATCTCGGTGATCAGCGGATTGATGGTCCTGCGGAAGTCGCCGATGAAGCTCGCGAGCTCGCCGATCCGCGCCGGCAGCAGCGCCTCGATGCGCTCGCGCACGCGGCGTGCCACCACGGGCGAGGAGCCGCCGGTGCCGATCGCCACCACGACGTCGCCGCGATCGACGATCGCCGGAAAGATGAAGCTGGAATGCGCGAGGTCGTCCATCACGTTGACGGGCAGACCAACGCTGCGTGCCCGCGCCGACATCGCAACGCCGATGTCGCCGGCGCCCGCGCACAGCACGGCGATGACGCCAGTGAGATCGGCGCTCAGCGGGTCGCCTTCGGCGCGCTCGATCTGGCCGTGCTCATCGCGCAGACCCGCGAGATCGAAGTCGCCGTCGGTGGCGAACCAGCGGATGCGCGCGCCCGCGGACAGCAACACGCGAAGCTTGGCGCGCACGAGCTCGCCCGCGCCAATCAGCAGCACGGGGCCGGTCTTCAGATCGAGAAACACCGGCAGATATTGCATCGCGCTCTTCGGTTTCGACTCTTCGGGGTTGACTGGAATTATTTTCTATATAAGTGTCACGCCGCACACGTAAAGAGAAAATTATTCCTTGGCTTCGCCATAGAATTTTCTCCCAAGCAGGCGATGGCTGATAGCATGCACATTCTCACCAACGACGTTTCCAGAGATCGGTTGCCCTCTTCCGAGATCGAGCAAGCATCTTCCATGCCGCGCGTCCTCAGCGCCGCACCGACCATGGATCATCTCGATCAGCTCGAGGCGCAGAGCATTTACATTCTCCGCGAGGCCTTTGCACGGCTGAAGAAGCTCGCGCTGCTCTGGTCGCTCGGAAAAGATTCCAACGTCATGATCTGGCTGGCGCGCAAGGCGTTCTTCGGCCGCGTGCCGTTTCCGGCCATGCATGTCGACACGGCCAAGAAGTTTCCGGAGATGTACGCCTTCCGCGACACCTACGCGAAGGAATGGGGCCTCGATCTCAAGGTCGAGCCGTGCCCGCCGATCGACGCGGTGGATCCGACCCTGCCCCCCGCGGCGCGCTCGGCTGCGCGGAAAACCGAAGGCCTGAAGATGGCGCTCGCCAAGCACGGCTTCGACGGCCTGATCGCCGGCATCCGCCGCGACGAGGAAGCGACGCGCGCCAAGGAGCGCGTGTTCTCGCCGCGCGGCGCCGAAGGCCATTGGGACGTGCGCGATCAGCCACCTGAGTTCTGGGATCACTTCAACGCCTCGCCGCCGCAGGGCGCTCACTTGCGCATCCATCCGATCCTGCATTGGACCGAGGCCGACATCTGGGCCTACACGGCGCGGGAGAACATCCCGATCATTCCGCTCTATCTGTCCAGGAACGGCAAGCGCTATCGCTCGCTCGGCGACCAGGACATCACGTTCCCGGTGGCGTCCAACGCCTCCAACATCCCCGAGATTCTCGCCGAGCTCGAAAGCACCAAGGTGCCGGAGCGCGCCGGCCGCGCGCTCGACCACGAGACCGAGGACGCCTTCGAGCGGCTGCGCGTCGCCGGCTATCTGTGAGCGGGGACGAGGCCATGAACATGCGAGTCCCGTCAGCCGCCCCCGCCACGCCGAACGGCACCACCCGTCCGCAGGTCCGCATCGTGATCGTCGGCCACGTCGATCACGGCAAGTCGACGCTGGTCGGCCGCCTGCTGCATGAGACCGGCAGCCTGCCCGAGGGCAAGCTCGAAATGCTGCAGGCGGTCTCCGCCCGCCGCGGCATGCCGTTCGAATGGTCGTTCCTGCTCGATGCGCTGCAGACCGAGCGCGACCAGGGCATCACCATCGACACCACGCAGATCCGCTTCCGCACCAATGCGCGCGAGGTCGTGCTGATCGACGCGCCCGGCCACGCCGAATTCCTGCGCAACATGATCACCGGCGCCTCGCAGGCCGACGGCGCGGTGCTGATCATCGACGCGCTGGAGGGCGTGCGCGACCAGACCCGCCGCCACGGCTATCTCCTGCATCTGCTCGGCGTGAAGCAGGTCGCGGTCGTCGTCAACAAGATGGACCGCGTCGATTTCAGCGAGGAGCGCTTCGACACGATCAAGGCCGAGATCTCCGCGCATCTCGAGGGCCTCGGCGTCGAGCCGGTCGCGATCATTCCGATCTCGGCGCGCGACGGCGACGGCGTCGCCCAGCTGACCTCGCGGATCGGCTGGTATGGCGGCCCGACCGTGGTCGAGGCCCTCGACGGCCTGGAGCCGGCAAAGCCGCTGTCGAGCCTGCCGCTGCGCCTGCCGGTGCAGGCGATCTACAAGTTCGACGACCGTCGCATCGTCGCCGGCCGCGTCGAGGCCGGCGAGCTCAAGACCGGCGACGAGATCGTGATCATGCCGGCCGGCAAGATCGCCAAGATCAAGACCGTCGAGGGCTGGCCGCAGACGCCGGTGACGGCGCCGCAGGGCGCCGGCCGCTCGGTCGGCATCACGCTCGACCGCGAGCTGTTCATCGAGCGCGGCGACGTCATCGCCCATGTCGGCCGCGAGCCGCAGGCGGCCCGACGCCTGCACGCGCGCATCTTCTGGCTGCACGACCAGCCGCTCGCCAAGGGGGACAGCATCCTGGTGCGGCTCGGCACCCGCGAGGCGCGCGGCAGCGTGGTCGCGATCGAGAAGGCGGTCGATCCGGGCTCGCTCTCCAACGAGCAGAATGCCGCGATCGCGCGCAACCATGTCGGCGAGATCGAGATCGCGCTGACCCAGCCGGTCGCCATCGATCCCTACGCCGAGAACGCCCGCACCGGCCGCCTCGTCATCGAGGTCCAGGGCCGCATTGCAGGCGGCGGTCTGGTGCTCACGGTCGACGCCGGCAAGCGCGCCGCGCCGGTCGACATCATGCCGGTGGAATCGGCGCTGCAGCCGCAGGAGCGCGCCGACCGCTACCGCCACAAGGGCGCGGTGGTGTGGATGACCGGCCTGCCCGGCGCCGGCAAGTCGACGCTGGCGCGTGCGCTGGAGCGGCGGCTGTTCGGCCGCGGCGGCGCGCCCGTGCTGCTCGACGGCGACACCGTCCGCGCCGGCCTCAACAAGGATCTCGGCTTCACGCCGGAGGACCGCGCCGAGAACATCCGTCGCCTCGCCGAGGTCGCGACCCATCTCGCTCGCAACGGCCACATCGCGATCGTGGCCGCCGTGTCGCCCGCGCGCGAGGACCGCGCGGCCGCCCGTCGCGTCGCCGGCGACCTGTTCCGTGAGGTCTATGTCGCGACGGCCGCCGAGATCTGCGAGAGCCGCGACCCCAAGGGCCACTACGCCAAGGCCCGCGCCGGCAATCTGCAGAACTTCACCGGCATCGGCACCGACTACGAGCCGCCGCTCGATGCGGAGCTGGTGATCGACACCGCGACGCGCGGGATTGCGGACGCCACCGACGAGCTCGAGGCGCTGCTGTCGCGGACATCAGTGCTGTTCGACGACATCGCCGATCTCGGTGCCAACATCTGATTGCGTCGTCACTGCATGATCATGGACCGCGCACACACGGTCCATGACAGGGTTGGCAGATAATCAAGCCTCTCACGTTTGCCTGTCAGGCTCGTGATACGCACTGTCATTCCGGGGCAAGGCCGCAGGCCTTGAACCCGGAATCTCGACATTGTCTTGCGTCCATTCTTAACAAGCTCGAGATTCCGGGTTCGATCGTCAATGCGAAGCCGCTTCGCGCCTTCGCATTGCCAATCGCCCGGAATGACTGTGAAGACGCGACCGCCAGCTTCTTGTCAGTGCCACGCTACAGCGCGCCGACATAGGCGGTGAGATCGTCGAGCTCGGCGTCGGTCGGCAGCCGCGAATCCATCTTCTTGGCATAGACCTCCCACATCAGCTTGACCGCGTCGCGCAGCGAGGCGGTGCGGCCGTCGTGGAAATACGGCGCCGTCGACGCCACCGCGTGCAGGGTCGGCACCTTGAACTTGCCGCCGGTGCCGATGTCGTCGCGGCTCTTCTTGTCGAAGCTCGGCAGCACGTGGCAGGTGCCGCAGCCGCCATCGCCGACATAGAGCTCATAGCCGCGCTTCACGGCCGCGCTGGCATCGTCCCTCGGCGTGCCGTCGTCCTTGACCTGCCAGTTCGCCGGATAGTTCAGCGTCCGCACATAGGCGACCAGCGCCGCCAGCGTCTCCTTCGACGGCTCCGGCCCCTTCATGCGGTTGACGATGATGCCGCGAATGCTGTCCTCCAGCGTCGCCGCCTGCCCGGCCCAGCCGAACACCGAGCGCTCGCCGACGCCCCACAGGGTCGGCGTATTCCTGCCGTTGGGGTCGCCGTCGGCGACGACGTCGAGCCCGACATAGGTCTTGTTGTTGGTATGCCCGGTCGAGAAGTGGCAGGTGGCGCAGGACGCCTTGCCGCCGTCCGACAGGCTCACGTCGTTGAACAGCGCCAGCCCCTTAGCGGCGGGGTCCGCCTCGGAGAGGGGTGCAGGTGGAGTCGCCGTGGCGCCGACCGTGGTGGGCGGCGCCACGGCCGGCTCCATCGCTGCAGCGGCGGGCGGGGCCTTCCGCTTCCTTGCTGCCGTGGCAACGTGCCTGACCCTGGGCCTGTGCGCCGTCTCGGCCGCGTGGACGGATTTCGGCTTCAACGCAGCTACGAGCATCTGAAGCAAGGTCGGCTTTCTCTCAACCGCGCGTCCCTCGGTCGCGTGCAGGTACGGTGCTGTCGACTTGTCGGCTGCTAGGGCGGGCAAGGCGAGCAGGCCGAGACACAGGACGACCGACCGCAGCCCAGTGAACGACATGATGCGCCTCCCCCCACCCCTGCTAGATGCAAGTCGTTATCGATAGCTTTTACGTCCGAAGTGGGACTGTGCGGGGGCAATGAATCGGCGCGGGCGGGATCGAGCGACAGCATCGTGCCGGCCTGACCACGTCTCATGGCGAGCAGGTCGCACTATCTTGCGCGAGAGGGACATCGACCCCGGCTTGATCGACATCGTCGACCGCACACACCTCACCCGAGGTGCCGCCCGCAGCCTGGCTCAAATTCGGCCTCGTGACGTCACGCGCGACATCGGCGAGCAGAGCGACAGCCGCAGCCAAGCGTGGTCACCTTCTCCCCGAAGACCTACGGAGGAGTGCGCCGGTTCGCTCTTGGACGCCAAGCCTGCCCATGGGGCCGCCGTACGATCTGCAAGCAGAAATTAGCACTTGATCCGCACAGTTCACGGCACGCGCAGCAACGCTGTCGAGGCGCAGGATGGAGCATCTGGCGGCCTATTGGTCGAGGGCAGAACTGGAGACGAACGGGATTCTGCTGCTGCACCTGATGGGTGCAGCAGCCGTCGGCCTGCTGCTGGGCTACGAGCGCACCTATCACGGACGCGCGGCCGGCATGCGGACCTACGCGCTGGTTTGCGTCGCATCGACCTTGCTGACGGCGATCAACGGCTTTCCCGGCAGCTGGTATGGCGGCATGGCGGTGTCGCCGACCGTCTCCGATCCGACGCGCGTGATCCAGGGCCTGATGACCGGCATCGGCTTCCTCGGCGCCGGCGTCATCATCAAGGACGGCTTCACCATCCGCGGCGTGTCGACGGCCGCCTCGATCTGGATGACGTCGGCGATCGGCATCATCATCGGCATCGGCCTCTACGGCACCGCGCTTTGCGCCACGGCATTGTCCCTGGCCGCGATGACCCTGCTCGGCAAGGTCGAACAATGGCTGCCGCATCAAACCACGCTGTCGCTGTCGGTCGTCTACCGCCATGGTCTGCAGCCGAGCGAGGCCGAACTGCGCGAATGCATGCGGGCCTATGGCTTCGACGTGCTGGACTGGTGCTACGAATACAGCGAGGCGAAGCGGCAATTCCATTTCGAGCTGGTGCTGCAGGCCGCCGGCCGGTTCGAGACCGCCCAGATGGCGCGCGACCTGTCCACGGCCGAGGACGTGGTCGAATTCCGCCTGGCGCCGTCAAGGGCATGAGGGGAGCAGGACGGAAGCATACGGCCGTCGATCGCAACTGGGCCGATCGGACAAGCCAGCGATGTGCCGCCCTCGGATTGGTTGAAGCTCCGGCTCGTCACCTTCGGCGCGTTGTAGCCACAGCAACGGCGCGAGCGCGGCACAAGCGTCCGGAGGCCCGTGACCAAGGGATCCAACAAGGAAAGCGACGGTCCGGCCATCGTGATTGGGATGGCGTGGGCATAGATCCATTGTTGCGTAGGAGGGCAAAAGCGACTTTGGCAGTCGGCGCGTGGCAGCATGCAGAGTCAGGCACGAGATAATGCAACAGACAACAGACCTGCTCCGTCAATCCGTCCTGCAGTTCGTCGCGGCGCAGACGACGACGCGCAGGCCGCTCTTCGACGAGACCGACGTCGCCCGCGACCTCGGCGTGGACGGCGAGGATGCGCGCGAATTCCTGCTTGCATTTCAACGGCAGTTCGAAGTCGACCTGCCCGACTTCGCGTTCGACCGTCATTTTGGACCGGAGGGCTTCACGTTGACCGGGTTTGTCCTACGGCTTCTCAGCTTGCGCCACCTACGGCAGCCCTTGACGATCGGAATGCTGGTCGAGGCGGCACGGCTCAGGCGGTGGCCTCACAACGGCGCGTAGCCGGGATGAACGGGGCGACATCCAGTGCCTGACGATGATGCGCTACTGGTATCTTCGCTTCTTAAATGCCGCTACGTCCGCGTTAGTCAGCTTAAACCACTCACCGTTCGCTCGCTTGTCTACGAAGCGACGATGCCAATATGCCTCGATGCCTGCGGGATCATCGGTGCGGATCGAGTGAACAAGCGTTGCGGCTTCGGGAAGAGCGATACGAATTTCTTTGACTCGGCGTTCCAATTCATCGCTGCGGCCAATTTTGTAGTGGGTACCGGATTTTATGAGATAAACTAGACCTTCCCTCGAGTTGGTCGGAGTTTCGGCCTCCACTTTCTGGCCGAGCATCTGGACGATATCGTCGTATCCCGACCTGCCCTCCAACCATGCCCTGAGGTTCGAGATCAATCCCTCTTTTGATCCAAAATAAGAGTGGATTGTCTTCTCGTTCGGGAAGTCCTCGCGCTGCCGCCTGAACATCCGAATTTCCATAATGGTCGGCAGCCGCTTATAGTATCGGGCCGCTTCCACGAAGCTCGCCAGAATATGATCGGCCTCAGACTTACCTTGAAACTTGTTCGCCGCGTAGCCAGCCTCGGCTAGGGCATCACTCCAACGAGCCCAATACAGGCCGCGCCAAGTCCCCTCGGTAATGCCGGTTGCGCTCTCGAACGCGCGAACACCTGGAGCCTGACCGCCGTTAGCCTCCGCAAGTCTCTCTATTTCACTCAAGATTCTGGCGCGCATTGTCAATTTCTACGATTTATCGAGTCTGCTGCGAGAATACTCTATTTGATGCCCGCTTGAGTAAGCAAGATTGCGCTGCAAACTCCACAGACCGTAGAGCCGGCGAGACGACGCGCGCCGATCATTTCAGTCGCCAATCACTTCGAGCAGGCACCGCGTGTCGCGAGAGCTCACGCGGGCTCCCCTTCACGAACCATCCTTCGTATGGGATCATCAACTCGATGTCCTCAGGCACGACGTCATAAAGCCCGGCATGCTCTCCGTCAGAAAAGAACTCGACCAGATATGCCGGCGGCCTGGAACGATGATCGATCACGATGGTACCTTGCGCGCCGATCGGAAGAGGTATGGTTGGCACCAACCTCCGAAGACGAACGACGTCGTACTCCCTGAACAGCCGCTTCCGCCGCCGGAGGCTCGCAAGGCAGGCTCGGAAAGTGCGGAACACGTGTAGCTCCGTATCAGCAACAGCGATACCGAAGGCCAGACCTATATATCGCCCCGTTCACGCTGGTTTAGCCGCCCGCCACGAGGTACTGACTGCATCAGGCGAGGATCTTCAACCCGTGCTTCTGGACGATTGTCAGCAGCTTGAGCGCCATGCCGCTCGGCCGCTTGGCTCCAGTCTCCCATTTCTCGATGGTACTTTCGCTCGTATTGAGATATCGGGCGAACACCGGCTGACTGACATTGTTGGCCTCACGGAGCCGCTTGATCTGAGCAGGCTTCATTTCACTGGCGACGGCTAGATGACGGGAATCGAAGTCCCGCATCGTCGCCTTGTCGAGCGCGCCGACTTTGTGAAGCATCGTGGCGGACGAATGAAGCGCTTCCGAGAGGTCGCTCTTGAACCTATTTTTTTTCGTCATGACAGATCTCCACCAAGTCTTCGTCCGCCAGGAGTTGCGCGAGTTGTGCGCTATTCAATGCGGCATAGCTCTTTGCGAGAGTTCGGAAGTCTTCCAGCTCATCATCGTCGATGTTCGCTCTATCCTTCTTGGCGAATAGATATTCGTAGATCCAGTATCGACCGCTCTTGGCGAGGATGATGCTCCGGTGCATGTTCTTGTTCAGACGCTTCTTGAAGACCCCACCTCCCAGATCGTCAGCCTGGCCCTTGATGACTGCCTCGACGGCCTCGCAGAGCTCGATGTCCCTGATACGAGCCTTGCGTGCCGCCTTCGAGAACCATGCGGTTTTGAAAACTCGCTTGAATTGGCCAGCCATGGTTTTATATAGCACTAGGTGCTACAGATTTCAACGCGCACCTCTCGCATGGAAAAGCCTGTTTCCCTCGTCCGGCCAAGCTGATTTGCCCTATCCAGTCCTCGGCCCAAAAATATTCCTCTTTCCTTTTTTCCGAATTCATGCTTATCTCTGAGCATCCCGTCCCACACGAGGGACAGTTCGCGACCGTCACGGACGTCGGGTGCGGGATGCGGTGGGCGCTTTGGGCTGCGGCGTGAGCAATCATGTCGACGGACAGTCCCGAGGCGCACGGCCAAGCCGTGGGGTCCTGGCATCCCGATGCTGATGCCACGCTTGCGATGACGCCAATGCGTCGCGCGGGCAACGGTGACCAGAAAGCCCGGCGCACCGGGGAGACCACGGAGCAACCGTAGAGCCATCGCGCAGGGGAGGCCGGATGTCCGGCTCGTACCTGTGGTGACTGCCGCCTGCATTTTTTTCTGCAGGCGGGCCATGGGTGCAGCCTGCACCCGGCCTTCCCCGCGCCTCTCGTGATCGAGGGGCGGCACGTCAGCAAAGCTCGGACGCGATCACGCGCCGCGAGGACGAAGTCGCATGAGCCATCACCTCCACGAGCGATCACCTTCGTTGAGTTGTCCGCAGCCGTTTGGTGTACGTCGGAACGCCATTTGCGGCACGCTTTGCGTTGTCACCCTCCCCCTGGAGGGCGCGCGTCGCGGCAGCGATGCGCGACGGGGTGGGGTGATGCCACGCGCACCGGCGCTCGTGGAGAGATCACCCCACCCCCGCCTCGCATCTCGCTTCGCTCGTTGCGAGTCGACCCTCCCCCTCCAGGGGAGGGTGGCAGCGTGCCCGATCCGAGAGCTCCGCACGGTTGTGGGCTCGCGGCCGAACTCTGAGGCGGTCCTGCGAAATTACTTGGCATCACTCCGCCCGGAACCAGCCCGCCTGTCCGCTGCCCCCCGACCAACTGCGATACCCCTCCCCCCTTTCGTGGCCCCCGCTTTGGCGCTAAATGCACTGCACACGCCGCCTTCGAGGCGGCCATTTCAGCATGCCCAAGACACGCGCAACGTCGCCCTTATTCGAGAGAAACGTCTCATCATGACCCGTATCGACGCCCATGGACTGAAGATCGCCCCCGTTTTGTTCGACTTCATCGCCAAGGAGGCCACGCCGAAGACCGGGATCGATCCGGACGCGTTCTGGGCCGGCCTCAGCGCGATCCTGCGCGATCTCGCCCCGAAGAACCGCGAGCTGCTCGCCCTCCGCAATGCCCTGCAGGACAAGATCGACGCCTGGCACCTCGCTAACAAGGGCAAGGCCTTCGACCTCGGCGCCTACACCGCGTTCCTGAAGGAGATCGGCTACCTGCTGCCCGAGCCCGCGACCCACAAGGTCGAGACTGCCAATGTGGACGAGGAGATCGGCAAGATCTGCGGCCCGCAGCTGGTGGTGCCGCTGACCAATGCCCGCTACGCGCTCAACGCGGCGAATGCTCGCTGGGGTTCGCTGTATGACGCGTTCTACGGCACCGACGCCATCCCGCACGATCCGAGCGAGTCCGGCAAGGGCTACAACAAGGCCCGCGGCGACAAGGTGATCGCCAAGGCCAAGGCCTTCCTCGACGCCGCCGTACCGCTCGCCACCGGCAGCCACACCGACGTGACCGCCTACAGCGTCATTGCCGGCCAGCTCTCCGCCAAGCTGAAGAGCGGCAACGCCACCGCGCTCAAGAACGCTGACCAGTTCGCCGGCTACCAGGGCTCGGCCGACGCCCCCTCCGTGATCCTGCTCGCCAACAACGGCCTGCACGTCGAGGTCGTGATCGACCGCAGCCATGTCATCGGCAAGGACGATCCGGCAGGCGTCTCCGACATGATCCTGGAGGCCGCGGTCTCGACCATCCTCGACATGGAGGACTCGGTCGCCGCCGTCGACGCCGAGGACAAGGTGCTGGTCTACCGCAACACGCTCGGCCTGATGAACGGCACGCTGTCGGCCGATTTCGAGAAGGGCGGCAAGACGCTCACCCGCGCGCTGAACAGCGACCGCAGCTACACCACGCCGTCCGGCGGGACGCTCACCTTGCACGGCCGCAGCCTGCTGCTGATCCGCAATTGCGGGCACCACATGTTCACCGACGCCGTGCTCGACTCCGAGGGCAAGGAGGTGCCGGAGGGCATTCTCGACGCCGCCGTCACCGGCCTCCTGGCGATGCACGACCTCAAGGGCAACTCCAAGGTCAAGAACAGCCGCACCGGCTCGATCTACATCGTCAAGCCGAAGATGCACGGCCCGGACGAGGTGGCGCTGACGGTCGACTTGTTCGCGCGCGTCGAGAAGCTGCTCGGCCTGCCCGAGAACAGCATGAAGGTCGGCATCATGGACGAGGAGCGCCGCACCACGGTGAACCTCAAGGCCTGCATCCAGCAGGCGTCCAAGCGCATCGTCTTCATCAACACCGGCTTCCTCGACCGCACCGGCGACGAGATCCACACTTCGATGGAAGCGGGTCCGATGATCCGCAAGAACGAGATGAAGGCGCAGGCCTGGATCAAGGCCTATGAGGACTGGAACGTCGACAACGGCCTGACCTGCGGCCTGCCCGGCCATGCCCAGATCGGCAAGGGCATGTGGGCGGCGCCGGACAAGATGGCGGACATGCTGGCGCAGAAGGTCGGCCACCCGCAGGCGGGCGCCACCACCGCATGGGTGCCGTCACCGACCGCCGCGACGCTGCATGCCCTGCACTACCACCAGGTCAACGTGCACGCCCGCCAGGACGAGCTTGCCAAGGGGGGCCCGCGCGCCAAGCTCGGCGACATCCTGACCATCCCGGTGTCGCAGTCGAACTGGGCGCCGGACGACGTGCGCCAGGAGATCGACAACAACTGCCAGGGCATTCTCGGCTATGTCGTGCGCTGGATCGACCAGGGCGTCGGCTGCTCCAAGGTGCCTGATATCCACGACGTCGGCCTGATGGAGGACCGCGCCACCTTGCGGATCTCCAGCCAGCATCTCGCCAACTGGCTTCACCATGGGGTCGTCACCAAGGAGCAGGTGATGGATTCGCTGAAGCGCATGGCCGTCGTGGTCGACAAGCAGAACGCCGGCGACGCGCTGTATCGGCCGATGGCGCCGTCGTTCGATGGCGTGGCGTTCAAGGCAGCCTGCGACCTTGTGTTCGAAGGCCGCACCCAGCCGAACGGCTACACCGAATACATTCTCACCGCGCGGCGGCGCGAGGCCAAGCAGAACGAGAAGGCTTAGGCCCGACGTCAAAAAGCCCCGGCGATCCGCCGGGGCTTTTTTTGATCAGGCGAGAGGTAACATGATCCTCAGATCATATGACCGCGATGTAGCGAAGCAGCGAGATCACGCCGAGCACGATCACGACGACGCGGCAGATCTGCTTGGCGCGACCGTCGATCGGCAACAGGTTGATCAGATACAGAATGAGGATGACGACGAGGAAGGTGACGAGAGCACTGATGAGCATGGGAGTCCCCTGGGAGATGAAGGATGCGCTGGCGCTGTGGAGCTAACCCGCTCGGCGGCTTGCAGTTCCATTCTCGGAACTTGCGATCCCAATCTGTTTCTCCGTAGTTCCACGGGTCGCTGCTGATCCAGTTCTTTTACCGGTTTGCGCTCGAATGCAGTGAATCGGAGATCAAAATGCTGAACCGCCTGACCATTTCTTCACTGCTGAAGACGGTCATCATCACCGCCGCCTTCGCCGTCATCGCCCTGTTCGCGCTGAACGCCTGGGGCTCCTGGAGCAGGCTGCAATCGGCTCAGCGGATCGCGCGCGTTTCGGAGGTCTCCGGCGTCCTGTTCAAGGCGATGAACAGCATGCGCAGCGATCGTTCGACCACGATCCGGGTCCTCAATGCCGATCAGGCCATGGACGGCGACACCGAGAAATTCCTGCGCTCTGCGCGTGGCATCTATGTCCCTGCACTGAATCGGAGTCTGGAGCTGCTGCCAAGCATCGACTTCCAACAGAATCAGAGCCTGGTCGCCGACCTCGACCGGCTCAACAAGACGCTGACCGCGGAGCACAGCGAATTCTGGACCGAGATCGTCAAGCCGAAGGCGGCCCGCCGCGCCGGCCTGCCCAAGGAGTATGGCGAGACGTTCGACGCGCTACTGGTCCTGCTCGACAAGATCACGGTCAATATCGCCGCCAGCGTCAATCATCAGAGTGCGACCGTCGATCAGCTATTGATGATCAAGCAGATGGCCTGGCTGATGCGCAACACGGCTGGTGAAGCATCGCTCGTCGTCAGCAATGCGCTGACGGCCGGCAAGGTGTCGCCCGAAGCGGTGCTGGCCTACACCAAGCAGGTCGGCGGCGTCGATGCCGCATGGAAGGCGGTCCAGCTCGCCACCTCCGGCATGAGCTTGCCGCCGGCGCTCTCCGCAGCGATGTCGGGCACGGAGCAGGCCTATTTCACGCCGGAGTATGCCGGCCTGCGCGAGCGTCTGCTGGCAGCGGTGCAAAAGGGCGAGAAGCCTGAGCTGACGCCATATCAGTGGAGTCCGTTCTCCGTGAACAAGATGACGAGCGCGGTCGCCCTGGCCGAGGCGGCGCTCGACGCGGCCAAGGACCATTCCAGCGCGCAGCAAAGCACGGCGATGGAGTCTCTGATGCTCCAGCTGACGCTGCTGCTCCTGGCCGTCGCACTGGGCGGCGCGGCGATCGCCGCCGTGAGCGGCCGGGTGATCCGGCCGCTGCACCGGATGCGCGATGCCATGCTCGCGGTTGCAGGCGGCGATCTCGGCGTCGACACCGGCTACACCCAGCGGCAGGACGAGATCGGCGCGCTTGCCAACGCGCTCGAGACCTTCAAGCAGCAGGCCAAGGACAAGCTCGCGATCGAGGCCCAGGAGCGCGAGCGCAACGCCGCGACAGTTGCGCGCCAGCGCGCGATCGAGTCCTACGTCGCGGAGTTCGAAAGTCTGGTGCGCGGGTCGCTGGAGCAGCTCGGCCAGGCCTCCACCGACATGCAGGCGACGTCGGCCGGCCTCACCAACGTGTCGCGGCAGACCAACACACGCGCCGAGGTCGCCGCGAAGGCTTCGAACGACGCCTCGATGAGCGTGCAGACCGTCGCCTCTGCGGCGGAGGAGCTGAATGCGTCGATCGCGGACATCTCCAAGCAGGCTTCCCATGCCGCCGGCATCGCCAGCCGGGCGGTCGAACAGGCCCGCATGACCGACGGCACGGTGCAGGGGCTGGCGCAATCGGCGAACCGGATCGGCGAGGTTGTCGGGCTGATCAACAGCATCGCCTCGCAGACCAATCTGCTGGCGCTGAACGCGACCATCGAGGCAGCGCGCGCCGGCGAGGCCGGCAAGGGCTTCGCCGTCGTCGCCTCCGAGGTGAAGACGCTCGCGAGCCAGACCGCGAAGGCGACCGACGAGATTTCCGAGCAGATCGCCGACATTCAACGCGTCGCCAATGACGCGATCGACGCCATCAAGCGGATCGGCGGCATCATCGGCGAGGTCAACGAGGTGGCGACCGCGATCGCCGCTGCCGTGCAGGAGCAAGGCGCGGCGACGCAGGAGATCTCGCGCAGCACCCAGTTCGCTGCAGATGGCACCAAGAACGTCTCCGACAACATCACCGGCGTGAAGTCGGACGCAGACGCGGCTGCGGCCGCCGCCGACAACGTGCGCAATGCCTCGGAGACGCTGGAGAGCCAGAGCAGAAATCTTGGTCATCAGGTCACGGACTTCCTCAGCAAGATCCGCGCCGCCTGACGGTCTCGCAGGATCAGTCGGACGCCATCACCGGCGCGCGCTCATACTTCGCGCGCAGCGCCGCGGGCGCCGGCGAGAAGTTCAGCTCGGCGCGCTTGCCGCTGCCGGTCCGGTTGGCGACCTTGAGGCCGTCGTCGCTGGCAACGACGTCACCCTTGCGCAGGGTCGGATCGTTGTCGATCGACACCTTGGCGAGGCCGAAATGGTCCTTGCCGTTGCAGGTGCAGCCGTCGACGATTTCGGTGCGATACTTGAATGCGTTGGGCAGCGCCGAATACGGCTTGCCGCCACCCGTCTCGGCGCCGTCGATCGAGCTGCCATAGACGATCTCGGTCTTGGCCGCCGGGCAGAAGCTGTTGCAGGCGGCCTCCTTGCTCTGGTCACCGGTGGCGCCGAGCGGGAAATAGCGGCCATCACAGGTGCGCACGCACCACGCGGTGCTGCCGCCACCGGAATAGACCGGCTGGCTGCGCGGCTCTGGACGCTGCACCGGCGGCGCCTCGTCGGCGAACGGCATCCGGATATAGGGCGCTTGGCGCTGCGGCGCATTGAAGCCGCCGAACAGCGCGGAGATAAAATCCTGCGCTCCCGCCGTGGTCGGCGCTGCCAACGCGCCCGCGGTTGCCATGGTTGCCACTGCGGTGGCAGCGAGGGCACGTCGGCCGTTCATGACACAACTCCCCGCTTAATTGACGGCCGCAACCGGCAGCGACATCGCCTGCCGCCCCGACGGCAGCGACATCACGCGCGGCGCACGGCCGGCATTGGTGCGCGCCTGCAGCGAGGCGGCTTTCGGCAGCACGACGACCTTCGTCCCCACCTGCACCCGGCTGAACAGGTCGGAGACGTCCTCATTGGTCAGGCGGATGCAGCCCGACGACACGAATTTGCCGATTGTCGTGGGATCGTTGGTGCCGTGGATGCGATACTCGCTGGAGCCGAGATACATGGCCCGCGCGCCGAGCGGATTGCCCGGGCCGCCGGCCATGAAACGCGGCAGATAGGGCTGCCGCGCGATCATCTGCGCCGGCGGATGCCAGTCCGGCCACTCCGCCTTGCGTGTCACGGTCTGCACGCCGGCCCAGGTGAAGCCTTCGCGCCCGACGCCGACGCCGTAGCGCAATGCACGGCCGCCGCCGAGCACGTAGTACAGATAGGTGTTGCTCGTATCGATGATGATCGTCCCCGGCGCTTCCCGCGTATCGAGGTTGACGATCGTGCGGCGCAGACGGTCCGGCAGCCGGCTGTCCTCATCCTGCACCGCAGATGCCGTCGCCTCGTCCGGCGGAAATGCCTGCTGCTCGACCGGCGCATATCCGAGAAGCTGGGCGTGAGATGCAGTTGCACCTGCGAGCAAGAGGACCGCGACGCCGGCGATCAGCGAAGCCGTCCGCCGCGAATTGCGGCGATGGCCGGAAGCGAGCTGTGTCATGGAATGCCCCTGTCATGCGAGCATCGCGGTGCGATGCGTGATTACCTTCCAAACGCCGAACGTCTCGTCGTAGTTCCGGCTTCGGTGTGGTCGCCCTGCGTCAGTCAAGCATGTAGGCTCTCACGTTTGCGCGACGGAACCGGATGCCCCCCCGGCTGTTAGATGACAAGTCACGCGAGCTGTGCGCGAACGACTCGATCGGGAGATTCATGGTGCGTGTACTTCCCACCGAGCGGCTGCTCGCCAGCGGGAACGACGATTCAGCCCTGAATGAAAGTCGCCAAGAATTACCTCCCGTGATCAGACGGGTTGACGTCGTCGCCATCGCTCTCATCATCCTCACGGCCGTCTGCGTGACGGGTGTCCTCTATGTCGCCCGGGGATTTTTTCTCCCGATCGTGATGGCGTTCGTGGTCGGCACCATGCTGTCGCCGGCCGCCAACTTTCTCGAACGCTTCCACGTGCCGCGCGGTGTGGGCGCCGTGCTGATCGTGCTCGCGGTTGCGGCAGGGCTCGCCTTCATCATCGGCCTGATCTCGGCGCCGGTGCTGGACTGGACCAATCGCCTTCCCGAGCTTGCCGCCACGCTCAAGTCGAAGCTGCACGTCTTCGATCGGCCGCTGGCGCTGTGGCACGAAATGCAGGCGGCCATCGGCGGCGGAAGCGCACCGGCCTCGGCCAGCCTGGAGCTGCCCAAATTCGATTGGGTTCAGCCGACGATCGAATTCCTGTCGCCGACCTTCACCGAATTCCTACTGTTCTTCGCCACGCTCGTGCTGTTCATCGCAAGCTGGCGCGATCTACGGCGGGCGCTGATCATGACCTTTGGTGGTCACGAGGTCCGGCTGCGGACGCTCCGCATCCTCAACGAGCTCGAGCTGCACCTCGGCAACTACCTCCTGACGGTGACGCTCATCAACACCGGTGTCGGCATTGCAGCCGGCCTCGCCTGCGCCATCGCCGGCATGCCCAATCCCGCCGGCCTTGGGGCGCTTGCGGCGACGCTGAACTTCATCCCCATCATCGGGCCCATCGCGATGTTCGCGGTGCTCGTCCTGGTCGGCGCAATCGCATTCCCGACCTTGAGCGCCGGCATGGTCGCGCCCGCCATCTTCGCCGTGATCACCTTCCTGGAAGGCCACTTCGTCACGCCGACCATCATCGGCAGGCACCTTGCGCTCAACGCACTCGCGGTGTTCATCGCGCTGGCATTCTGGACCTGGCTGTGGGGCCCGATGGGAGCCTTCCTCGCCTCGCCGCTCCTGATCGTCGCCCTCATCGTGAAGGAGCACCTGCTGCCGGACGATTCGCCGCAACTGCCGGCAGACTAATTCGGTTTCCACCGTCGGAACTTCGGCCGAGACCCCGCGTTTGTCGAGCAGACGCAATCACCTTGCTCCGGGAGCTTGCCATGCCACCGACTGACGGTGAGACCGCCCTGAAGGATCTCGTCGACAATGCGAACTACGAACGCCTGCAGAAGGATGTCCACGCCGTGAAAAACGATATCGCAGCCCTCACCGAACAGATCACCGATGCGCTCAATGCTTTCGCGGGGCAGGCCAGCAAGCAGGCCCGCAGCGGCTATCGCCAGGCACGCGACAACGTGGACCAGACGTTCGACGACATGTCCGAGCGGGGCACCGCGATGTTTGGTGCAGCCCAGGATGCCGCAAACTCACTCGAGGAGCGCCTCGAGGACGTGATCTCCCATCGCCCACTTGCCACCGTGGGTCTTGCGCTCGGACTTGGATTCCTCATCGGCGCCGCTTGGAGACGCTAAGCGGCGGCCCCTGAAATCCAGAGGCTTGTCTTGTTTCGGCGCCGCGTCTTCGGCGCCGATTTGAGTTTGTTGCGAAGATGAATGAGACGCCGAGGGTAATGACATGCTGCAGCGCCTGATTGCGGACTTCCAGGAATCGACCGGGCATGCCGTTCGGCTCACGTCGCTCGCGATCGCCGCAGCGGTCGGACTGTTCGTCACCACGAGCTTTCTGTGCGCCGCAGCTTTCGTCGCCGTGCTGAATCGATACGGGCTCGTGGCCGCGTGCCTCACCGGTGCCGCCATCTTCTTCGTGGTGACGTTGATCGCCGCAATCAGCTACATGGCGCGCAAGCGCGCGATCGCGATCCGTGCCGCGCGGACCGCGGAAACGGCGCGGTCCGCGGTCCAGTCCGCTTTTGCAGACCCGATGTTGCTGGCGAGCGGCCTGCAGATCGTCCGCATGATCGGCATCAAACGGCTGATTCCCATTCTGGCTGTCGGCGGTCTGGCGCTCGGATTCGTGGTCAGCCGCCAAGCGGTGGAGGAGCAAACGCCTGCGGAGTGAGGGCTGCCCCGACCGTCATTGCCCGGCGTTGATCGCCTGCTTACGCCTCGAACCGGGCGCGGCTGCTGTAGCTAAGTCACACACCGTCCCGGTTGCAGGCGCTTGGCGATCTCCGTCAGCACCGACACCGACGGCTCGCAGGCCACCGGGTGCTTGGCGGCCTTCTCGTTGCCGGTGGTGATGAGCTGCGATCCCTGCGGCGACGGCGGGGAGCCCGCGCTTACACCCGTGGGGCTAACGGGGAGCCGCACCAGGAAGGAGGTATCCTCGAAAGCAGCCAGCTTGATCGATACAGTCTGTGACGGCGCCGCAGTACCGTTTTGGTTGGCGCGGTCAGACTTGGCGGCCCGGTTCACGTCATTCGCTGTTGCGACGATCGTCTCGCGAGTGGGGTTCTGAACCGCCAGGCCGGCGCCAAGATCATGGCCGGAAGCCAGTTGCATTGCGCCTACGAGCATGGCGGAAGCCGCAAGCGAACCCAAAACGACAACTTTCTTGGTCTGCGACATGTCTCTGCTCCCCTCGCCGCAAGGCGATCGGCATACCAACGTAAGTCGCAGGAACCGGGTTCTCGGTTGGGCAAATCACTTAACCGTGTGTAAACTGCGGCGACATTCTTCAGTTTTATGGCGTCAAAAAATTCGGTCTCTCACACGGAACGACTTTTCGGGTCACGCGTCATCTCGGCAGCCGGTTATTCCCCCTGCCCCATTGACCGGCGACGCGGGGCACTGCCGTGGTGATGCCGGCGGTGCCCCGCATTCTTTTCTGATCCAGCACTACCGGTCAGATCTCCGCCCACCCGTCGCGGCGCTTTATCCCCATTTCGTCTGAGGTATATGTTGGAGCGGCGCGGCTGACTTCATGGTCCGCGCGTGGGGACGAAATGCTGAGCACGTTGGATAGCGTCGGCGTATGGCGAGGGATTGGATTGGCTCTGGCTCTCGTAGGCCTCTTTCCTGCGATTGGAGCTGGCGAAAGCGCCAGGGACAATTGGATCAAGAGCCTGGTCGCGCAATTGAAGATTCAGCGCCGCTACCCGTTGCAGGCCTCGGGCGAGGGCGGAACAGCCAAGGTCCTGTTTCACATCGACCGCGAGGGTCATCTCATCTCGGCCGTGCTGGCGGAAACGACTGGCGATCCGGCGCTCGACCGGGAAGCGGTCGCCATGGTCGAGCGAGCCCAGCCATTTGCTCCACCGCCGCCGGAGCTGGCGGACGGTGATCTGACCTTTCTCGTGCCAATCGTCTTCGCGCCGCGGCGGACGTCTGAAATCTTCCAGCTCGACGAGAACGGGTTGAAGTTCCGAGAGACCAAGCCGAACGACGCGGTGCTAAAGGCACGGCTCGACGGCGTCTGCCGCGGCTGCTGATCTCGCCCTTTGTTGCTGGGGCTACAAACGAAGCCGGCGCGCTCCATGACGAACGCGCCGGGACGACATCGTACACCGTGACCTGATCAGGCCGCCGGCTTCGGCATCCGGTTGCGCGAGTTGCGCTGGAAGAAAAGAGCCTGGCTGGCGACTGCCGACACCATGGCCGGCTGGAACGGCTTGGAGATCAGGAACGCCGGCTCGGGCCGCTCACCGGTGAGGAAGCGCTCCGGATAGGCGGTGATGAAGACCACCGGAACCTCGAAGGTGCGCAGCAGCTCGTTCACGGCATCCAGGCCGGACGAACCATCGGCGAGCTGAATATCAGCCAGGATCAGACCGGGCTTCTTGTTCTTGGCGAGAGCCACCGCGTCGGCATGGGTTCGCGCCACGCCGATGACGTTGTGGCCGAGATTCTTGACCAGGCTCTCGAGGTCCATCGCGATGAAAGTCTCGTCCTCGATGATCAGCACATCGGTAGCGATTTCGGCGGCGAGCTCCCGTCCGGCGGCATCCGCCAGCCGGCGGGTTTCGGCAACGTCGATATCGAGGATGAAGGCCACTTCCTCCTCGGGAAAACCCTCGAGCGAGAGCAGCAGGAAGGCCTGGCGTGGCAAGGGCGTGATGTTGGAGAGCCGCCGCTCCGGCGGCATCGGCAGGGTCGCCACTTCGGCGTCGTCGTTGAGGGCCACCGAGTTCCAGATCTGCGTGAACAGCCGGAACAGCGCAGCCCGCGGTCCATAGCGCTCGTCCAGCAGAGCCGGATCCTGAATCAGGGCCTCGAGCATCGCTCCGACATAGGCGTCTCCGGAACCCTGGCTGCCGGTGAGGGCCCTCGCATACCGGCGCAACAGCGGCAAATGTTCAGCAACAAGCTGTGATCGGCTCATCCCCACTCCATTCGGTCATCTGGGCTTCCCGCCCGGGTTCCATCATGGGCTGATTACGCCCGAACCGACGAAAAGTTCCCCAAACCCGTGGAACTTTTGTCGCCCCGTCGCATTAGTTCCCGGCAGACCCTCTCGGTGGCGAGAATAATTCTTGAAGCTTCAGGGACTTAACTCTCGGGGAAACGTGGAAAAGGTCATGAAAGATGTAAAGTCTCAAGCCAGCAAGAATGCGGCACCGCGCAAGCCCGGCGGACTGAACGCGGAAATTCAATCCAGGATCGGTCATCAACTCCGCGCGATGTACGACGACGTCGTCCGTCAGGGAGTGCCGGACCGCTTCGCGGAGTTGGTGCGGAAGCTTGATGCGCCGGCAGCACAGTCCCACGTGGAAAACGGCGGGGGATCCAACGACCAAACCGACGGGAGGGAGTGAATGCCTCTCACTGATTCCTTGCGGGACGATATCCTCGCGGCCGTCCCCAGCCTTCGCGCATTTGCGATTTCCTTAAGTGGTAACAGCGATCGCGCCGACGACCTGGTGCAGGAAACCCTGCTCCGGGCGCTGGCCAACATCGACTCGTTCCAACCGGGATCGAATCTGCCTGCCTGGCTGTTCACGATCCTGCGCAACCTGTTCCGCTCCGACTACCGCAAACGCCGGCGCGAAGTGGAAGATGCCGAAGGCAACTACGCCAAGACGCTCAAGACGCATCCCTCGCAGGGCGCGCATCTTGAGTTCGAGGAGTTCCGTGCGGCACTCGAGAAGCTGCCTCAGGACCAGCGCGAGGCACTGATCCTGGTCGGTGCATCGGGCTTCTCCTACGAGGATGCGGCAGCGATCTGCGGCTGCGCGGTGGGCACCATCAAGAGCCGCGTGAACCGCGCGCGCTCGAAGCTGGCAGCGCTGCTCTATGTCGAAGGCGCCGAGGATTTCGGCCCCGACGAAACCGTGCGGGCGGTGATCGGCGGCAGCGGCGGCTGATCAGCCAAGCCGTCGCAAACAAGCCAGCAAAGAGGCGGCTCCCGAAAGAGCCGCCTCTTCTTGTTGTTGAACTTGTTGTTGTTGAACAGTTTCGCCGGGCATCGTGCGCCTTGATATCCTGTTCACTGACGAGCCCGGCGAGCTATCGCGGCGGATGCACCGGCGCGGAGAACTGCTCGGTGCGGTCGCGCTCGGTCATGTCGATGACGGTCTCCATCGGAGCGGTCAGCTCATAGACATAGCTCGCCTCGGTGAAGAAGCGTTTTGACGTGCCACCGAGTGCTTCCGGCGCAACGCGATCGAGTAGGATCAGTCCGAAATCGCTGTCGGGCCGCCGTGTCGCTTCACTGGTATTCAATTCCTCCCAACGGAAGTGGAAGACGGCATTCGGCTCTTCGCCCGTCACCTCCCATCTGGCGGTGATGTGCGGGTGCTTTCCCACCAGCGAGAGGCCCTCGTCCGAGTGCGAGGCGAGTTCGAAGAACAGCAGCGAAAGGCTCTGCGCGGCACGCGCGCTCACGGTGATGTCGGGTCCGTTGACCGCAATCCTCTCGGCATGCGGGATGGCGCGAGCTTCGAACAGCCCGCGCAGCTGCACGCCTTGCCACTGGCTCTCGCTGAGCAGCGTGACGACGTTCGACATCGCATGGATCCGCCCGATCAGCAGCTCGCGCGCGACGTCCATGTCGCTGCCATGACGCAGCGTTCGCGTCACGATGGACTGGATCACCGCCAGGATGTTCTTGACCCGGTGGTTCAGCTCGTCGATGACCGCCGTCAGTCGGCGCTCGAAGCCGATCCGCACCTGGATTTCGCGGCTCAGGCGCAGATTGTTGTAGGCGACGTAGCCGAACAGGCCGCAGATGATGCCGGTGAGCGCCATCCCGATGACGCCGACGATCGCCGCGGTCTGTTGCGCACGCCGGACCGCATTGCTCTTGGCGTAATAGACCAACGACCAGTCGTGATTGCCGAAGGCCACGGTGCGGGTCGACGACGGAGCAGGATCGTCCGGCCCGCGGGTCCGGCTCGTCACCGCCCCCTGATCATTGGCAACCAGCTCGTCCGACGCGTTGCGCGGGTCCTTCAACGCCACCGAGAACAACGACAGATCGTCATTGGTAAGCAGCAGCGGCCCGATCTCGTACGAAAAGGTCACGAAGCCCGCCGGTGCAGTGGCGCCTTGCGGGACGACCGGGGCTGCCAGCACGATCCCGATCGGACCATCGCTCCGCACCAGCGGAGTGGGATCGGACGCAACCGGCTTGCCCTCAGCCATGGCCCGCGCGAGCATCGGTCCGACAATCGGCTGCCGGTCGAGGGCAATACCGGGAAGCTTGGAGGTCTCGGCATTGCGTGGCTCGAGATCCATCAGAACGTCCAACGGACGATCGACGTTCGGCCCCAGCGGCGTGTCATCGAAATTGCGAATGGTCGGATTCGGGAAGCCGGCCTGGCGCAGCTCGGCTTGCGCAATGGAAAACTCATCCGGCCGCAGCCGTGCGATCCACGACGCCACCACGAAGTCGGTCTTGAACGCGTAGATCGACGATCGCAGCGGCTCCAGCATATTGGCCTTGATCACGGAGGGAGCGCGGAACAGCCCGGAGGCCACCCGGGCCAGCAGCTCACGTTCGGTCAGCCGGTCCTGCACCAGGCTGGCATGGACGTCGATGGCGCGGGCCAGCGCAATGCGATCGAGCGCCAGCTCCTGGTCATGTACGCGGTAGGCAGCCAAGCCGGATAGCGCCGTCCCGAGCAGCGCGATCAAGCCGATGATGACACCCAGCCGGAGCACTCGTTTACTCTGAGGTAAAGGGTTGGTGGCGAAGGAGACGAGTCATCCAATAACCGGGCCTGCAACTCAAGGACGCACCTCGGGGCGACGGGAGCGATCGGAGCGATCAGCGGAAAGCGATCCCAGGATACCGGCCGTTCATCGGCCGCCGAGACGCCTTGGAGCAAGGCGCACCCCGGGCCGAGGCAACACCCAGGGGCTCAAGTTGTTCCGGCCGGTTGAGGCTTTTTTGCGTCTGCCATTGCAGCAGATACCTCGCGCAACGAAGAACGGTGCGACGCAGATCAGTCCCCGCGCTCACGCCGACGGCTTGAGACCACCCTTGGCTTCGATGAAGCCGATGATCCGGTCAAGCCCCTGGCTCTTCTTCAGGTTGGTCATGACGAAGGGCCGTGCGCCGCGCATGCGCTTGGCATCCGTCTCCATCTTCTCCAGAGAGGCGCCCACATGGGGCGCCAAGTCAATCTTGTTGATCACCAGAAGGTCGGAGCGGGTGATACCCGGCCCGCCCTTCGACGGGATCTTGTCGCCCGCCGCAACGTCAATGACATAGATCGTGATGTCGGCCAGTTCCGGCGAGAACGTTGCCGCGAGGTTGTCGCCGCCGGATTCGATCAACACCAAGTCGAGCCCAGGAAACTTCGCGCGCATGTCGGCCACGGCTGCGAGGTTCATGGACGCGTCCTCGCGGATCGCGGTGTGCGGACAGCCGCCGGTCTCCACGCCGGCAATACGATCCGGGGTCAGCGATCCCGAGCGAACGAGAAACTCCGCGTCCCACTTGGTGTAGATGTCGTTGGTGATCGCGGCGATGTCGTAGTTCTCCCGCATCGATTTGCACAGGAGATCCATCAGCGCAGTCTTGCCGGACCCGACTGGGCCACCGACGCCGACGCGGAGCGGACCGTGAGACGATGCCATGTCATCCACCCTTCTATCGTTCGCGCGACCGCGCGGGGCCGTGATCGGAGCAACCCTTGCCCCGCTTCATCACGACCGAAACAGCCTTGTATATTGCGTCTCGTGATGAAGGCTGGCGAGATCGGCGCGGAATGTTGCGCCGCCGATGTCGTCGAGCGAGGCGAACAGAGCGCGGTCCGCCGTCGCGGCGACGACAGGTTCCAATGCGGCGAGCACGCGCTGGCTGTCGGTCTGCCCCAACGGTACGAGACGGCTGCCGGCGGAAATCCAGTTCGACGTGACCGCGTGCAGAAAGCCGTGCAGCAGGGCCGCCAGAGGAACGCCATGAAGCGCGCCGACCAGCCCCACGGCGACCGGGTAGACGATCGTCTCGCATTGCGCCACCGCCTCGTCGAGACCTGCGCTGTTCCAGGCTGACCGTGCGATCTCGACGAAGGCACGGCCCTGCGCGGTGGTTTCGAGCTGACGTTCGCGCGACGGTACGAAAGCCGCCGCGAGCTCGGCCACCTCGCGGAGGCTGGTCCTGTCGTCCAGCTCGACCGCGCGATACGCGTGCGCGAGGAAAGCCGCATCGCAGAAGCCGGAGCCATTGGTCAGCATCGTCGCAAGCCAGCCGCGCAGCCCCGCCGCATCGCCGATGTCGCCCGCCTCGACGGCCCATTCGATGCCGCTCGAATAGGAGAAGCCGCCGATCGGAAACGCCGGCGACAGCCACGTCAGCAGCCGATACAGCGCGGCCGAATCCGCGGCGCTGATCGAGGCCGGCCGAAGCTCAGGCTCATTTGTGCTCGTGAGCATGGGAATGACCGTGATCGTGATGGTCATGGCCGCAGTGCTCGTCATGCACGTGATGATCATGTGCATGGCCGTGGTCGTGGCCGTGATGCGCGTGATCGTGCCCGGCATGATCGTGATGATGATCGTGACCGTGGTGATCATGATCATCGTGGCCGTGCGCATGGCTGGGCTCGGCGTAGGCACCGCCTTCCGGATCGAACGGCGCCTCGATCTCGATGACACGCGCGCCGAGACCCTTGACCATGGCCTCGATCACGTGGTCGCGGCGGATGCGCAGGCTCTTGGCCAGGATCTGCGTCGGCAGGTGCCGGTTGCCGAGGTGCCAGGCCAGCCGCACCAGGTGGTGCGGATCGGCAGCGCGGATCTCGAGCAGCGGCTCGGCGGCCGCGACGACCTCGATCAGCCGGCCGTCCTCCAGCACCAGCGCATCGCCACCGCGCAGTGCGGTGGCGTGCTCGAGGTCCAGCAGGAACT
This sequence comes from Bradyrhizobium sp. SZCCHNPS1003, assembly GCF_032381555.1. Classification (NCBI taxonomy): domain Bacteria; kingdom Pseudomonadati; phylum Pseudomonadota; class Alphaproteobacteria; order Hyphomicrobiales; family Nitrobacteraceae; genus Bradyrhizobium; species Bradyrhizobium sp. SZCCHNPS1003. The sequence continues at coordinate 156,357 of NZ_JAUHIU010000013.1, forward strand.
CCAGCCCGCGCGTTCCGGTCATGGCCAGCCGCCGCCGATGCCGGTCGTCGAAATCGAGCAGGACGGAATCGGCGGCAGCCTCTTTCCAACGATGCTGCCCAAGCACGCGTGTCGCGCGGATCATGCTGAAACTCTCATCCTCTTATTCCGCTCACTCTTATTCCGCTCAACGGACATCGACCTTCTCAGGCGTAATGATCTCGATCTTCGGCGGGGCCGACATGCATTTGACCGCGACGCGCCCGAACGTCTTCATGTGCTCGGTCGCGCGGTGCGGCACCAAGGCCTCAGCGTTCTCCCACTGCTCGACGAACACCATCTTGCTCGGATCGGTGACGCTCTCATGCAAATCATAGGCGATATTGCCGGGTTCTTTGCGGGTCCCCGCAATGCAGGCGGTCGCAGCGGCAATGAATTCCGCACGGGTTTCGGGCTTGATGGTCAAGGTGGCAACGACATAGATCACGAACTCGTCCTCCCGGTACTTTTCTGGTTCTGGTACCGGGCGGAAGCTTAGTACATGAAGTAGCGCTGCGCCATGGGCAGCACCTCGGCCGGCTCGCAGGTCAGGAGCTCGCCGTCGGCGCGCACCTCATAGGTCTCCGGATCGACCTCGATGTTCGGCGTCGCATCGTTGTGGATCATGCTCTTCTTCGAGATCCTGCCGCGGGTGTTCTGCACTGCGTAGAGCTTCTTCGAAAGGCCAAGCTTGCGGGCGAGTCCGCCGGTGACGGCCGCCTTCGAGGTGAAGATCACGGACGATGCCGTCAGCGACTTGCCGAAGGCGCCGAACATCGGCTGGTAATGCACCGGCTGCGGGGTCGGGATCGAGGCGTTGGGATCGCCCATCGGCGCGGCGACGATGGTGCCGCCCTTGATGACACAGTCCGGCTTGACGCCGAAGAAGGCGGGCGACCACAGCACGAGGTCGGCGAGCTTGCCCTTTTCGACCGACCCGATCAGCTTCGACACGCCATGCGCGATCGCCGGGTTGATCGTGTATTTAGCGATGTAGCGCTTGACGCGGAAATTGTCGTTGTCCTTGCCCTTGTCTTGCGGCAGCGCGCCGCGCTGCTTCTTCATCTTGTCGGCGGTCTGCCACGTCCGGATGATGACCTCGCCGAGCCGGCCCATCGCCTGCGAATCCGACGACATCATCGAGAGCGCGCCAAGATCGTGCAGGATGTCCTCGGCCGCGATCGTCTCCTTGCGGATGCGGCTTTCGGCAAAAGCGAGATCCTCGGCGATCGACGGATCGAGATGATGGCACACCATCAGCATGTCCAGATGCTCGTCGATGGTGTTGCGCGTAAACGGTCGCGTCGGGTTGGTTGACGACGGCAGCACGTTCTTCAAACCAGCGACCTTGATGATGTCGGGCGCATGACCGCCACCAGCGCCTTCGGTGTGGAAGGCGTGGATGGTGCGGCCCTTGAAGGCCTTGATGGTGTCCTCGACGAAGCCGGATTCGTTGAGCGTGTCCGAATGCAGCATCACTTGGACGTCGTAGTCGTCGGCGACCGAGAGACAATTGTCGATCGCAGCCGGCGTGGTGCCCCAATCCTCGTGCAGCTTCAGCGCGCAGGCGCCGGCCTTGACCATCTCGACCAGCGCGGCCGGGCGCGATGCGTTGCCTTTGCCGGAGATGCCGAGGTTCACCGGGAACGCGTCGAACGACTGCATCATCCGCCCGATGTGCCACGGGCCGGGCGTGCAGGTGGTCGCGAAGGTCCCGTGCGACGGGCCGGTGCCGCCGCCGAGCAGCGAGGTGACGCCAGACATCAGCGCGTGCTCGATCTGCTGCGGGCAGATGAAGTGGATGTGGCTGTCGAAGCCGCCGGCGGTGAGGATCTTGCCCTCGCCTGCGATCACGTCGGTGCCCGGGCCGATCACGATGGTCACGCCGGGCTGGATGTCCGGATTGCCGGCCTTGCCGATCGCAGAGATCATGCCTTCCTTGATCGCGACGTCGGCCTTCACGACACCCCAGTGATCCACGATCAGCGCATTGGTGATGACCGTGTCGGCGGCGCCCTGCTTGTTGGTCGCCTGCGACTGGCCCATGCCGTCGCGGATCACCTTGCCGCCGCCGAACTTCACCTCCTCGCCGTAGGTGGTGAAGTCCTTCTCGACCTCGATGATCAGGTCCGTGTCGGCGAGCCGGACCTTGTCGCCGGTGGTCGGGCCGAACATGTCGGCATAGACGGAACGCTTGATCTTGACGGACATCGATGGCCCCCACTCAGCTCTGCTTGTCTTGATTTCGAGACGCTGGCGAACCGCTCACAGCGTCCCCCGCGCGTTGGCAACCGTCTCGTCGAACAGCGCATCGAGCCGCGCGTTCACGCCGCGGCAGCCGGCGACGACCTGCTCGGCCCAGCCGAGATACTCCATCAGCTCCAACTGCTGCTCGAGGTCCGGCTCGAAGAAGATGCGCGCGCGGATATTGCTGATCTTGTCGGCGATCTTGATCTGCTTGGCACCGGCCGATTTGCCGGGAGCCGCGATGGCCTGGACCGCGCGCCGCTCGCTCTTCGGCAGGGTCATGTCGTCGGTGACCTCCTCCACCAGCCCGGCGACGCGCGGGCCGAAGCGCTCCGCCAGCTCGTCAGCAGTCGTGTCGGTATCCTCGATGGTGTCGTGCAGCCAGCCGGCCGCGACGAGCTCGGCGTCCTCGCCGTCGCAGGTTGCCGACAGGATGTTCGCGACCTCGGCGAGATGATTGATGTAAGGCTCCTCGTCGCGGCCCTTGCGCTGCTGGCCGGCATGACGGCGCGCCGCCAGTTCGGCGGCTTCGGAGACGAGGCGTAATCCGGTCAGCATCGTCTACAGCTTGCCCATGACGTCGCCGCGGAAGCCGTAGACGGTGCGCTTGCCGGCGAGCGCGACCAGTTGCACGTCGCGGGTCTGGCCTGGCTCGAAGCGCACGGCCGTGCCGGCCGCGATATCGAGGCGCATGCCGCGCGCTTTTTTCCGGTCGAACTTCAGCGCCGGATTGGTCTCGAAGAAGTGGTAGTGCGAGCCGACCTGGATCGGCCGGTCGCCGGTGTTGGCAACCGAAAGGGTCACGGTCTTGCGGCCGGCATTGAGCTCGATGTCGCCGTCCTGGATGAAGAGTTCGCCGGGGATCATGAGTTACCTCGCAGGTTTCCACTGCGTCATGGCCGGGCTTGTCCCGGCCATCCACGTTTTTCCATTCAGATCGAACAGCGTGGATGGCCGGGTCAAGCCCGGGCATGACGACCGAAAGAGTTGGGCTCGCTTCACCGGATCGGCTCGTGCACCGTGACGAGCTTGGTGCCGTCCGGAAACGTCGCCTCGACCTGGATGTCATGGATCATCTCGGGGATGCCGAGCATCACCTGGTCGCGGGTCAGGACCTGGGCGCCGGCCTGCATCAAATCGGCCACGGTGCGGCCGTCGCGCGCGCCTTCCAGGATGAAATCGGAGATGATCGCGACCGCCTCGGGATGGTTCAGCTTGACGCCGCGCTCGAGTCTGCGGCGGGCCACGATGGCCGCCATCGAGATCAAGAGCTTGTCCTTTTCGCGGGGAGACAGGTTCATGCGGACTCTCTGGTGATCGTCTTCTGGTAATCGTCGGTTTGTAAACGTCTAGTTGAGCCACAGCCGCGGCAGCGGCTTATTCGAAGCACAGCCGAGCACCGCCATCATGTCGGCGCGCAGACTCGCGGCATCTTGGGCACAGAAGCGCGCCATTGCAAATCCATTCCAGGCCGACAGCCCGGCCTCGCCCCGGAGGGCCGGCAGGCTCTCCCTGATACGCTCGACCAGCGCGGCGTCCCCGGGCACGATCAGCGCCGTCCCGATCGCCGTGCCGCCCTTGGCGATGGCGGGCTGCGCAAGCTTTGCGCCGATGTCGCCGTCGAGGCGGATCGTTTCGGCGAACACGAGCTTACCGCCGCGCCGCACCCGCCAGCGATCGACGAACTCGCCCTCCCGCATCGTCTCCCCCATGGCTGTGCGCCCGAACACGACGATCTCGCAGAGCAGGAGGGAGGCGGTATCGGCAAGGTCGATGTCGATGCGGCGATGGATACGGGCGCGGTCGAACAGGATGGTCTCCTGCGGCAGCCAGGAGATGTGCGCGTTCGCCGCGGCCGTCAGCGCAATGTCGAGCTCCGCCGGCTTTCCGGCCGCGCGGTAGACCTTTTCCGCTGCGGCGCTCGAGACCGTCACGCGGCTGCCTTCGCCGGCCGCGACCTCGATTGCGAAACGATCGCCGCCGGCGATTCCGCCCGCGGTATTGACGAACATCGCCGACAGACTGTCGTCCTCAGGCGAGGGAAAGCGCACCCGCAGCGAGCCGGATTCATGCAGATGATGACGCCGCGTCATGCCGTCCTGCAGCCGCACGTCGAAGCGCACCGCGCCGCGGGCGCGGTTGGCCTCGAAGATGTCGGCGGCGGCGTTGGCGGGATCGGCCCGCATCGATCCCCTCCCCCTGGGACCAGACGCGGGGCGAGTCCGCGTCGAGAAGCTACGTGATGATCAGAGCGCCATCTGGCGGCTGATCTCGGCTGGATCGAGGTTGGCGCGGGTGCAGGTAAATTTTACCGCGCCGCGATCCATGACCGCGAAGTTGTCGCCGAGTTCGCAGGCAAAGTCGAGATACTGCTCGACCAGCACGATCGCGATGTTGCCGAGATTGCGCAGATACGAAATCGCCCGGCCGATGTCCTTGATGATCGAGGGCTGGATGCCCTCGGTCGGCTCGTCCAGCAGCAGGACCTTTGGCCTCATCACCATGGCGCGGCCGATCGCGAGCTGCTGCTGCTGGCCGCCGGAGAGATCGCCGCCGCGCCGACCGAGCATCGATTCGAGCACCGGAAACAGCGAGAACACGTCATCGGGGATGCTGCGGTCGGCGCGCTTCAGGGGGCCGAAGCCGGTCTTGAGGTTCTCCTCGACCGTCAGCAGCGGGAAGATCTCGCGGCCCTGCGGCACGAAGCCGATGCCCTTGCGCGCCCGCTCATAGGGCTTGAGATGGGTGATGTCGGCGCCGTCGAAGGTGATGGTGCCGGAGGCCAGCGGATACTGCCCGACCAGCGCCCGAAGCAGCGAGGTCTTGCCGACGCCGTTGCGGCCGAGCACGCAGGTGACCTTGCCGGGCTCCGCCGCGATCGAGACGCCGCGCAGCGCCTGGGCGGCGCCGTAATAGAGGTTGATGTTGTCGACGGTGAGCATCAGCGACCTCCGGCCGCTGATGGGCGAATGGCGAATGGCGAATAGCGAATAGATTGAATTCTCTGCGTCATCGTCCCTTGCCCTATTCGCTACTCGCCATTCGCCGGCCGACTAACGGCCCAGATAGACCTCGATCACCCGCTCGTTCGACGACACCTGATCGATGGTGCCCTCGGCCAGCACCGTGCCTTCATGCAGGCAGGTGACCTTGACGCCGAGCTCGCGAACGAAGGTCATGTCGTGCTCGACGACCATGACGGTATGATCCTTGTTGATTTCCTTGAGCAGCTCGGCGGTCTGATGCGTCTCGACATCGGTCATGCCGGCGACCGGCTCGTCGACCAGCAGGAGCTTCGGGTCCTGCGCCAAGAGCATGCCGATCTCCAGCCACTGCTTCTGGCCATGCGACAGGCTGCCGGCGAGCTTGCGCCTGAGGTCCTTGAGCCGCACGGTTTCGAGCACCTTGTCTATCTGCTCGGCTTCGCTTCTCGATCCGCGCCAGAACAGCGTGCCCTTGACGCTGTGGTCGACATTGAGGGCGAGCAGCAAATTGTCCTCGACCGACTGGCTCTCGAACACCGTCGGCTTCTGGAACTTGCGGCCGATCCCGAGCTCGGCGATGCGGGTCTCGTCGAGGCGAGTGAGATCCGTCTTGCCGTCGAACAGCACCGTGCCCTCGTCGGGCTTGGTCTTGCCGGTGATGATGTCCATCATCGTGGTCTTGCCGGCGCCGTTCGGGCCGATGACGGCGCGCATCTCGCCGGGCTCGAGCGTCAGCGAGAGATTGTTGATGGCGTGGAAGCCGTCGAAGGAGACGTGCACGCCGTCGAGATAGAGCAGCGACGACGTCGCGCGGGTATCCATCACGTTCATGCGCTCACTCCGCCATCTTGGGTTCGGTGACGCCGTCCTCGCGGGCGGCGCTCTCGGCGTTGGGCGTCTTGGTGCTGAGTTGATCCCACCACGTATTGAACGTGCCGATGATGCCCTTGGGCAGCAGCAGGGTGACGAGCACGAACAATGCGCCGAGCATGAACAGCCAGTACGGTGCCAGCACGCCCGAGGTGAAGAACGTCTTGGCGTAGTTCACGACGACGGCGCCGAGCGCAGCGCCGACCAGCGTGCCGCGGCCGCCGACCGCGACCCAGATCACGGCCTCGATCGAATTGCCGGGCGCGAACTCGGATGGGTTGATGATGCCGACCTGAGGAACGTAGAGCGCACCGGCGACGCCGGCCATGCATGCGGACAGCGTGAACACGAACAGCTTGTAGGACTCGACGCGATAGCCGAGGAAACGCGTCCGCGACTCGGCGTCGCGGATCGCGATCAGCACCTTGCCGAGTTTCGACGACACCACGGCCCGGCAGATCAGGAAGGCGAGAATGAGCGCGACGCAGCTCAGCGCGAACAAGGCGGCACGGGTGCCCTCCGCCTGGACGTTGAAGCCGAGGATGTCCTTGAAGTCGGTCAGGCCGTTGTTGCCGCCGAAGCCGAAATCATTGCGGAAGAAGGCGAGCAGCAGCGCGTAGGTCATCGCCTGGGTGATGATCGACAGATACACGCCGGTGACGCGCGAGCGGAAGGCGAGCCAGCCGAAGCAGAAGGCGAGCAGGCCGGGCACCACGAGCACCATCAAAGCTGCGAACCAGAACATGTCGAAGCCGTGCCAGTACCAGGGCAGCTTGGAATAGTTCAGGAACACCATGAAGTCCGGCAGGATCGGATTGCCGTAGACGCCGCGGGTGCCGATCTGGCGCATCAGATACATGCCCATCGCATAGCCCCCGAGCGCGAAGAACGCGCCGTGACCGAGCGAGAGGATGCCGCAATAACCCCAGATCAGGTCGATGGAGAGCGCCAGGATCGCGTAGCAGACATATTTGCCCCACAGCGCGACCAGATAGGTCGGCACCTGCAACGCCGAGCCGGCCGGCAGCAGCAGGTTGGACAGCGGGATCAGGATGCCGCAGGCCGCAACGATCAGCACGAAGATGGTCGCGGCGCGGTCCAGCGACCTCGTCAGCATATGCGGCATCATGCTTCCACCGCCCGGCCCTTGAGCGCGAACAGGCCGCGCGGGCGCTTCTGAATGAACAGGATGATCAGCACCAGGATCGCGATCTTGCCGAGCACGGCGCCGGCGACCGGCTCCAGGAACTTGTTGGCGATGCCGAGCGTGAAGGCGCCGACCAGGGTGCCCCAGAGATTGCCGACGCCGCCGAACACCACGACCATGAAGGAATCGATGATGTAGCTCTGGCCGAGGTTGGGGCTGACATTGTCGATCTGCGACAGCGCCACGCCGGCGATGCCGGCGATGCCCGACCCCAGCCCGAAGGTCAGCGCATCGACGCGCGAGGTGGCGATGCCCATCGACGCCGCCATGCGCCGGTTCTGCGTCACGGCGCGCATTTCCAGACCGAGCGCGGTGTAGCGCAGCATCGCGAGCAGGATCGCGAACACGGCCATCGTGAAGCAGAGGATCCAGAGCCGGTTATAGGTGATGGTGATCTGGCCGAGCTCGAACGCGCCGCTCATCCAGGAGGGATTGCCGACCTCGCGGTTGGTCGGGCCAAACGCGGAGCGCACCGCCTGCTGCAGGATGAGCGAGAGGCCCCAGGTCGCGAGCAGCGTCTCGAGCGGCCGCCCGTAGAGGAAGCGGATGATGGTGCGCTCGATCAGCACGCCGATGGCTCCGGCCACCAGGAAGGCGAGCGGCGCGGCAATCAAGAGCGAGTAGTCGAACAGCGCCGGATAGCGGGTGCGGATGACCTCCTGGACCACGAAGGTGGTGTAGGCGCCGAGCATCACCATCTCGCCATGGGCCATGTTGATGACGCCCATGACGCCGAAGGTGATGGCAAGCCCGATGGCGGCCAGCAGCAGCACCGAGCCGAGCGACAGGCCGTACCAGGCATTCTGCACGCCGGACCAGATCGCGAGCGAGCTCTGGATCGAAGCGATGGCGCCTGCCGCGGCCTTGGCGACGCTTGCGGGCTGATCGCCACTGCTGATCTCGGTGAGCAGCGCCAGCGCCTCCTGGTCGCCGCGCGCCTTCACGGTGGCTACCGCTTCGAGCTTGTCCACCTCGCTGGCATCGGACTTGAACAGGAGAATTGCGGCGCGGGCCTCGGCGAGCGCCTGCTTGACCGAACGATTGGTTTCCTTGGCGAGCGCCGTTTCCACCGTCGGCAGCGTCGCCTCGTCATGCGATTTGAACACCGACTTGGCGGCCGACAGGCGCGTGTTCACGTCCGGCGACAGCAGGGTCAGGCCGCCCAACGCGGCGTCGACGCTGCGGCGCAGGCGGTTGTTGAGGCTGACCGCCGCGGCGTTGTCGGGCAGCTTGTCGACGGCGGCGCCGGTGGCGGCATCGATGATCTTGCCGTCGGTCTGCTTGACATAGACCTTCTTGGTGTCGGCATCGAACATCAGCCGCTCATCCTGCAGCGCGCTGATGATCGGATAGGCCAGCGGATTGCCCGACACGGCGATCTCGCCCACCGCATCATCGGTGTCGGAGAAATCGTCATTGGCGAACTTGGCGACGGACTCTTCGAAGCTGGCCGCGAATGCAGGCGCGGCCACGGCAATCAGGACAATAGAAAGAAGAATGCGACGAAGAATCGCGCGAACAATTGCAGACACTGGACAACCCCGGCAGGAGGAAGTGAGAAGGCGGCGCTATCCACCGCCTTCTCCAGTCGTGACTTGGACGTCAGATCGATCTCAACTGCCCGAGCCCAGGCACTTGTTGGTCTTGACGTTGAAGTTGCCGCACTTCTTGCCGACCCAGTCGCCGATCAGGTCCTTGGAGCCCTCAAGCTCCTTCGACCAGGCGTCGCCCGGGACGAGATCCTTGGTCTTGTAGACGACGCTGAACTGGCCATCGCCCTTGATCTCGCCGATGAACACCGGCTTGGTGATGTGGTGGTTCGGCAGCATCTTCGACACGCCGCCAGTCAGGTTCGGCGCCTCGGTGCCCGGGAGAGCGTCGATGACCTTGTCCGGATCGGTCGACTTCACCTTCTCGACCGCCTTCACCCACATGTTGAAGCCGATCACATGCGCTTCCATCGGGTCGTTGGTCACGCGCTTCGGATTCTTGGTGTAGGCCTGCCAATCCTTGATGAACTTCTCGTTGGCCGGAGTCTTGATCGACTCGAAGTAGTTCCAGGCGGCGAGATGGCCGATCAGCGGCTTGGTGTCGATGCCGGCGAGCTCTTCCTCACCCACCGAGAACGCGACGACCGGGATGTCCTTGGCCTTGATGCCCTGGTTGCCGAGCTCCTTGTAGAACGGAACGTTGGCGTCGCCGTTGATGGTCGAGACCACCGCGGTCTTCTTGCCGGCCGAGCCGAACTTCTTGATGTCGGCGACGATCGTCTGCCAGTCGGAGTGACCGAACGGCGTGTAGTTGATCATGATGTCGTCCTGAGCCACGCCCTTGGACTTCAGGTAGGCTTCGAGGATCTTGTTGGTGGTGCGCGGATAGACGTAGTCGGTGCCGGCCAGCACCCAACGCTTCACCTTCTCTTCCTTCATCAGGTAGTCGACCGCCGGGATCGCCTGCTGGTTCGGCGCCGCACCGGTGTAGAACACGTTGCGCTCGCTCTCCTCGCCCTCGTACTGGACCGGGTAGAACAGGATGCTGTTGAGTTCCTTGAACACCGGCAGCACCGACTTGCGTGACACCGAGGTCCAGCAGCCGAACACGACCGCGACCTTGTTCTTGGTGATCAGCTCGCGCGCCTTCTCGGCGAACAGCGGCCAGTTCGAAGCGGGGTCGACGACGACGGCCTCGAGCTTCTTGCCGAGCACGCCGCCCTTCTTGTTCTGTTCGTCGATCAGAAACAGGATCGTATCCTTCAGCGTGGTTTCGCTGATGGCCATGGTGCCGGACAGAGAATGCAGAACACCAATCTTGATGGTGTCGTCGGCAGCCATGGCCGGGCCGAAGCCGGCGACGCCGAGCGCCAGGCCGGCAGCAGCAGCCAGCCAGCGACGGCGGCTGAATGGCGCCGTTAATTCCTGAGTGAGTCGAGTAAGCATGAGGTAATATCTCCCTGACGCAGATGTGCTTCACAGCCAAGGCGGCCGGCGGTCTGCGGCGGAAGAATCGCAAGAAGCATGCCATGCCGTTCACATCTCGTAAGCCATTGATCCCAATCTGGAACTTTGGCCAATCGCGACGGAAGGTCGCAATCTCGTGCCGCCAGTTTAGGCAGGCACGGTGATCATTCGGCTGGCATCGAGCACATGATTTATGCACTTTGTTTTGAATGGCTAAAATTAAAGCAGAAGAGTACCGGCTCAATCGCCGATCCGTTGCGCACCGGCCTTGAAAGTGCCGCCAGTCTGTTCCATATATCTGATAGATCGAGGCGAATCGGCCGGATCTTTGCAAGCCGCGTGTTCTTTAGCTCGTTCAGAGCTTCTGGCTTCGCATTCTCACCCATCCAATCTCGACGCTCCAAACACGCGGGTGTCTCTTCAACCACCCACCCGCGTCCGGCTGGCTGCCGACACGGGCCTCATCCTCTTATGGAAAGCCCAATCTTTTGACATCCTTTCAGGATTTTAACCTCGCCGACGCGCTGACGCGCGCGCTGAAGGAAGAGAACTACACCACCCCCACCCCGATCCAGGCACAGACCATCCCGCTCGCCCTCGAAGGCCGTGACGTGATCGGCATCGCCCAGACGGGAACCGGCAAGACCGCCTCGTTCGCCCTGCCGATCCTGCACCGCCTGCTGCAGAACCGGATCAAGCCGCAGCCGAAGACGGCGCGCGTGCTCGTTCTGAGCCCGACCCGCGAACTGTCTGGCCAGATCCTCGACAGCTTCAACACCTATGGCCGCCACATCCGGCTGAGCTCGGCCCTCGCGATCGGCGGCGTGCCGATGGGGCGCCAGGTCCGCGCGGTGATGCCCGGCCTCGAGGTGCTCGTCGCAACGCCGGGCCGGCTGCTCGACCTCGTCCAGAGCAACGCTTTGAAGCTGACCCACGTCGAGTTCCTGGTGCTCGACGAAGCCGACCGCATGCTCGACATGGGCTTCATCAACGACATCCGGAAGATCGTCGCCAAGCTGCCGATCAAGCGGCAGACGCTGTTCTTCTCGGCCACCATGCCGAAGGACATCGCCGAGCTCGCCGATGCCATGCTGCGGGATCCGGCGCGGGTCGCAGTGACCCCGGTCTCCTCGACTGTCGAGCGCATTGCCCAGCGCGTGATCCATGTCGACCACTCCGCCAAGCCGAACCTTCTGGCTCAGTTGCTCAAGCAGGAGCCGGTCAACCGCGCGCTGGTGTTCACCCGCACCAAGCACGGCGCCGACAAGGTCGTGAAGAGCCTGGAAAAGGCCGGCATCCCCGCCCAGGCCATTCACGGCAACAAGTCGCAAAACCACCGTGAGCGCACCCTCGCAGCGTTCCGCACCGGCGAGATCCGAACCCTGGTCGCAACCGACATCGCGGCCCGCGGCATCGACGTCGACGGCGTCAGCCATGTCGTGAATTTCGACCTGCCCAACGTGCCGGAGACCTACGTCCACCGCATCGGCCGCACGGCACGCGCCGGCGCTGAAGGCATCGCGATTTCGCTCGTCGCCGGAGCGGACGAGCTGTCCTACCTTCGCGACATCGAGCGGCTGATCAAGATCTCGCTGCCGCGCGACGATCGCCGCACGCCGGGCCTCCGCGAGGCCGCGGCACCGGCCAAACCGCCTCAGCGTGGCGGCCGTCCTGGCATGCAGAATGCGCGGACCAACGAGGGTGGCACCGCCGCAAAAGGCCCTCGCCGTCGCCGTCGTTCCAATGCTAAGATGGCGTCTCTGCCAGGCAATCGTCAGGAGCCCCAGCGGCCGTCGCAAGGCGGCGGCAAGGCCGGGTCGATTCAAGGCGTTGCTTTCCTGCATCGCGAGGGCAGACCCAAAAACCACGCTCACAACCGCAACCAACGGCCAAACTAGACGTCTATCGATCTGGAGAGAGACATGGCTAAGGAAGAGCTGATCCAGTTCGAAGGGCTGGTCACCGAAATCCTTCCCGACGCGCGCTACCGGGTACAACTCGATGCGGGGCACGAAATCGTCGCCTACACCGCCGGCAAGATGAAAAAGAATCGCATCAAGACGCTCGCGGGAGACCGCGTGACCGTCGAGATGTCGCCCTATGATCTGGAAAAGGGCCGGCTGATCTTCCGCCACAAGGACGAGCGCCCCAGCTCGACCGGCGGACCTCCGCGTGGCGCAGCGCAGCGCGGCGGCCAGTTCCGGCGGCGCTAGAGCCTTGGGCGGAGCAATGGTTCCGCCCAACCCAGCGAATTGATCAACTCTTGCGCAATCAGCGACAATTCAGCGCGTCGGCCTCAAGCCGGCGCGTCAAAAAATCATGCGCCCTCGCGCAGCTCAGGATTGTTTTGCGCGGGCATTTCCAATAGTATATCCCGCAATCGATTTTCGGCCGGACGAGATTAGCTATTACCGGTACAGCCGGTTCAGACGCTGACGACCCTTCCAAAAATTCGATCTAACCAGCCCAGGAATCTGGGTTACGCATTTGATATCTGAGAAGGGAACTACCCCCGTGAGCATGGGAACCGTGAAGTGGTTTAACGCAACCAAGGGCTATGGCTTCATTCAGCCGGATGACGGCGGCAACGACGTGTTCGTGCACATCAGCGCCGTCGAGCGCGCTGGTCTCGGCACGCTGCGCGAAGGCCAGAAGATCTCCTACGAGATCGTGGCGGACCGTCGTTCGGGCAAGTCGTCAGCCGATAATCTCCGCGCCGCCAATTGAGCGACGCCAGGGTAATCGCCTGCACGATTGCCCGCCTGGACAACGAAAGGCCGCCTTGCGCGGCCTTTTTTATTGCCTGCTTTTTGCTGCCTGAATGCCCATCGTCGCGCTCTGCTCGCCCGAAAGACCGCATGTCGCGCCGGTTCGCAGGCGCGTGCGACCGCGGCCCCGGGGGCGGGCGGGCTCGGTTGCGGCAGCCCTCACCTCAGCAGTAGGTCGCCGGGCTATACATCACACAGGTCGACTGCCGCGGGCGGGTATAGGCGACGTCGCTGAGATTGACGCCGGTCTTGCCCATGACGTAGCCGATCGTCGGAACGTACTGGTAGTTCACCTCGCTGAAGATCAGATAGGTGCCGGACACCAGCAATTCAGCCGGCACGCCGACCGTCATGCCGACGGTTCGCGGTGTCGACCCCTTGCTCCACTTCACCGTCGCCTGCTTGGTGGTGGGATCGACATAGAGCTCGGTGATCGTCGCATTCACCGGCGTGGTGGAATAGGGGTACATGATGCCGGTCGAGGCGGCGAAGAAGTTCGACATGTCGCTATCGCCGACCGTGGTCGATTGCGATGTCAGATCCGACAGGGTTCGCGCCATCAAGGTGACCTTGCGGTCGACGGCGATCGCCGAGCAGAATTCGACCGTGCCGAAGAACATCACCAGCATCAGCGGCACGATGAATGCGAATTCGGTGGCCGCGACACCGCGTCGATCGGCGACAAAGGCGTCGATGCGACGCCACAGGCGCAGGCTCGAAGACATACCCGGCATTCTTCCCAACGGCATGATGAATTCCTGGTGTCCCTCTGAAGGAGCTCGCGAGAGCCTTGTCGTGAGAGCCGTGTTATGAATACGGCTCGTTCTTGAATGCGGCCGTGCCCACCAGCAGCCGCTTGCTGCCGCTCAGGTTGGCGATGTTGTAGCCGAGCCCCGTCACGAAGATCGGCCATTGATAGAACAGCCTGACGACGACGATGTCTCCGGCGGCACCCGGGCTGTAGGTCATGTTGTTGACGAAGTTGCCGCTGTTGTCGATCTGGTTGCTGATCGAGACGCTCCCGAACGAGGAGTAGCTCTTCACGTCGATATAGATCTTGTTGCAGTCGAACAGCGCGGGAACCTGGGTGCAGACGTAGCTCGCGAACTGCGCCTGCGTATAGGCGCCCTGTTGCGCCTGTCCGGTCAGGATCATGCGCGCCGAGTCCTGCGTGATCGTCTCGAGCACCTGCCCGGCAAAGAACATCAGCGCCGTTTCGATGATCGCGAACAGCAGCGCGAAGAAGACCGGCGCGACCAGCGCGAATTCGAGCGCGGCCGACGCCCGCCGGTTGCGTCGGAAGCGGCGCAGCATCCGGCGCATCGAAGCGGTCGAGGAGACGGGGGCTTGCATGGGTTCATCCGGACTGGAAAGGCACATCAATCTGAGCGAAAGGAATAGCGGAAACTCCTTGGGAAAGGGTTTCCCACGATGCGGACAGTATGGCCTGCCGCGTCAACGTCCCGCTAACCGTGCTTGGGGGTTCGCACGCAGCCAGCCCTTCGAGACAGCGCGTCACCGCCCGATCCGATCATCGAAACCAAACGAGAAACCAAACGAATCGGGCGACCCAGCCGCAGCACCAGCGGCAAGGCTCGCCGCATCGTCGGCGCGGACACACGTGGAGAGGCGGTCAAGCGCTGCCATCGACCCGGGCAGGCGTGGCAAGGCCAGCGCTCAGTTGGTCTTCGAGGCCGCCGCCGCGTTACCGCTCGCCGTGCTGGACATCGTTCCAGCCTGGTCGAGCACCGATTTGAAGTAGTTGTCGCCGTCGCCCAAGGTCACCCGGCGCTGGCAGATCGGCATGCAGCTATAGGTCTCACGGTCGACGCCGCGATACACCGTCACGAGTTGGTCGGTGGGCCCGGCGACCTGGATCTGGCGATCGATCAGCACCTGTCCGCCACGATCCATCGCAATGAAGTTGGTGGCGCCATAGCTCTTGCCGGTGACGACGATGATGCCGCCGCTCTGCAGCGTCACATCGGCGATCATCGGATTGCCGACGACGAGGGTCGCGACCCGGTCGGGCAGCTTGACCAGCTTGGCCTGGTCGACATTCACGGCGATGGCGGGATCAGGCTCCGCCAAGGCGGCAGCCGGCCACAGCAGCACCGCGGCGACAGCTGCCCGCAATGCGAAGGAAACACTAGGACGACGCGATACACAGAACGACATACTCAAACCCCGGGACATTGACGAGCCGTCTCAAGCGATACGCAGCGGTGACGGCGCCCGACGCGGCAAATCTGCGCTCAATTGGTGAATGATCTGCAAACGTCGCCATTTGGTCTGGGGCGGTTGCAAAACCCCTCATCGCCGGAACGGAAACGCGAGCTGGCCGCCGAACTCACCGGGCATCGTCGCCTCGTCCTTGCCGTAGGCCATGGGCAACTGCCCCGCCGGCATCCGGAACGTGCCGAACAGGATGTCCCAGATCGGGAACGTGCCGGCGAAGTTGGTATTGCCGCCCTGCTCCATCGACGTGTGGTGCCAGCGGTGGAAGATGGGCGTGGCGAGGACATATTTCAGCGGGCCCAGCGTCCAGTTGAGATTGGCGTGCACGAAGGCCGAATGGAACGTGGTGAATGGTCCGACCCAGATCATGACATTGGGCGAGATGCCGGCCATCAAGAGGATGACGTCGACCGCGATCGTGCCGAGGATCAAGTTGATCGGATGGAAGCGGGCAGCCGAAATCCACTCCAGATCCTCCGACGAGTGGTGAACCGCGTGGTATTTCCAGAACTCGCCGCCATGGAACAGACGATGCGTCCAGTACAGCATGAAGTCGGAGACCACGAGGAAGAGCACCCCCTGCAGCCATTCGGGAAGCTGCGCCAGCGGGCCGTGCCCGTTCTCATAGAAGGCGATCAACTCGTCGGCCTCGCGGATCTTGAAGAGAACGCTGGCGCCGAGCACGAGAAAGCCGATGCGGAGCACCCGGGCGAACACCGGCACGAAGAACCAGTAGACCACGTCGGTGACGAGCTCGCGCTTCTGCCACCACGGCTTGCCGGGATTGCAGGCCCAGAAGTGACTGAGCACCGAGAACACCACCGCCAGCACCAAGGTGATCGGCAACACCTTCTCGATGGTCTGGCCGAGCATCAGCGCGACTTCCCATGGCAGACCGGACATCACATTCCTCATCTCATGAACTGTTCCGAGGGGTACTCCTTGGCGCTTAAGGAGCCGTGAACCTCGGCGCCGGCAAGACCGCTCTGCCTATCGGCCCAGCGCGATCGACATCGAGCCACATGCTCCGCCAGCCAGGTCGACACGGCCATATGCATATATGCATATAGTGCGGAATGCGGAGCAGGCCCCGCGATGGACCGGTCGGGCATGTTCGCCGAAACCCTGCGCTCATCTTTTCAACGAGACCGACCGCGGCGCGACCATGCATCATTTCGAATGATCGCGCCGCGCTTCATCCTATGTTTACTCTGCACAATAACAGCCATTTGTCGCCGTGTTTCGGCGACCGAATTAACTACGCCGAAATTCCTGCCCCCTAGGGTGGCCGCATGGTCACGGTGCTGAGAACGCCGCAACGACCAGAGTTTGTTCGACCAGCCACGTGTACATGGAGTTACCTATGAAGAATCTTCTTGCTCGCTTCGTGAAGGATGAATCCGGCGCGACCGCGATCGAATACGGTCTGATCGCCGCCGGCATCTCGCTCGCGATCATTGCCGCGGTGAACGGTCTCGGCTCCAGCCTGAGCTCCAAGTTCGGCGCGATCAACACCTCGCTGAAGTAAGCGGTCGTCACGGCCGAGCAAAGAAGGCCCCGGACATCCGGGGCCTTTATCATTTCCACATTCAGCTTCGCGGCGTTCAGTGATGCGTAACCACGTTTTGTCCGCAGCCGCGTCCCGGCCCCCGCCCAGCGGGGCCGACGTCGCCTTGCGTTGGATCTGCGGCGGCCTCGGCCTGTCCATCCTCGCTCTCGCGGCCCGCATCGTCAGCGTCTGGTGAGATCGACAGCCAGCCGGCCATTCCGGCTGTTTCCCGATCGTTTATTTCTTGCAGCTAGACTCTGGCGCAGCGGCGCACCCATGCGCCGCGTCGATGCCATTGAGAGCCCATGACCCTCGATCTCGCGCGCCTTTTGCTGTTTCCGGCCCTGATGGCCTTTGCCGCGGCGAGCGATTTGTTCACGATGACCATTTCGAACCGGGTCTCCCTGGCGCTCGTCGCCGGCTTTCTGGTTCTGGCGCCACTGAGCGGCATGAGCATGGCTGACATGCTCATGCACCTCGGCGCCGGCGCAACCCTGCTGGTGATTGCGTTCACCTGCTTTGCATTCGGCTGGATCGGCGGCGGTGACGCCAAGGTCGCATCCGCCGCCGCCCTGTGGTTCGGCTTCGCCCACCTGATGAACTACCTGTTGTACGCCTCGATCTTCGGCGGCGTGCTCACTCTCGCCCTCATGCAGTTCCGGCAATGGCCGTTGCCCTACATGCTGGCGGGACAACCCTGGCTTGCACGCCTGCACGCCAAGGAGAGCGGCGTGCCCTATGGCATCGCGCTCGCCCTGGGCGCTCTGATGGTCTATCCGGAGACCGATTGGGTGAAGGCGATCGACGCTGCGCGTCTTGCATTGCTCTGAAAGCACCGTGTCAACGCGGTGTTAAGGCGATTTAGATACGCCTCATTAACCATGCTTTGACGAATAACTGCTCAACTCCCATCACGGCGGCGGAAACGTCGCGGCGTCATGTGGAAAGTGAAGCGTATGAATACCGCACGCATTGTGGTTCTGACCATCGCTGTAGGCGCTGGCGGCGTGGCCGCATATCTCGCGAGCGGGTCCGACGACCGGCCGGCTCAAGTTGCCGCGCCCGCGCCGCAGATGCCCACCGTCGACGTTCTCGTCGCCAAGGGCGACATCGCCCTCGGCCAATCGCTCAAGCCCGAAGATCTGCAGTGGCAGAGCTGGCCGGCGGCCACGGCCAGCTCCAGCTTCATCCGGCGCAGCGAGCGGCCCGAAGGACAGACGCAGATCACCGGCACGATCGCGCGGGCGCCGTTCATTGCCGGCGAGCCCATCCGCGAACAGAAGCTCGTCAAGGCCGACGGCTCGGGCTTCATGGCCGCGATCCTGCCCGCCGGCATGCGCGCCGTTTCCACCGAGATTTCTCCGGAGACCGGCGCCGGCGGCTTCATCCTGCCGAACGACCGCGTCGACGTGATCCTGTCCAAGCGCGAGCGCAATCCGGATCAGCCCAACGCGGGCGACGTCGTCAGCTCCGATATCATCCTGTCGAACATCCGCGTGCTGGCGATCGATCAGGCTCCGAAGGAAAAAGACGGCCAGACCACGGTGGTCGGCAAGACCGTCACGCTGGAGCTGAAGCCGGAACAGGCCGAGACGCTCGCGCGTGCCCGTCAAACCGGAACGCTGTCTCTCGCGCTCCGCAGCATCGCCGACGTCAACGTGGCCGAGCACCGCACGGACGAGACCAGCCGCAAGCGCAGCGACAGCGTTGCCGTCGTCCGCTTCGGCATTCCCAGCACGATGACGACGCAGAAGTGAGCAAGAGGACCACCAAGATGACCTGCAGCGAAAATCAGCGGAAGATGCGGACCCTGTTGGTCCGCGCGCTGTCGTTTTCGGCCGCCGCTGCGCTGACCCTCAATCCGGCGATCGCGCCGGTGATCGCGGCAGACTACCGCCCGGCGACCGCAGCCGCCGCGGACGGCCAGATCAATGCACGCTTCCTTGCGCTCGGCATCGGCAAGTCCGTCGTCATCGATCTGCCGCGCGACATCAAGGACGTTCTCGTCGCCGATCCGAAGATCGCGAATGCCGTCGTGCGCTCCGCCCAGCGCGCCTACATCATTGGTGCGGCGATCGGCCAGACCAATATCGTCTTCTTCGACGCGCAGGGCCAGCAGATCGCGGCCTACGACATCGCGGTCAAGCGCGACCTGAACGGCGCGCGGGCGGCGCTGAAGCAGTTGCTGCCGAATGCCGATATCCAGATCGAAGGCCTCGCCGACAGCATCGTGCTGACCGGCTCGGCGTCGAGCCAGATCGAAGCCCAGCAGGCCGGCGAACTCGCCGCCCGGCTCGCCGGCGGCGCCGACAAGGTCGTCAACTCGATCACCGTGCGCGGCCGCGACCAGGTCATGCTGAAGGTGACGGTCGCCGAGGTGCAGCGCTCGATCGTCAAGCAGCTCGGCATCGATCTGTCCGGCCAGCTCAACTATGGAACGGCCGTCGTCAAATTCGCCAACTCCAATCCGTTCACGGCCTATGGCAGCAATCTGGTCTCGAACAATGCCGTAAGCGCTGCGTTCGGAGCGGCTCCGACGGTGCAGGCGACGCTGCGCGCGATGGAGAACGCGGGCGTGATCCGTACCCTCGCGGAACCCAATCTGACCGCCATCTCGGGCGAGTCCGCGACCTTCATCGCCGGCGGCGAGTTTCCGGTTCCTGCCGGCTACTCCTGCGATCCGACGACCCATGTCTGTACGACGCAGATCAGCTTCAAGAAGTTCGGCATCTCGCTCAACTTCACGCCCGTCGTGCTCAGCGAGGGCCGGATCTCGATGCGGGTGATGACCGAGGTCTCGGAGCTCTCAAACGAGAACTCGATCACGCTGTCGCAAGCCGTCAGCTCGACGACGGTCAACTCGTTGACGGTTCCTTCGATCAAGACCCGGCGCGCCGAGACCACGCTGGAAATTCCCTCCGGCGGCGCCATGGCGATGGCCGGCCTGATCCAGCAGCAGACCAAGCAGGCGATCAGCGGCATGCCGGGCCTGATGCAGCTGCCGGTCCTCGGCGCGCTGTTCCGCAGCCGCGACTACGTCAACAACCAGACCGAATTGATGGTTCTGGTGACGCCGTTCGTCGTCCGCGCCGTGGCACAGAAGGATCTCTCCCGCCCAGACGACGGCTTCGCGGCCGCGTCCGACCCCCAGGCCGATCTCCTGGGCAGCATCAACCGCATCTACGGCGTACCCGGCCGGGCCGAACCCGGACGCAACTATCGCGGCACCTATGGCTTCATCACGGACTGAGCCGGGACAAGGACCTGCAACGATGACCATCACATCCAGCCCCGCTCGATACCGCCGCCTGCCCCTTGCCGCAGCGCTCGCCGGAGCCGCAGCCCTGCTCGGCGCCTGCAACTACACCAGAGACGCTGCCACCACGGCGAGCATCCCGGACGACTACCGGCTGCGCCACCCGATTGCGATCCAGGAGGCCCCGGACTCCCTGGTGGTCTTCGTCGGCCAGGGCCGTGGCGGCCTGACCGCCGAGCAGCGCGCCGACGTGATGGGACTGGCCCAGGGCTGGATTCGCCAAGGCACGGGCGCGATCAGCGCCGACGTGCCGAGCGGCACCCCCAATGCACGGGCGGCCGCCGACTCGATGCGGGAGATCCACTCCCTGCTTGCCGCCGCCGGCGTTCCGCCGCACGGCATCACCGTACGCAATTATCAGCCGAAGGACCCGCGCCAGATGGCCGCGATCCGGCTGAGCTATCCTAAAATGTCGGCCACGGTCGGGCCCTGCGGCGTCTGGCCGGACGACCTCGGGCCGTCGATCAAGAACAAGAACTGGTTCGACAACAAGCCTGACTGGAACTACGGCTGCGCCTACCAGCGCAACATGGCGGCAATGGTCGCAAACCCGTCTGATCTCGTGCAGCCGCGATCCGAAACGCCGTCCTATACCACCCGGCGCACGGCGTTGTTCGACAAATATCGCAAGGGACAATCAACCGCGATCACGTATCCAGAGGCCGACAAGGCCAAACTCAGCGACACAGGCAAATGATCAGCTACGCCCGACAGACCCAAGAGGAGCAGCCTGACGTCGTGCCGCCGCCGGCCGACGATCACATCGCGCCCGCGCCGCGCGTGTCCGTGCAGGCGTTCTGTGAGACGGTGGAAACCGCCGCGACGGTTCAGGCCGCCGGTGAGGACCGGCGCCTCGGCAAGGCGCATCTGAAGGTTCAGATGGGCGGCATGGCGGCGGCGATCGAGGCCTACCGGTCGGCACCGACCCCGAACGTCATCATCCTGGAGACGGATGCGCGCACCGACATCCTGGCAGGCCTGGATCAGCTCGCCACGGTTTGCGACCCGGGCACGCGCGTCGTCGTGATCGGCCGCGTCAACGACGTCACGCTGTATCGCGAGCTGGTGCGGCGCGGCGTCAGCGACTATGTGCTGTCGCCAGTGACGCCGATCGACGTCGTCCGCTCGATCTGCAACCTGTTCTCGGCGCCGGAGGCCAAGGCCGTCGGGCGCATCATTGCCGTCGTCGGCGCCAAGGGTGGCGTCGGAGCTTCGACCCTCGCCCATAACATCGCCTGGGCGATCGCGCGCAACCTGTCGATGGATTCCGTCGTGGCCGACCTTGATTTGGCGTTCGGCACCGCCGGCCTCGACTACAACCAGGATCCCGCGCAGGGCATCGCGGACGCGGTGTTCTCGCCGGACCGGATCGACATCGCCTTCATGGACCGGCTGTTGTCGAAATGCACCGATCATCTGAGCCTGCTGGCCGCGCCCGCGACGCTCGACCGGGTCTACGATTTCGGCGCCGAGGCATTCGATGCGGTCTTCGACACGCTGCGGGCCTCGATGCCCTGCATCGTGCTCGACGTTCCGCATCAATGGGCAGGCTGGACCAAGCGGGCGCTGATCTCCGCGGACGACATCCTGATCGTGGCGGCGCCGGATCTCGCCTCGCTGCGCAACACCAAGAACATGTTCGATCTCCTCAAGGCCGCCCGGCCGAACGATCGCATGCCGCTCTACTGCCTGAACCAGGTCGGCGTTCCCAAGCGGCCCGAGATCAATGCGAGCGAGTTCGCCAAGGCGATCGAAAGCCCGCCGATCGCGACGATCCCGTTCGAGCCGCAGATCTTCGGCGCCGCCGCCAACAACGGCCAGATGATTGCGGAAATGTCTCCCAGTCATCGGACGACGGAGATGTTTCTCCAGATTGCGCAGCGGCTCACCGGCCGCAGCGAGACCAAGAAGCCGAAAGGCTCCTTCCTGTCGCCTCTGCTGGACAAGCTGAGGGCGAAGTAGGCACGCGTGGAGTTCTAAGTCGTGTTTGGTAAGCGTAGCGGATTGGACAACGATACCAGGACCCTCAGGCCGGCCGCGCCAGCGCCCGAGCCGGCGCCGGCAGCACCACGCGCGGCGTCTCCGGCCGTGCCGTCGCCACCTCTGGCTCCGACCCGGCAGGCTCCGCCGCCGCCGCCACCGGTCGTCGAGGCCCGGCGCTCGGACAGTTACTATCAGGTCAAGGCGACGATCTTCGGAGCGCTGATCGAAGCGATCGATCTCGCTCAGCTGGCCAAGCTCGACGGCGAATCCGCGCGCGAGGAAATCCGCGACATCGTCAACGAGATCATCGCGATCAAGAATATCGTGATGTCGATCGCCGAGCAGGAGGAACTGCTCGACGATATCTGCAACGACGTGCTCGGCTATGGCCCGCTGGAGCCGCTGCTATCGCGCGACGACATCGCCGACATCATGGTCAACGGCGCCGGTACGGTCTTTATCGAAGTCAACGGCAAGATCCAGCGCACGGGCATCCGGTTCCGCGACAACCAGCAGCTCCTGAACATCTGCCAGCGCATCGTCAGCCAGGTCGGCCGCCGTGTCGACGAATCCTCGCCGATCTGCGACGCGCGTCTCGCCGACGGCTCGCGCGTCAACGCCATCGTTCCGCCGCTTGCGATCGACGGCCCCGCGCTCACCATTCGTAAGTTCAAGAAGGACAAGCTGACGCTCGATCAGCTGGTCAAGTTCGGCGCGATCTCGCCGGAGGGCGCGGAGATCCTGCAGATCATCGGCCGCGTCCGCTGCAACGTGCTGATCTCCGGCGGTACCGGTTCGGGCAAGACCACGCTGTTGAACTGTCTGACCAATTACATCGATCACGACGAGCGCGTCATTACCTGCGAGGACGCCGCCGAGCTCCAGCTGCAGCAGCCACACGTGGTGCGCCTCGAAACCCGGCCGCCCAACATCGAAGGCGAAGGCCAGGTGACGATGCGCGAGCTGGTGAGAAACTGCCTGCGTATGCGACCCGAACGCATCATCGTCGGCGAGGTCCGCGGACCCGAGGCCTTCGACCTGCTGCAGGCCATGAACACCGGTCACGACGGATCGATGGGCACGCTGCACGCCAACAACCCGCGCGAAGCCTTGTCCCGCTGCGAATCCATGATCACGATGGGCGGCTTCTCGCTGCCGTCGCGGACCATCCGTGAGATGATCTGCGCCTCGATCGACGTCATCGTCCAGGCGGCGCGCCTGCGCGACGGCTCCCGCCGCATCACGCACATCACCGAGGTGATGGGCATGGAAGGCGACACCATCATCACCCAGGACATCTTCCTCTACGACATGATCGGCGAGGACGCGAACGGCAAGATCATCGGGCGCCACCGCTCGACCGGAATCGGCCGGCCGCGGTTCTGGGAGCGTGCGCGCTACTACGGCGAAGAGAAGCGGCTTGCGGCTGCACTCGACGCCGCCGAAGTCGCGAGCAAGGACTGAGGAGAGACCCCATGAAGCTTCAGGCTCTCGCCCTTGCCTTCCTCGCCGCCACCGCCATCGGCGGCATCGCCTGGGTGTTCCTTTATCCCCTGCTGTCGGGTGAGCGGAAGGCCGAGCAGCGGCGCAGCACCGTCGCCAAGTCCGAGCCGGTGGTCCGCCAGGCCGAACGCAGTCAGCGCTCGCGCCGCGAGCAGGTCGAGTCGTCGCTGAAGGATCTCGAGGCGAAGGCCCAGAAGCAGAGCAAAGTCCCGCTGAATATGCGGATTTCGCAGGCTGGGCTCGACTGGACCGTGCAGAAGTTCTGGATCGTTTCCGGCGTCCTCGGCTTCGTCGTCTGCGCGGTCGCCTTCTTCGCCGGTGGCGGCCCGCTCGGCGCGCTCGGGCTCGGCTTCGCTGCAGGTCTCGGTTTGCCGCGCTGGATCCTCGGCTACCTCAAGAAGCGGCGCGAGAAGAAATTCCTGGCAGCATTGCCGGACGCCGTCGACGTGATCGTGCGCGGCATCAAGGCGGGCCTGCCGCTGTTCGAATCGATCAAGGTCGTCGCCGCCGATGCGCCGGAGCCCTTGCGCAGCGAGTTCCTCGCGATCATCGAGACCCAGGCGATCGGCATGCCGCTCGGCGAGGCCTGTGCGCGGCTGTATGAGCGTATGCCGCTGCCGGAAGCCAACTTCTTCGGCATCGTCATCGCGATCCAGCAGAAGTCGGGCGGCAACCTCTCCGAGGCTCTCGGCAACCTCTCGAAGGTGCTGCGCGACCGCAAGAAGATGAGCGAGAAGATCCAGGCGATGTCGATGGAAGCCAAGGCCTCCGCGGGCATCATCGGATCGCTGCCGCCGATCGTGATGCTGCTGGTCTATCTGAGCACGCCCGACTACATCTCGCTGCTCTGGACCCATCCGACCGGCCAGCTGATGCTGGTCGGCTGCGTGATCTGGATGTCGATGGGCATCCTGGTCATGAAGAAGATGATCAATTTCGATTTCTGAGGTGGACCATGGTCGACTTTCTGGTCACCAAGCTGCACGACCCGCACTTCATGACGATGTTCTTCGCCGCCATCGCGGCGACGGCCACCGTCTATACGCTGATCATGCCGCTGTTCGCGGGCGAAAACCTGAACAAGCGCATGAAGGCGGTCGCCAGCGAACGCGAGCGGATCAAGCAGCGTGAGCGCGAGCGGTTGAACGCCGGCGAGAAGGTCTCGCTGCGGCAGACGCCGAAGCAGCTCATCTCTCGTGTCGTGGAGGATTTCAACCTCACCAAATGGCTCGCCCAGGAAGCGGCCCGCGAGAAGCTCATCATGGCGGGCTACCGCGGCCAGGCGCCCTACATCACTTTCCTGTTCGCGCGCATGGTGACGCCGCTGGTGCTGTTCGTCGGCTCCGTGCTGTACGTCTTCGTGATCGCGCATCTGCAGAAGTCGATGCCGGTCAAGATCGGCATCTGCGTCGGCATGGCCTATCTCGGCCTGCAGGCGCCGATGCTGTTCCTCAGCAATGCGATCTCCAAGCGCCAGTTGTCGATCAAGCGCGCCTTTCCCGACGCGCTCGACCTGCTGCTGATCTGCATCGAGTCCGGCATGTCGATCGAGGCCGCCTTCCGCCGGGTGGCGATCGAGATCTCGAGCCAGTCGATCGCGTTGTCGGAGGAGTTCACGCTGACCACCGCGGAGCTCTCCTACCTGCAGGACCGCAAGGTCGCCTATGAGAACCTCGCCCGCCGCACCGGCCTGGAGGGCGTGAAGTCGGTCTGTCTCGCGCTCCAGCAATCGGAGCGATACGGCACGCCGCTTGGGCAGTCGCTGCGCGTGATGGCGCAGGAAAATCGCGATATGCGCATGAACGAGGCCGAGAAGAAGGCCGCGGCGCTGCCGCCGAAGCTGACGGTGCCGATGATCCTGTTCTTCCTGCCGGTGCTGTTCGTGGTCATTCTGGGACCGACCGGCATCAAGGTCGCGGCCATGCAGTAGACGTAGACCGCTCGCGAGAAATTTCGCTTGCGGTCGCGGCTCTACCCTGGAAGCTAGGCGGAGCATGATCGAGGTCTCCGCCTGATGTCCGACAAGCTCCGCCGCGCCGATGGCGCCCGCGTTCTGGCCGATCTGAACGCGCTGCGTGCCTTCGGCACCTACAAGACCGGCGTACACCGGCCGACGTTCTCCAACGCCCATCGTCAGTCGCTGGCCTGGCTCGCCGAGCGCCTGCCCGACGCGCAGCTCACGCCTGATATCGACGGCATCGGCAATGTGCTCGGCACCAGCGCCAAGCCGGGCCCCAAGCTGCTGGCCGGATCGCATCTCGAGAGCCAGAATCAGGCCGGCTGGCTCGACGGCCCGCTCGGCGTCATCTACGCGCTGGAGGCGGCGCGCGTGCTCAATCCAGACCCGTCCATCAACGGTGCGGTGGAGGTCGCCTCCTGGTGCGACGAGGAGGGCCACTTCGGCAGCATGCTCGGCAGCCGGTCCTATGTCGGCAACGTCAGCGAGGCCGAAATAGATGCTGCCCGCGACCGCAGCAGCCCGCGCACGATGCGCGAGGCGCTTGCCGAGATGGGCCTCGCCGGACGGCCGCGCCTGCAGGCCGAGCGCGGCCGGCATATCGGCTATCTCGAAGCCCATATCGAGCAGGGCGACACGCTCGAGGCGAGCGGGCTCAAGATCGGTGTCGTCACCTCGATCGTCGGCATCTGGCAATACCGCATCACCTTCACCGGCGAGCAGAACCATGCCGGCACGACGCGGATGGCGGTGCGCAAGGATGCCGGGCTCGCGCTCGCCAAGTTCTGTGTGGCGATCGATGCGCGCTTTCCGGCCGCCTGCGGCCCGCGCACGGTGTGGACCACGGGACGTATCACGCTCGATCCGGGCGCACCGAGCATCATCCCCGGCCAGGCCGAGATGCTGTTCCAGATCCGCGACGACAATGCCGCCGTGGTCGACCGGCTCGAGGAGCTGCTGCGTGAGATGGCTGCGCAGGCGTCAGACGCAGGTCCCTGCCATGTCGCCGTCGAGCGCATCCGCACCGGCGCGCCGGCCATGATGGACGGCACGTTCCAGGATGCGATCGAGGCCGCCAGCCGCGATCTCGCCGGCGGCAAGTCGCTGCGGATGCCGAGCGGCGCCGGGCACGACGCGCAGGTGCTGGCCACCATCATGCCGGCCGGCATGTTGTTCGTGCCGTCGATCGGCGGCATCAGCCATCACTGGACCGAGAACACGGCCGACGCCGACATCGTCACCGGCGCCGACGTGTTCGTCGACACATGCCGCCGCCTGCTCACAGGCGCGACACGATAGGGCACGCCGTCAGTCCGGCGGGTTGAGCGCGGCCATCGGCGCCGCGTTGCGCGCCTTGCCCTTGCCCTGGCTCTGCCCCTGAATCATCTGCTTGAGATAGGCGACGTTGGCGGCGGCCTCGTCCGGCGGCAGGTCGGCTCGTGCGATCTGCTCGGCCTCCGCGAAGCGTCCCTGCAGGCCGACGACGAGCGCGAGGTTCTGGCGCACCCGCGCGTCCGCCCGCTGCGAGCCATAGGCCTGGCGCAGCACCTCCTCGGCCTTCGGCAGCTCCCGTGTCAGCATGTAGGACAGGCCGAGATTGGACAGCACCGAGGGCTCGCCCGGCACGATCTTCAGCGCGCTGTCGTAATAGCGCCGCGCCTCGTCGTGGCGGCCCATCTGGTCCAAGACCGTGCCCTGCACCGACAGCAGCTTCCAATCGGGATTGTCGGGCGAGTGCGCGCGCGACAGCACGTCGAACGCCAGCTTGAAATTGCCGTTGTCGGCGAGTGCACGTCCGTAGGCCGCGAGCACGGTCTTGTTGCCGGCGTTGGCGAGCGTGGCCTGCTCGAGCACCGCGACCGCCTGCTCGCGCTGGCCGTTGTTGCGCAGCGCCTGGCCATAGGCGAGCGCGATGGCGGCATCCTTCGGGTTGGCGCGGTAGCGCTCGCCATAGACCTCGACCGCGCGCTGCGGGGTCGCGGGCGGCGGCGGCTCGGCCCGGCTGCGCAGCGAGCCCGTGACGTCGGACATAGTCTGGCAGCCGCCGAGGCCCGCAGCGACGAGCGCGGCGATGGCAACGGACGCGAGGAGCCGGGGAATGGGAGGCGCTTGACGCATGTCACTTGGACTCGAACGGGCGAATTGAACGCGCCAGCAATAAACTGTTAACGCTAACAGCCGGTTAATGGCGTGTTCCAGGCGCAGCCGTCACATTTGCGTCGGCTTGCAGGCGATGCGGCCGGCGCGATTGCAGCGGCCTTCAAACTCTGCGAAGTCTGGCTGCCGCGCGCCAGTTAGGGAACCATTAGGCATGCCGTCGATGTTCGAGACCGCCTCCACAACGTCCGCCATCCCGATTACCTTCGTAACGAAGGCGAGCTGGCCGGGGATCAAGGAGAGCCTGTCGGCTGAAGCGCGCAACTTCGCCGAGGCCAACGTCTACACCGCCAAGCCCGGCAGCTATCTGGCGCTGCCCGCCGCGGACGGCCGCATCGCGCAGGTCCTGTTCGGCATCGAGGACGACGACGCCGGGCACCGCGATCTGTTCCGGCCCGGCGCCCTGCCCGGCCTGCTGCCCGCCGGCACCTACCGCTTTGCCAATGCTCCCCATGATGCGCGGCTGGCGGCGCTCGCCTTCGCGCTCGGCAGCTACCGCTTCGGCCGCTACCGCAAGACCGAGACGCCGGAGGTTCGCCTCGTTCCGCCGGATGGCGTCGACGCCGCCGAGCTGAACCGACTTGCCGACGCGGCGACATTGGCGCGCGACCTCGTCAACACGCCGTCCAACGACATGGGGCCCGAGGAGCTCGAGGCCGCTGCAAAGCAGCTCGCCGACCGCTTCGGCGCCCGCTTCAGCAGCGTCGTCGGCGACGATCTGCTGCGCCAGAACCATCCGCTGATCCATGCCGTCGGCCGCGCCTCGACCCGCGCGCCGCGCCTGATCGAGCTCGTCTGGGGCGATCCATCGCATCCCAAGGTGACCCTGGTCGGCAAGGGCGTCTGCTTCGACACCGGCGGGCTCGACCTGAAGCCGTCGAGCAGCATGCTCCTGATGAAGAAGGACATGGGCGGCGCCGCCAACGTGCTGGCGCTGGCGCAGATGGTGATGGATGCCAAGCTCAAGCTGCATCTGCGCGTGCTGATTCCAGCGGTCGAGAACGCGGTCGCCGGCAACGCCTTCCGTCCGCTCGACGTGTTTCCCTCGCGCAAGGGCATCACGGTCGAGATCGGCAACACCGATGCCGAGGGCCGGCTGGTCCTGGCTGACGCGCTGGCGCTGGCCGACGAGGACAAGCCCGACCTGCTGATCGACATGGGCACGCTGACCGGCGCGGCGCGCGTCGCGCTCGGTCCCGATTTGCCGCCATTCTACACCCAGGACGAGGCGCTCGCCGCCGACGTCGCGCGCTGCGCCGCCGCCGAGAACGATCCGCTGTGGCGGATGCCGCTGTGGGCGCCCTACGACTCGTGGCTCGACTCCAAGGTCGCGACCATCAACAACGCGCCGTCCGGCGGCTTCGCCGGCTCGATCACCTGCGCGCTGTTCCTGCAGCGCTTCGTCGAGCACGCGAGGAGCTGGCTGCATCTCGACATCTTCGCCTGGACGCCGTCGGCCAAGCCGGGCCGGCCCGAAGGCGGCGAGTGCCAGGCCGCACGCGCGCTCTACAAGCTTCTGAGCGAACGCTATGGCTGATCCGCGCCTCACGCCCGCGCGCGGCGACATCGCGGCCAAGCATCTCGAAGGCCAGGTGACGGCCGCGCGCTTCGTCGAGGGCGAGATGCTGGCGGTCGTCGATTCCATCGCGCCGCTACGTCAGCAGCCGTTCTCCGGCGCCGAGCTGGCGACGCAAGCGCTGAGGGGCGAGCGCGTCACGATCTATGATCGCAACGGCGAGGGCTGGGCCTGGGGCCAGCTCGCGGCCGACGGCTATGTCGGCTGGCTGCCGGAGGCCGCGCTGGCGGCGCCCGCTGCGGCGCCGACGCACAAGATCAGCGCCGTGCGCAGCTTCGCGTTCCCCGGACCGTCGATCAAACTGCCGCCGGTCGCGACGCTGGTGATGGGCTCGACCATCGCGGTCGCGCGCGAGGACGCGAGCTTCGCCGTGACGGCCGATGGCTGGTTCGTGCCGAAGCCGCACGTGGCGCTGCTCGGTGCCATCGAGCCCGATTATGTCGCGGTCGCCGAACGCTTCGTCGGCACGCCCTATCTGTGGGGCGGCAAGAGCAGCCTCGGCATCGACTGCTCCGGCCTGGTGCAGGTGTCGTTGAATGCTGCGGGTGTGCCGTGCCCGCGCGACAGCGACATGCAGCTCGCCGCGCTGGGGCGCTTGCTCGACGGGGGAGAGCCGCTTCGCCGCGGCGATCTGATGTTCTGGAGGGGCCACGTCGCCATCGTGCGCGATGCTGACACGATCGTCCACGCCAACGCGTTTCATATGGCCACGCAGATCGAGCCGATCGGCGAAGCGATTGCCCGTATCAAGGCGAGCGGGAGCGATGTGCTCGCGATCAAGCGGCTGGATTGACTCGCCTCATCGCGCTGGCGCGTCCTCCCGATGAGGTTTTGAGACGCAGGCTCCCTCCTCCGTCATTGCGAGCGTAAGCGAAGCAATCCAGAGTCCCGCCCACGACTCTGGATTGCTTCGCTGCGCTCGCAATGACGCGGAGAGAGCGGCGCAAGAGTCCGATATACCTATCAAACAGCAACAGGCCGCGCCAAACAGCAGGGCAAGCATCCGCATTCTCGCGGCCGCATCGGCCCGAGCTTTGCGCAATCACCCGCCCTCGAAAACATGAGAGGGCGCAGGGAAGGCCGGGTGCCGACCGCACCCGTGGTTGCGTGCAACAAGCACGCGGTAGTCACCACAGGTACGGGCCGAACATCCGGCCTTCCCTGCGCGATGTTTTGCGACTTACTTCGTGATCTCCCCAGGGACCGGCTTTCTTGCCCCTGTCGGCCGCAGGCCTCATCGGCTCCCGCGACCTTGACGCCAGCATCGGGGCGCCAGGACCACACGACTTCGCCGTCCGCATGACGCCGTTCGTCGGTGCGCGAATGCACACTGCAACATCATCGCGGCCATCGCATCCCGCACCCGACGTCCGTGACGACGCGTACGTCCCTCTCGTGGGGCAGGACGGGGCGGAGTATGCACGATTTCCGAAAAAAGGAAATATGAAAATTTTTCGCGAGAGGACTGGACAGGCGTTCGCGGACCGCGCCCGTCGGCCAAATCACCCGCAATCGCGTGGGTTCTCGCCGCAGCCCAAGAGATCTGAGATTCTGACTGCCGGCGCTTTTGGTAATTCGCCCGATCTCGAGAGTATAGCGACAGATTCGTGCCCGGCAGACGATTGCCGCTTCTGTGAAGGGTTTCGGATGCCGGCCGCATGATTGACGGCGCGGCATATTCGGGCGGCCGGCGTCCGAAAGCCTCCAAGGGAGGAAACCGCGCATGGGTGGGCAGGACTGGTGCGGAGGCGCATTCCACCTTGGCCGGTCGATGAGCGGCGGGCACGACGAACAGCTTTGCAGAATGGCGGTTGTGCGGTCATGAGGTGTCGATCCTGATGGCGCTGGTTGGCGCAGTCGGTTGATGGCGCGGCTGCCGTCGCCTCTGTTGATCTAGCGCAAGGCTGGAATTGAGAAGAACGGCCACATTGAAAAGAACGGCCACGTTGATGCGACAGAGGGGCGGATCATGGGGCGCGCAGGACGCTGGCGGGTTCAAGGAGCGGCCATCGTCGCCGCGATGATTCTGCTGGCGTCGCCGGCGCGGGCGGGCTGCAGTCCAGAAGACATCGCGGATGCCTTTATCGGGACGCTGTCCGCCGCATATGTGTGCAAGTCGGTCTATGAGAATGACGCAAGCCGCTACGCAGCGATTGCACTGACCGCAGCACTCAGCGGCGTCGCCTTGTCAGGGTCGGACACGGGGAAAGGGCAAGCCCTGGTCAATCAATTCTGCGCAGAGGCGCAGGGCAACGCCGACCAAGTCGTCAGCAAGCTGAACACGATCTTTGGCAACGCGATCGCAGAAAATGTTCTCGGCGATCTTTCCAAGGAGCTCGCAGCCGTTGGCGCGGCCGCAGACGTCGTGAAATGCGCCTGCAAGAGCGAGCAGAGCACCGTTGGATTGGGTTCCGAAGTCGGCTCATGTCTTCAGGAGGCGCTGTGCTGGGGGCAGGAAAAGCTTGGCATGCAGTCCTGCGGCGATTGCGAGGTCCTTCCGCCTGTTCAAGCCACATGCGCCGCGATCAACGCGACGTGCGAAAAAGTACCTTACATGGAGTGGTGGAGGTACCCGGAATGTCAAGGCATCGGCGGTCCCGGCTCGATCTTCAGCCCTTCCAGCAAAGGCGTCTATCAGGATCAATACGATCGATATGGCGTGGGCATGGTGGAAACCGGCGACGGGACGCTGGTGGTCACGGATCCCGGCGCCTATGCCTGCCACACAGGGAGCAGTTACTGCACCTGTCCGAAACCGATGGTGCCGCACTGGCAACAGGTCCCCAACCCCGGATCCGGCGATAGCAAGTACGTGTTCTCGTGCGATTGCCCGAAGGACACCCATCCCGGCGCGTTGAAGTCGGACGGGCTCTCCGAGTGCCTGTGCGACGACACCAACCAGGTGGCGGTCTTCGGCTTTGCGCCCTACGGCATGTGTCCGCCCGCGGCCTGCCCGGCCGGACAGACAAGACTCGGCGGCGACAAGAACAGTCCCTGTGTCACGCCCTGCTCCGACAAGAGCCAGGGAATGGCCTTTGACGGGAGCTGCTGCAATCCCGCGCAGATGACCAATTGTGGAGAATGTTGCCCGCCGGACACCGTGCCCAACGTCAAGACCGGCTCCTGCGAGCCGCGGCCCAAGCAGCCGAAATGAGGCGGACCGACATGATTGAGCTTGGCCGACAGACGTCCTTGACAGCCGCCGTCCGTGCGATGCGGCGCCTCGCCTGGCTGCTGATCCTGCCTCTTGCACTCGGGGGGCCCGCGTCGGCGCAAACGCCGCCCGGCGTTTACACCCCCGGCGATGCTGCAGTCACCGGATTCTCCGGGGCTATTCGCCCGTTCGAGATCGAGCCCGGTCAGGATCCCGACGTTCGGACCATCATCGATCCTGGAGGGCCGTCGCTGCGCATCGTCGATCTAAGACGCATGGGCGGTCCGCCCCAGGCGCAATTGGTCGGTGCGCCGAAGCCGTTCACCGTCAGCGCGAAGTCGATCGGGCAGGTGTTTGGCGTCGCTCTGGACGACAGTTCCCCCGCCAACATTTACGTCGCGGCGACATCCGCCTATGGTCTCTCGATCGTCGCGCCGGGACCTGAAGGTCGACCGCAACATGTCAGGCTCGGGACTAGCGGCGCGACCTTCATGCCGGCACAATGGGGTCCGGGCGGCGGTCCGGGATCGATCTGGAAGATCAATGGCGCCACCGGCGCGGTGACGCTGTTCGCGAATGTCACCACGGGCGACAAGGCCAATTCGGGCGCGGCGCTCGGGGGATTGGCCTATGATCCGGCGACCAAGTCTCTGTTCGTCGCCGACCGTGAGACCGGGCTGATCCATCGCTTCGGCCCGAACGGCGTCGACCTCGGTGTCTATGATCACGGCGTCGCCGGCAACGCAGCCGCGGGACTTCCGACGACGCCGGCGCCGGCCGGGCCAGGCGTCGATATTACGAATCCTCAATTCGACAGCGCGCAGCCCGAGACCTGGGGCTACGCGGCACCGGATCGGCGAGTGTTCGGCCTCGCCATTCGCGACCGCCGGCTCTACTACGCGGTCGCCGAGGGCTTGCGGGTGTGGTCGGTCGGGCTCAACGCGAACGGCTCGTTCGGTGCGGACGCCAGAATCGAAGTCGTCGCGCCGTCCGCCGCCGGTCCCACCGAGATCTCCAGGATTACTTTCGACGATGAGGGACGGATGTTTTTGGCCGAGCGGCCGGCGCCGACCGGGGCGCAGGATTTCGAGGCCTTGTCCGCGCCGTCGATCGGCCGCGTGCTGCGCTATACGCTGATCGGTGTCACTGAGATCAAGCAGCCGATCTGGCAGCCCTTGCCGGACGAATATGCGGTGGGATTCCCCGAACGTTTCCGCAATGGCAATGGCGGCGTCGCGATCGGCTACAGCTACGACATGGGCGGTACCATGAATCCGGCCTCCTGCGGCGGCTTCGTCTGGACCACCGGCGAACAATTGCGCCACGCCACCGATCCCAAGCTCGTGGCTCAACTCGGCCAGAACGACGCGCTTGCGATCGACGGACTGCAGGGGAATCCGATCTGGCGCATCCGCCGCGGCGATGAGCCACCGCTGCTCAGTTACTTCATCGACTATGCCGACGCGCCGCCCGATCTATCAGCTCGCGGGCACATGGGAGATATCGCCATCTTGCGCGCGTGTACAAGGGAAGCCGCACAGATACGGCTTGCGCCGCGTCCAGCCGGCGCGCCGCCTCCCGCCGGCATGCCGAAGCCGCCGGGTCTGCAGACCTGCAAGACCCATGTCTGCGGTTCGGACGGATCGGTTTGTCCGCCCAATCAGATCTGGATCATCAAGACCAAGAGCTGCGCGTCGAGCTGCGCCCCGCCCAATGTTCTGGTCAATGGCCAATGCTGCTCGCCCAAAGACCTGCAGCCGCGGGGCATCTGTTCGAACAACAATCCGTCGACTGATATCGCCAAGCCGATGTGCGGCGTCAACCAGACGGCGATCGGCCCGAACAATGAATGCTGCGAGAACAGCCAGATCTATTCCGGCCCGATTGGCCAACAACTTTGCTGCGGGACGACCGTGGTGAACGGCGTGTGCGATCCGTTGAAGCCGAAAATTCCGGACTGGAAATGCCCCAGCTGCTGTGCGCCCGGCTATGTGAAGATCGCCGGCAAGTGCTGTCTCAAGAGCCAGGCGACGTCGAAGGGACAGTGCTGCCCGGCCGGCCAGATTGCGAGCCCCGACGGCACGCTATGCATACCGCTGCACTGGCTGCCGAGACTTTCACAGTGTTGCGCCTCGGGCTTCTTGCCGACTGCGAATGGCAAATGCTGCGCGCCCGCGAATCTGACGACGAGCGGCGAGTGCTGCGCGGCCCCGGTCGACCCAAAGGATCGAAGCCAGTGCTCCAAGAAGATCGAGAAGAAGTCCACCACGGTCGTCCCCGTGATTCCGAAGCTGCCGACGACGTGCCAGCCTGGTGAGCGGCGCAATGCCAACGGCGTGTGCGTGGCACGCAAACCGGGGGTGACGCGGGACCGGCGGGCGCCGGATGTCGGTCGCCCGATCGTCTGCCCCCCCGGCTGGATTCCGGGGCCGCTTGGCGCGCGCTGCCGGCCGGCCGGCCGATTTGCGCCGCGCATGCCGGGGTTCAGACCGGTCCCCCCGCCCGGCATGATGATGCCGCGACGATGAAGGAAGCAGCGATGCACGAGGACACGAATTCGCAAATCATTACTGCACGCCAACTGCGGAAGTCGGCAGCCATATGGAGGATGACCGATGACCAATTTGATCCGTAGCGTTGCCACGGCGGCTGCCGTCTTCACGCTGTCTTTGCTTTGCGTGCAGCCCGGCCGAGCGGAGAGTTCGCGCAGCGACATCGAGGCGATCGTCAAGGACTATATAGCGGCCCATCCCGAAGAAATCGAGCAGGTCGTGAAGGACTACCTCGCCAAGCACCCCGAGGCCGTGCAACAGGCCATCTCCGACCTGATCAAGAAGCGGCAAGCCGCGACGCCGGCGGCAGCGCCCGGTTCCGACAAGACTGCACTGGTCAAGCAAAATGCGCCGGCCTTGTTCGCGTCAGCGCACCAGGTCACGCTCGGCAACCCGCTGGGTGATGTCACCCTGGTCGAGTTCTTCGATTACAGCTGCGGCTACTGCAAGCGTGCGCTCGGCGATATACTCGAATTGTTGAAGAGCGACCCCAAGCTCAAGATCGTGCTCAAGGAATTTCCGATCCTCGGCCCCGGTTCGCTGGAGGCGGCGCGCGTCGCGGTAGCGGTACGCATGCAAGACCCGACGGGCGCGAAATACCTCGACTTTCATCAGCGGCTTCTCCAAAGCAGCGGACCCGCCGACAAGGCGCGCGCGTTGGCCATCGCGCAGACGATCGGTCTCGACGTTGCTCAGCTTGAAAAGGACATGGACAGCGTGGAGGTGCGCCAAAGCCTCGATGAGAGCGGCGATCTTGCGCAGAAATTGGGATTGAACGGGACGCCGAGCTATGTCATCGGCGGCAATGTCATTGTTGGCGCGGTCGGACTTGCCACGCTGAAGGCCAGAATTCAGCAGGCTCGCCAGTAGTACGCTCCGATAGCGAAGATATGCATCGACGCCCGAGGTCTCGATTTGTGCAGCGCGCGAGTCCGCTGCTGTGAAGGGTTTCGGATGCCGGCAGCATGATTGACGGCGCGGCATATTCGGGCGGCCGGCGTCCGAAAGCCTCCAAAGGAGGAAACCGCGCATGGTGGGCAGGACTGATGCGGCAGGAGCCTCGGATAGAGCCGGTGCACGGTCTCTCCGCTCTTGAGCGGGACGTGCCAGTAGGGGCTGAGGTTGCCTGCCGGCGACGGACCCATATCGACCCAGGCGCGATTCCAATCGAGATCAGCCCATTGTTCTTCGGTGACGCGATAGCCGTCACGCAGCCAATCCTTATGCGTGGTTCCAGAAATCCATTCTGGACGTCCTGGAGCATCAGTCACGGCACGCTCTCCGGATTCGCGCCATCAGTCGCAGCAGAGTGGCTGCCGACAAGCGACATCTAGCTCGTCGCCGTCCCATTCCCCGCCGTCTCGTTCCTGAAAGCCGCTGCGAACAGCGCGAGGGTGTAGTCGGTCTTCGGCGCCTTGAACAGCTCGACCGCCGGCCCCTCCTCCACGACCTTGCCGTTGCGCATCACGATCAGATGGGAGGCGAGGGCGGCGACCACGCGCAGATCGTGCGAGATGAACATGTAGGTCAGCTCGCGCTTGCGCTGCAGATCGCGCAGGAGATCGACCATCTGCGACTGGAACAGCATGTCGAGCGCCGAGGTCGGCTCGTCCAGCACGACGAAGCTCGGCTCGAGCACGACCGCGCGGGCCACCGAGATGCGCTGGCGCTGGCCGCCGGAGAATTCGTGCGGATAGCGGAAGCGCGTCTCCGGATCGAGCCCGACCTCCTTGAGCGCCTTGACGACCTTGGCCTCGCGCTCCTCATCCGTCAGTTTCGGCTGATGCACGCTCAGTCCCTCGGCGATGATGTCGCCGACCGACATGCGCGGGCTCAAGGCGCCGAACGGATCCTGAAACACGATCTGCATGTCGCGGCGGAACGGGCGGACCTCCTTGAAGGACAGCCCCTGCAGCTCCTTGCCGAGGAAGACGATGAGGCCGTCGGAGGAAATCAGCCGCAGCAGCGCCAGCCCGAGCGTGGTCTTGCCCGAGCCGGATTCCCCGACGACGCCGAGCGTCTCGCCCTTGCGCACGGCAAGGCTGACGCCGTCCACGGCCTTGATGTGACCGACGGTCGAGCGAAAGAAGCCGCGCTTGATCGGAAACCAGACCTTGAGATCCTTGGCCTGCATGACCACCGGCGAATCGGGTCGCGGCGGCGCCGGGTCCGGCTTCGGCTCGGCGGCGAGCAGCGCCTTGGTGTAGGGATGAGCCGGCGCGGTGAACACCTGCTCGACCGGGCCCTGCTCGACGATCTTGCCGCCGTTCATGACGCAGACCCGATCGGCGATGCGGCGGACGATGCCGAGATCGTGGGTGATGAACAGAAGGCTCATGCCGAGGCGTGCCCGGATATCGGCGAGCAGCGCCAGGATCTGCGCCTGCACGGTGACGTCGAGCGCGGTGGTCGGCTCGTCGGCGATCAGCAGAGCCGGCTCGTTGGCGAGCGCCATCGCGATCATCACGCGCTGGCGCTGGCCGCCGGAGAGCTGATGCGGATAGCTGCCGAGCCGCGTCTCCGGCTCGGGAATGCCGACCTGGGTCAAGAGCTCGAGCGTGCGCGTCCGCGCCGCACTGTTCGAGATCGGCCGATGCAGTTGCAGGATCTCGCCGATCTGCCGCTCGATCGTGTGCAGCGGATTGAGCGAGGTCATCGGCTCCTGGAAGATGATGGAGATGTCGCTGCCGCGGATCTCGCGCATCTCGCGTTCGGACAACGGCAGGAGATCGCGGCCCTTGAAATGGATGCTGCCCGACGGATGCGAGGCGACCGGATAGGGCAGCAGCTTCAGCACCGACAGCGCGCTGACCGACTTGCCCGAGCCGGACTCGCCGACCAGGGCGACGCACTCGCCGCGCTTGATCTCGAACGAGACATGGTCGACGGCGGTCGACAGGCGGCCCTGCTGATGAAAGGCCACCGAGAGATCGCTGACCGAGAGCAGCGGCTGGCTGATCGCATCCATGTCGGTCACCTGAACGTCTTGCGCGGATCGAACGCGTCGCGCACGGCCTCGCCGATGAAGATCAGCAGCGACAGCATGATCGCGACGGAGAAGAAGCCGGTGAGACCGAGCCACGGCGCCTGCACGTTGGACTTGGCCTGCGACAGCATCTCGCCCAGCGACGGCGATCCCGGCGGCAGGCCGAAGCCGAGGAAGTCGAGCGCGGTCAAGGTCATCACCGAGCTCGACACGATGAAGGGCAGGAACGTCATGGTTGCGACCATCGCGTTCGGCAGGAGATGGCGGACCATGATGACGGCATTGGAGACGCCGAGCGCGCGCGCCGCCTGGATGTACTCGAAATTGCGGCCGCGCAGGAATTCAGCCCGCACCAGGCCGACCAGCGAGACCCATGAGAACAGCAGCATGATCCCGAGCAGCGTGAAGAAGCCGGGCACCAGCACCGCGGACAGGATCAGGAGCAGATAGAGATAGGGAATGGCGTTCCAGATCTCGATGAAGCGCTGG
The DNA here is from genome assembly GCF_032381555.1 of Bradyrhizobium sp. SZCCHNPS1003. Classification (NCBI taxonomy): domain Bacteria; kingdom Pseudomonadati; phylum Pseudomonadota; class Alphaproteobacteria; order Hyphomicrobiales; family Nitrobacteraceae; genus Bradyrhizobium; species Bradyrhizobium sp. SZCCHNPS1003. Next base: position 194,868 of record NZ_JAUHIU010000013.1, read on the forward strand.
AACAGAAGATCGACCCAGCCGCCGAAATAGCCCTGCACGCCGCCGGCGGCGATGCCGATGATCGAGGAGAAGAACGTCAGCGACAGGCCGAACAACACCGAGATGCGGAAGCCGTAGATCAGCCGTGCGACGACGTCGCGGCCCTGGTCGTCGGTGCCGAGCCAGTTGTATTCGAGATCCCGGCAGCTCTTCAGCCCCTTTTTCTCGACCACGGGTTTGCACTGTGCCTCCGTCAGCATCCAGGTCGGCGGCGATGGCGCCGGCGTCGGCAGATCGAGATTGTGCGTGGCGTAGGAGTAGCGGACCAGCGGCCAGATCGTCGTGCCGCCCTTGTCGGCGATCAGCTTCTGCAAATACGGATCACGATAGTCCGCGGCGGTCTCGAAGTCGCCGCCGAATGCCGTTTCCGGATAGGTGACGAACGCCGGGAAGTAAAGGTGGCCGTCGAACTTGATCAGGAACGGCCGGTCGTTGGCGATCAGCTCGGCGAACAGCGAGACGATGAACAGAAACAGAAACAGCCACAGCGACCAGTAGCCGCGACGGTTGGCCTTGAAGTTCTGCCAGCGGCGCTGATTCAGCGGCGACGGCCGGAAACGATGCCGCGTCGGCGGTACAGCCTCGCCGAGCGGAGCCTGCGTCGTGGTCTCGACCGGAGGGGGGGCCGTGATCGTCATCAGACCTCCCGCGCCTCGAAGTCGATCCGCGGATCGATCCACATGTAGGTCAGATCCGAGACCAGGTTGATGGCGAGGCCGAGCAGCGAAAAGATGAAGAGATTGCCGAACACGACGGGATAATCACGATTGAGAATGCTCTCGAACGAGAGCAGGCCGAGCCCATCCAGCGAGAAGATCGTCTCGATCAGCAGCGAGCCGGAAAAGAACGCGTGGATGAAGGTGCCGGGAAAGCCGGCGATCACGATCAGCATGGCGTTACGGAAGACGTGGCCGTACAGCACCTGGTTCTCGCTGCAGCCCTTGGCGCGCGCAGTCATGACATATTGCTTGCGGATCTCGTCGAGGAAGGAGTTCTTGGTCAGCAGCGTCATCGTCGCGAAGGCGCCGAGCGCCATCGACACCAGCGGCAAAGTGAGATGCCAGAAATAGTCGATGATCTTCCAGTACCACGGGAAGTCCGACCAGCCATCCGAGGTCAGCCCGCGCAGCGGGAAGATGTTGAGGAACGAGCCGCCGGCGAACAGGATGATCAGAAGGATCGCGAACAGAAAGCCCGGAATGGCATAGCCGACGATGATCACGGCGGAGGTCCAGACGTCGAAGCGCGAGCCGTCCTGGACCGCCTTGCGAATCCCCAGGGGAATCGAGATCAGATAGGTCAGCAAGGTCATCCAGAGGCCGAGCGACATCGACACCGGCAGCTTCTCCTTGATGAGCTGCAGCACGCTGGTGTCGCGGAAATAGCTCTTGCCGAAATCGAAGCGCGCGAAGTTCCAGACCATCAGCGCGAACCGCTCCGGCGCCGGCTTGTCGAAGCCGAACTGCTTTTCGAGCTGCTTGATGAAGGCGGGATCGAGCCCCTGCGCGCCGCGATATTTCGAGTTCAGCTCGCCGCCGGATCCGACCTGTCCCGGCGGACGCGCGCCGAAATCCGAACCGCTGCCGCCTGAAATCCGCGAGGTGCCGCCGGTGTCGGCGCCGGTCAATTGCGCGATGACGCGCTCCACCGGACCGCCCGGCGCGAACTGCACCACGACGAAGGAGATGAAGAGGATCCCGAGCAGGGTCGGGAGCATCAGCAAGATGCGACGGGCAATATAGGCGGCCATGAACTACTTCGCCTGCTCCAGCTTTGCGGCCTTGGCGGCATCGTACCACCAGATGTCGGGAGCGCCGACGCCCGAGGCGTATTTCGGCGGCTTCGGCGGGTGATTGAACTGATCCCAATAGGCGATCGGGTGGGTCTGGCGATACCATTGCGGTATCCAGTAGTGGCCGGCGCGGAACACGCGATCGAGCGCCCGGCAGGCCAAGGTCAGCTCGCTGCGGCTCTCCGCGGCGATCGCCTTGGCGACCAGCGCGTCGATCGCGGGATTGCTGATCCCTGCGAGATTGTAGGAGCCCTTGGTTTTGGCCGTGTCCGAGGTGAAATAAGCCCTGAGGCCGTCGCCGGGGGTCGGCGACATCGACATGCGTTGAATGGCGATGTCGAAGTCGAAGTCCTCGACCCGCGCGCGATATTGCACGGCGTCGACGATGCGCAACTCGGCGTCGATGCCGAGCGTCTGCAGGTTCTTGATCAGGGTGCCGTGGTGCGGCTTGAACGAGACCTCGTCGATCAGGAACTCGATCGCGAACACCTCCCCGGACGGCAGCAGCCGCTTGCCGTCCTTGACCGGCAGGCCGGCCTGCTGCAAGAGCTGCATGGCCTTGCGCAGCAGCGCGCGATCCTGGCCGGAGCCGTCCGAGACCGGCGGCACGAACGGCTCGCCGAACACATCGTCAGGCACCTGGCCGCGGAACGGCTCGAGCAGCTTCAGCTCCTCGGGCGAGGGCGGTCCGACCGCGACCATGTCGGAATTCTGGAACGGCGACACGGTGCGCGCATAGGCGCCGTACATGATGGTCTTGTTGGTCCATTCGAAATCGAACGCGTAGGTCAGCGCCTGGCGGACGCGCGGATCCCGAAACTTGTCGCGGCGGGTGTTGATGAACCAGCCCTGCCCACCCGACGGCGTCTCGTCCGGCAGCAGTTCGCGCTTGACGCGGCCGTCCTTGATCGCCGGGAAGTCGTAGCGCGTCGCCCAGATGCGCGCGGTGAACTCCTCGCGGAACAGATAGCTCTTGGCCGTGAAGCCCTCGAAGGCGACGTCGCGGTCGCGATAGAACTCGTAGCGCACGATGTCGAAATTATACATGCCGCGGCTGACCGGCAGGTCGGCCGCCCACCAGTCCTTGACGCGCTCGAACTCGACATAGCGGTTGATCTCGTATTTGCCGACCTTGTACGGCCCCGAGCCGAGCGGCACATCCAGCGGCCCCTCGTCGAACGCGCGATTGGCGTACCAGGCCTTCGAGAAGATCGGCAGGGTCACGACATAGAGCGGCACATCGCGCGCGCGCTTCTCGACGAAGCTCACCACGACCGTCGCATCGTCGAGCGCCTCGGCCTTCACGAAGTCGCGCAACTGCACGACGATCAGCGGATGGCCCTTCTCCTTCAAGGTATTCAGCGAGAAGGCGACGTCGTGGGCCGTGATCTTGGACCCGTCGTGAAAGCGCGCCTCGGGACGCAGCGTGAAGCGATAGGTCAGCTTGTCCGGCGAGATCGCGACCGACTTCGCGACCAGGCCATAGACCGCATCCGGCTCGTCGCTGGCGCGCACCATCAGCGACGCGAACGTCATGTCCATGCCCTGCGCGCCCTCACCTTTCAGGACGTAGGCATTGAACGAGTTGAAGGTCTGATAGGACTGGTTGTAGGCGCGCACCGACGGGATCAGCGAGAACAGCCCGCCCTTCGGCGCATCCGGATTGACGTAATCGAAATGGTGGAAATCGGCCGGGTATTTCAGGTCTCCGAACGCCGACGTGCCGTGCGAGTCTGCGCCGAACTCCGCAGCCATGGCCGGCTTCAGGAGGGGGACGCTGAGCGCGCCGAACCCAAGCCCGAGCACGCCGCGGCGCGACAGGTGATGGAGCGTGCTCAAGAGCGCTTCACCTTGGCAGCCTTGTCGGCGTCGTACCACCAGATGTCGGGAAAACTCGCCATCCCATATTTCGGCAGCTTTTCGGGGCGAGAGAAACGGTCCCATCGCGCTGTCCGCTGCTTCGGATAATTCCATTGCGGCACGACATAATGGTTCCACAGCAGCACGCGATCCAGCGCGCGCGTGGCCGCGACCAGTTCATCACGGCTCTTGGCAAAGATGACCCGATCGATCAACTTGTCGATCGCTGGGTTCTGGATTCCTGCTAAGTTCTGCGATCCGACCATCGAGGCAGCTTTCGATCCCCAGAACTCGCGTTGTTCGTTGCCGGGCGAAAGCGACTCTGGCCAGGAATGCACGACCATGTCAAAATCCCAATTGCGAATACGGTTCTCGAACTGAACCGAATCCACCTTGCGGACAATCACGGTAAAGCCAACCCGCTCGAGTGATGGCTTGTAGAACAACGCCACCCGCTCGAAGGCCGGATCATCGGCGTCGGCGAGCAGCTCGATGGTGGCTGGCGCGCCGCTGGTCGCGTTGACGAGCTTGCGATCACGAACTTCGTAGCCTGCTTCCTTCATCAGCCTCTGCGCTTCAAGCAGGTTGCGACGCACCGCTTCGGTGCTGCCGCCGACAGGATTGGTGTACTCCGCCGTGAACAATTCGGCCGGAACTTCCGCGCGGACGCTCTCAAGGATCTCGAGCTCCATGTCCTGGGGCAGCCCGGACGACGCCAGCTCGGTGCCATCGAAATAGCTAGAGATACGCTTGTACTGACCATAGAAGAGCTGCTTGTTCATCTCCTCATAGTCGAATGCGAAATTCAGCGCGCGCCTCACCCGGGCGTCCTTGAACAGATCACGTCGGCTGTTCGGCACGAATGCCTGCATCACGCCGGAGCTGCGATTGGGAAACTCCTCGATCACGACGCGCTGGTCCTTGCGCGCAGGGAAATCATACGCGGTTGCCCAGTTCTTCGCCGAGTTCTCGGTGCGCCAATCGGACTGATCGCCCTTGAAGGCTTCGAGCGCGACCAGGCTATCGCGCACATAGTCGAAGCGCAGCTCATCGAAATTGTAGCGGCCGACATTGACATTGAGGTTGCGAGCCCAGCAGTCGTTCACTCGCTGCAGAACGATCGTGCGCCCGGCGACGAACTCCTTGATCCGGTAGGGTCCTGAGCCGAGCGGGACCTCCAGCGTGGTCGCGGCGATGTCGCGCTTGCGTCCCTGCGCGTCGGTGCCCTCCCACCAATGCTTCGGAAGCACCATCAGCTGGCCAACGATCTGAGGCAGTTCGCGATTGCCCGGCCCATCGAAGGTGAACTTGATGTCGCGCTCGCCGACCACCTCGGCGCGCACGACATGCTGATAATAAGCGCTGTAGCGCGGATGGTTCTTCTTGAACGCATCGAGCGAGAAGATCACATCGGCCGGCGTGACCGGAACGCCATCGTGCCATCTGGCTTCGGGCCTCAGGCGATAGATGACCCAGGAATAATCAGACGGATGCTTCACGCTTTCAGCCAGCAGTCCATACTCGGTCGACGCCTCGTCGAGAGAACCCGTCGTGAGCGTCTCGTAGACATAAGAAATCCCGACCCCCAGCGCTCCCTTAACGCCGGCAACGACGGGATTGAAGTTGTCGAACGTACCGGCCGGGCTGAAACGGACCTGTCCTCCCCTGGGCGCATCGGGGTTGACGTAGTCGTAACGTTTGAAGTCCACCGGATATTTGACATCCCCAAACAGTGATAGCGCATGACGCCAAGCTGGATCTTCACCGCCCTGCGCCCGGGCGGCGTCGAGAGGGGCGAGGCTGGCCGCCGTGCCGAGCGCCGGGGTCATCGCAGCGAGCACGCTGCTCTGCAGGAGCTGTCGTCGGGTAATCGTCAAATGAGACTTCCTCTGAATAAGACCGCTTGAAGCAGGTGGTAGCCGTGGCCGCTGCTGCTCCCAGATCCAACGTCTGATCGTAACCCAATTCGCAAGGGCAGGTTTCGCCGGCCTCAGCGAGGTGCTCCGGCCCGCGAACCCGTTCCATTCAGGGGACCAATATACGGCAAGGTTTCGACCAATAACCTTGCTTTTTCCTCATGATACCGGGTTGTGAACGAGGTGGATGCGACCAAAGGTCCCAAATGCGGCGAAATTCGCCCCGCAAAGCAAAACGGCCGGGCTTGGGGCCCGGCCGTCGAAAACTGGTGGGTCAGCAGCCGATCACTTGGCTGCGGTGGGCAGCGGCGCCGGGCTGTCGGCCAGCGAGTTCAGATAGGCCAGCACGTCGGCCCGCTCCGAGTCCTTCTGGATGCCGGCGAAGCCCATCGCGGTGCCCGGGATGTAGCCCTTCGGATTGGCGATGAACTTGTTGAGGTCGTCGATCGTCCAGGTGCCGCCCTTGGCCTTCATCGCCGCCGAGAAGTTGAAGCCGCGGCCTTCGCCAATCTTGTCGCCGACGATGCCGTAGAGGTTGGGACCGACGCCGTTCTTCTCGCCCTTCGCGAAGGTGTGGCAGGCCGCGCACTTCTTGGCGGCGGCAGCGCCCTTCTCGACCGAGGCGGTCTGCAGCAGCTTCTCGATCGGCTCGGCCGCGGCCGGCGCCGCGCCACCCTTGGCGGCGCCCTCGGCCTCCTTCACGGCGATCTCAAAACCCGGCTTCTCCGGCATTTTCGGCGCGAAGATCGCGCCAGCGGAGAAGCTCGTGACCAGCACGACCAGACAGGCAGCCAGCACGGCGCCGATGATTTTGTTCAGTTCGAAGGAGTCCATCTTGGAATCAGGCTCCGAGGGCGGATTTCATTGTTCTGTCGGAGGCCGCGAGGCCGCGACCGCGAATCGCCCCAGGAGTCGAGATAAGGACTCGTCAAGGCATCGAGCGGAATCGAGCCGTCGCGCCTCCCCCTGCGGCAGAAGTGAGATATCGGTTTGCCCGTGCTCTGGCAACCCGTATAAGCGGGCCGCTTCTGCTGTCCCCATCCAGTCCGGCTCGCGCTGTTGCGACCGGCTCCGACCTGCCGTTCCCGGATGACCAAATCCCGAATTCTCGTGCTGATTCCCGCCCGCATGGCGTCGACCCGCCTGCCGGGCAAGCCGCTGCTCGACATCGCCGGCCAGCCGATGATCGTGCAGGTGCTCCGGCGCGCGCAGGAGGCCGCGATCGGCCGGGTGGCCGTGGCAACCGACACGCCCGAAATCGCCGCGGCCGTCGCCGCGGCGGGCGGCGAGGTGGTGATGACCAGGCCGGATCATCCCTCCGGGTCAGACCGCATCTACGAGGCCATGTGCAAGCTCGACCCGGCCCGCGAGGCGGAGATCGTGGTCAATCTGCAGGGCGACTTCCCGACCATCGACCCGCAGAACATCAGCGACGTGCTGCCCCCGCTCGAGGATCCCGCCGTCGACATCGCGACCCTTGCCGCGCAGATCCACACCGAGGAGGAGAGCCTCAATCCGAACGTCGTCAAGGCGGTCGGGTCGCCTCTCGGCGGGCGGCGCATGCGCGCGCTGTACTTCACCCGGGCCACGGCGCCGCATGGCGACGGACCGCGCTACCATCATATCGGCCTCTACGCCTACCGCCGGGCGGCGCTGGAGCGCTTCGTCAGCCTGCCGCCGTCGCCGCTGGAGCAGCAGGAGAAGCTGGAACAGCTGCGGGCGCTGGAAGCCGGCATGCGCATCGACGTGATGGTCGTCGACGCCGTGCCCCGCGGCGTCGACACCCCGGCCGATCTCGAAACCGCACGCCGGCTGCTGTCCAAGACCTAAGCTGCTACAAGGCCCCACATGAGCAAGATCTTGAAAATCGCATTCCAGGGCGAGCCGGGAGCCAATTCCCACATCGCCATCTCCGAGGCCTATCCGACCGCCGAGGCCATGCCCTGCGCGACCTTCGAGGACGCGCTGAGCGCGATCTCCTCCGGCGAGGCCGATCTCGGCATGATTCCGATCGAGAACTCGGTCGCCGGCCGCGTCGCCGACATCCACCATCTGCTGCCGGCCTCCGGCCTCTACATCATCGGCGAGTGGTTCCTGCCGGTCCGCCACCAGTTGATGGCGCTGAAGGGCACCAAGCTCGCCGACATCAAGACCGTCGAAAGCCACGTTCACGCGCTCGGCCAGTGCCGCCGCATCATCCGCCAGCTCGGCGTCCGGCCGATCGTGGCCGGCGACACCGCGGGCAGCGCGCGGGACGTCTCCCAGCGCGGCGACAGGAGCGTCGCGGCGATCGCCTCGCGGCTGGCAGCCGAGATCTACGGCCTCGACATCCTCGCCGAGGACATCGAGGACGAAGCCCACAACACCACCCGCTTCGTCGTGCTGGCGCGCCAGGAGCAGTGGGCGGAGCAGAATTCCGGGCCGCTGGTCACGAGCTTCGTGTTCCGCGTGCGCAACCTGCCGGCTGCGCTCTACAAGGCGCTCGGCGGCTTCGCCACCAACGGCGTCAACATGACCAAGCTCGAAAGCTACATGGTCGACGGCAACTTCTTCGCCACGCAATTCTATGCCGATGTCGACGGCCACCCGAACGACAAGGGCCTCGCTTTCGCGCTGGAGGAGCTGAAGTTCTTCTCCCGCGAGCTGCGCATCGTCGGCGTCTATCCGGCGCACCCGTTCCGCGCGACATTCAGCGAGCGGATGGAGTGATCGGACCGTCATCTCGCAGCTCCAGATAGGCCGCCAGCTCGGCCGGCGTTCCCATCGGGAACGCCTGCTTCAGATGGTCGAGAAAGGCGGAGACGCGCGCGCTCAACAACCGCCGCGACGGATACAGCGCCCACAGCGCAACCGCTGGCGCGTCGAGATCCGCCCACTGCACGAGCCGGCCTGCAGCGAGGTCGTGGCTGGCGAGCGAGAGCGGCAGGCATGCGGCGCCGACCCCGGCACGGACCGCATCGCGCACCATGATCAGCGATGACAGCCGCAGGATCGGATCGATCGCGATGCGCGATCGTCCCGTTGCAGTCGTGACGTCCCACGCTGCGATCTGCTCGGTGCTGCGAACGACAGCAGGAACGCGCGCGCCGTCCGCCGGCCTCGTCAGGGCTGGGCTCGCCACGACCACCATCTGGTCGCGCAGGAAGATGCGCCCGACCAGGCTGTCATCGGGATCGGGATTGACCCGGATCACCAGATCATAGCCCTCCTCGACCATGTCGACGGCCCGGTCGTCGGTCGTCACGTCGAGCCGGACCTCAGGATATCGAAGCGCGAACGACGCGGCGAGCTTGCCCATCGCGGTTTGCGAGAACAGCAGCGGCGCGCTGATCCGCAGGCGGCCGCGCGGCGTGTCGCCGCCCGAGGAGATCGCAGCCACGGTCTCGTCGAGCTCGGTGAGCAGAGCGCCCGCCCGCTCGAACAGCGCCCGTCCCTCCTCGGTCAGCTTCAGCGCGCGCCCGCCGCGCTCGATCAGCCTGATGTCGAGGTTCGCCTCCAGCTCGGCGACCCGGCGCGACAGCGTCGCCTTGGGGCGACCGCTGGCGCGGGCGGCGCGGCCAAAGCCGCCGTGACGGGCGACCAGTGTGAAATCGGCGAGCGCCAGCAGATCCATCTGTTCCACCAATGAGACGACATGTCCATTTATAGCGTCTATTGGCTCGCATATGGATCGCTATTTTCGGGGTGTCTCAACAACCAACCCGGAGTGATCCCGTGACCATCCTCGTCACCGGCGCCACTGGAACCGTCGGCCGTCACGTCGTCGACCAGCTCGTCAAGCGCGGCGCCGACGTCCGTGCCCTCGTCCGCGATCCTGCCAAGGCGAGGTTTCCGGCGGGCGTCGCGGTCGCGCAGGGCGACCTGCTCGACATCGATTCGCTGCGCTCTGCCTTTTCGGGCGTCTCGACCTTGTTCCTGCTGAACGCCGTCGCGCCCGATGAATTCACCCAGGCACTGATCGCACTCAACGTCGCCCGCGAGGCCGGCATCGCGCGGATCGTCTATCTCTCGGTGATCCACAGCGACGTCTACGTCAACGTGCCGCACTTCGCCGGCAAGTTCGCCGTCGAGCGGATGATCGAGCAGATGGGCCTGAACGCCACCATCCTCCGCCCGGCCTACTTCATGTCCAACGATCTCACGATCAAGGATGTCGTGCTCGGCTACGGCATCTACCCGATGCCGATCGGAGCCAAGGGCCTTGCCATGATCGACGTCAGCGACATCGGCGAGATCGCAGCGATCGAGCTGATCCGCCGCGAGCAGTCAGCCGTGCCGCTGCCGCTGACACGGATCAACCTGGTCGGCCCGGACACGCTGACCGGCGCTGATGCCGCGGCGATCTGGTCTGATGTGCTGGGCCGCACGATCGCCTATGGCGGCGACAACACCACGCAGTTCGAGACCAACCTCCGGCAGGTCATGCCGAGCTGGATGGCGTTCGACATGCGGCTGATGGCCGAGCGCTTCCTCACCGACGGCATGGTGCCTGAGGCCGGCGACGTCGCGCACCTGACGGCGCTGCTGGGTCGTCCCCTGCGCTCCTATCGCGACTTCGTCGCTGACATCGCGACCGCCGCCTGACGGCAACAAGCCCTGATCATCCACCAAAGCCAAACTGTGGGGCGCCTCCGCGGACGCGTCCCATGCCAAGTCTCAGGAGGTCATCATGACTCATTCCACACGCGATAGCGCCAATGGCGCGAAGCCGAACATCCTGGTTCTCGGCGCGACCGGCGGCACCGGCCGGCTGATCGTGCGCGAGGCGCTGGCGCGCGGCGACAATGTCACCGCGCTGGTGCGCTCGCCGGGGAAGGCCGGCGATCTGCAAGGCGCGCATCTGATCGTCGGTGACGCCCGTGACGAAGCGACGTTGCGGAAGGCGCTGAAGGGTCAGGACGCCGTCATCAGTGCCTTGGGCACGCCGGCCGGTCCATTCCGGGAGGTGACGCTGCTCTCGACCGTGACGCGCTCGCTGCTCGACGCAATGCGGGCTGAGCGCGTCTCGCGGCTGGTTGCCATCACGGGAATTGGCGCCGGCGACAGCGCCGGGCACGGCGGCTTTCTGTTCGACCGGCTGATCTTTCCGCTGCTGCTGCGCAAGGTCTACGCCGATAAGAATCGGCAGGAGGCGATCATCGGCAATAGCGGGCTCGACTGGGTGGTCGTTCGTCCCTCGGTGCTGAACGACAAGCCGGGCGGACACACAGTGCGCGCGCTGACGGATCTCACCGACTTTCATGGCGGCACGATCGCGCGGGCCGACGTCGCGCGCTTCGTCCTGGATCAGGTGAGCGACGACAGCTTCCTGCATCGCTCGCCCCTGATCACGTGGTGAGACCAGCGACGCGCGGTCGATGCTCACGCCGCCGCCTTCCGCTCCAGGCCGAAGGCGTCGGCGAGCAGGCTGTAGGAGCGCTTGCGGGCGTCGTGGTCGAAGGTCGCGGTGATCACCATCAGCTCGTCGGCCTGGCTTGCCGCGATCATCGGATCGAGCTTGGCTCGCACCGTCGCCGGGCTACCCACGAACAGCCGCGACCGGTTGCGTGCGATCGAGGCGCGGTCCGCGTCTGTATACATGGTGGCCGCCGCCTCCTCGGGGCTCGGCAGCGGCAGGAACTGGCCGCGGTCGCGCCGCAGGCGGTTGAGGTCCATCGACGACGCCAGCCGCTCAGCCTCGGCGTCGGTCTCGGCCGTGACCACCGCGACCGCCAGGATCGCATGCGGCTGCGAGCGCCAGCGCGACGGCGTAAAATGCGCGCGGTAGGTTCGCATCGCGTCGACGGCATCGTGGCTGGCGAAATGATGCGCGAAGCCAAACCCCATGCCGAGTTGCGCCGACAGCTCGCTGGAATAGTCGCTGGAGCCGAGCAGCCAGATTGGCGGCAGCGGCGCATCGTCGGGCATGGCGATGACGTTGTTGTAGGGATGACCGGCAGGGAACTCGCGGGTCTCCCACAGCATCAGCTCATGCAGCCGCTCCAGGAAGTCGTCGCCCTCGCGGCGGTCGAGCCGGCTGCGCAGCGCATAGGCCGTGGTGCCGTCGGTGCCGGGCGCGCGTCCCAGACCGAGATCGATCCGGCCGGGAAACAGCGCCTCCAGCATCTTGAAGCGCTCGGCGACCACCAGCGGCGCGTGGTTGGGCAGCATCACGCCGCCGGAGCCGACGCGGATGTGCTGCGTCACCGCCGCGATCTGCCCGATCATGATGTCGGGCGACGGGCTCGCCACCGACGGCAGGCTGTGATGCTCGGCCAGCCAATAGCGGACGTAGCCGAGCTGATCGACATGGCGGGCCAGATCGATGCTGTTGCGCAACGCCACCGACGGCCTGGTGGCCGTGGTGGTGACGGAGAGGTCGAGGACGGAAAGCGGGATCATTGGCCCAACCTAATGCCTGCGCGTCGCGCCACAATGGGCCGACCGCGACCGTGACCTGCCGCGAATGCAGAGATCGACCGCAACGAAGTTGGGACATTCCGCCTGTATACAGGATGATATCTGGCATCTCCCACTGGATATTTCAGCGAAAGCCGTCCGGGACACACAGATACCCTTTGATATAACTCATGTTTCTTCGCCCACAATCAAGCCAGGCTCAGCGACAAAAACAGCAATATCCGCAGCCCGGTGGGCCAAATCCCATTTACGGTGGGCTGTCACTTGCGACGCACTTCCCTTATCTTGGCACATCACGAGGGGGACGCCCCTCTTGAGTTGAAATTTACGCCCCATTCGGAACCTGCGTTGCCATGACCGACCTCGCCACCGCCATCGCCGACGGCCACACCGCGATTCCCAGGCCGAAGATCTCGTTCGAGTTCTTTCCGCCGAAGACCGAGGAGATGGACCGGACGCTGTGGGCCTCGATCAAGCGCCTCGCGCCGCTGGAGCCGAGCTTCGTCTCGGTGACCTATGGTGCCGGCGGCTCGACCCGCGAGCGCACCCACGCCACGATCGCGCGCATCCTGAAGGAGACCGCGCTGCTGCCGGCGGCGCATCTCACCTGCGTCGGCGCCTCGCGCCGGGAGATCGACGAGGTCGTCGACCGCTATCATGAGGTCGGCGTCCGCCACATCGTAGCACTTCGCGGCGATCCGCCCGGCGGCATCGGCACGCCCTACTCCACCCGTGCCGACGGCTACCAGACCTCGCCCGAGCTGATCGCCGGCATCAAGAAGCGCCATCCCGACATCGAGATCTCGGTCTCCGCTTATCCGGAGAAGCACCCCGAGAGCCGCGACTTCGACGCCGACATCGACATGCTCAAGGCCAAGGTCGACGCCGGCGCCACCCGCGCCATCACCCAGGTGTTCTTCGACAACGACCTCTACTTCCGCTACCTCGACCGCGTCCGCGCCCGCGGCATCGACATTCCGATCGTGCCAGGGATCATGCCGATGCACAATTTCAAGCAGGCGCGCGGGTTCGTCACCCGCGCCGGCACCACGGTGCCGCACTGGCTCGCGGAGAAGTTCGACGGTCTCGACGACGATCCAGAGACCCGCAAGCTAGTCGCGGCGACCGTCGCCGCGGGCCAGGTGCAAAAGCTCGCCAAGCATGGCGTCGACACCTTCCATTTCTACACCATGAACCGCGCCGACCTCGTGTTCGCGATCAGCCATCTGCTCGGCATCCGTCCGAAGTCCGCCAACAAGGCTGCTGCCTGATGCTCGTCCCCGTATCCCCAGCGCGTACCGCCTTCCTTGCCGCTGCAGCTAAGCGCATCCTGATTCTCGACGGCGCCATGGGCACGATGATCCAGGCGCTGCAGCTCGACGAGGCCGCGTTCCGCAGCGAGCGGTTCAAGGACTTCCATCGCGACCTCCGCGGCAACAACGATCTCTTGATCCTCACCCAGCCCGAAGCGATCGAGGACATCCACGCGCAATATCTGCGCGCCGGGGCCGACATCGTCGCCACCAACACCTTCTCGGCGACATCGATCGCGCAGGCCGACTACGACCTGTCCGACATCATCTACGAGCTCAACCGCGAGGGCGCCCGGCTCGCCCGCAATGCGGCCACGCGTGTTGCGGCCGAGGACGGCAAACAGCGCTTCGTCGCCGGCGCGATGGGCCCGACCAACCGCACCGCCTCGATCTCGCCTGACGTGTCCAATCCCGGCTACCGCGCCGTGACCTTCGACGATCTCAGGCTTGCCTATGGCGAGCAGGCGCGCGGGCTGCTGGACGGCGGCGCCGACATCCTGCTGCTCGAAACCATCTTCGACACGCTCAACGCCAAGGCGGCGCTCTATGCCATCGCTGAGCTCGCCGAGGAGCGCGGCATCGACGTGCCCGTCATGATCTCCGGCACCATCACCGACAAGTCCGGCCGGCTGCTGTCCGGCCAGATGCCGGAGGCGTTCTGGAATTCGGTGCGTCATGCCAAGCCGCTGACGATCGGCTTCAACTGCGCGCTCGGCGCCGAGGATCTGCGCGCCCATGTCGCCGACATCGGCCGTGTCGCCGACACGCTGGTCTGCGCCTATCCCAACGCCGGCCTGCCCAACGAGTTCGGCCAGTATGACGAGACGCCGGCCTATATGGCGCGGCTGATCGGCGAGTTCGCGAGCGCCGGCCTCGTCAACATCGTCGGCGGCTGCTGCGGCACCACGCCGGACCATATCGCCGCGATCGCCGCCGCGGTGGCCCCGCACAAGCCGCGCGCCGTGCCGGAGATCGCGCCGCGGCTGCGGCTGTCGGGCCTGGAGCCGTTCGAGCTGACGCCCGCCATTCCGTTCGTCAACGTCGGCGAACGCACCAACGTCACGGGCTCCGCCAAATTCCGCAAGCTGATCACCGCCGGCGACTACACGGCTGCACTGCAGGTCGCACGCGACCAGGTCGAGAACGGCGCCCAGGTCATCGACGTCAATATGGACGAGGGCCTGCTGGATTCGGAAGCCGCGATGCGGACCTTCCTCAACCTCGTCGCTGCCGAGCCGGACATCGCCCGCGTGCCCGTGATGGTCGACTCCTCGAAATTCCATGTCATCGAGGCCGGCCTGAAATGCGTGCAGGGCAAGCCGGTGGTGAACTCGATCTCGCTGAAGGAAGGCGAGGAGAAGTTCATCCATGAAGCGAAGATCGCGCGCCGCCACGGCGCCGCCGTCGTCGTGATGGCGTTCGACGAGACCGGCCAAGCCGACACCTACAAGCGCAAGACCGAGATCTGCGCCCGCGCCTACAAGATCCTGGTCGAGCAGATCGGCTTCCCGCCTGAGGACATCATCTTCGATCCCAACATCTTCGCCATCGCGACCGGACTTGAGGAACACAACAATTACGGCGTCGACTTCATCGAAGCGACACGTTGGATCCGGCAGAACCTGCCGCATGCCCACGTTTCCGGCGGCGTCTCGAATCTGTCGTTCTCGTTCCGCGGCAATGAGCCGGTGCGCGAGGCGATGCACTCGGTGTTCCTGTATCACGCCATCAAGGCCGGCATGGACATGGGCATCGTCAATGCCGGCCAGATGATCGTCTATGACGACATCGATCCCGAGCTGCGCCAGGTGTGCGAGGACGTGGTGCTGAACCGCGACCCCGGCGCGTCCGAGCGGCTGCTGGCGCTGGCCGAGAAATTCCGTGGCCAGGGCAAGCAGACCAAGGAGGCCGATCTCGCCTGGCGCGAATGGCCGGTCGGCAAGCGGCTCTCCCACGCGCTGGTGCACGGCATCACCGAGTTCATCGAGCAGGACACCGAGGAAGCCCGAGCCGCCTCGACGCGGCCGCTCGACGTCATCGAAGGCCCGCTGATGGCCGGCATGAACGTGGTCGGCGACCTCTTCGGCGACGGCAAGATGTTCCTGCCGCAAGTCGTGAAGTCCGCGCGCGTGATGAAGCAGGCGGTGGCCTATCTGATGCCGTTCATGGAGGCGGAGAAGGCCGCCAACAAGGGCCGCGCCAACGAGCGCTCCAACGCCGGCAAGATCGTGCTCGCCACCGTCAAGGGCGACGTCCACGACATCGGCAAGAACATCGTCGGCATCGTGCTCCAGTGCAACAATTTCGAGGTCATCGACCTCGGCGTCATGGTGCCCGCCGCCAAGATCATCGAGACCGCCAAGGCCGAGAACGCCGACATCGTCGGGCTCTCCGGCCTGATCACGCCGTCGCTCGACGAGATGGCCTATCTCGCTACCGAGATGGAGCGCCAGGGCCTGAACGTGCCGCTCCTGATCGGCGGCGCCACGACGAGCCGCGTCCACACCGCGGTCAAGATCGATCCGAACTACCGGAATGGCCCGGTCGTTCATGTCAACGACGCCAGCCGCGCCGTCGGCGTCGCCTCCTCGCTGCTGTCGCCGGAGCGCAAGGATACCTACGCCACGGAGATTCGCAGCGAGTATCAGAAGATCGCCGCTGCGCATCTGCGCGGCCAGGCCGACAAGAAGCGGCTGAAGCTCGCGGACGCCCGCGCCAACGCGCCGAAGATCGACTTCGCCAAGGCGAAGCCGGTGAAGCCGACCTTCCTCGGCGTCAAGACCTTCGTTGATTACGACCTCGCCGAGCTGGTGCCCTATATCGACTGGACGCCGTTCTTCCAGACCTGGGAGCTCGCCGGCCGTTTCCCTGCGATTCTCGACGACGCCAAGGTCGGCGAGGCCGCACGGGCGCTCTATGACGACGCGCTGAAGATGCTGAAGCGCATCGTCGCCGAGAAGTGGTTCACGGCGCGCGCCGCGATCGGCTTCTGGCCGGCGAATGCGGTCGGCGACGACATCGTGCTCTATGCCGACGACAGCCGCACCACGGCGGTCGCGACCCTGCACACCCTGCGCCAGCAGCTCGAGAAGCGCGAGGGTCGCTTCAACACCGCACTCTCCGACTTCATCGCGCCTGTGGGTTCCGGCGTGCCGGACTATGTCGGCGGCTTCGTCGTCACCACCGGTCTCGGCGAGGACGCGGTGGCCGACCGCTTCAAGAATGCCAATGACGACTACTCCTCGATCCTGGTGAAGGCGCTGGCCGACCGCCTCGCCGAGGCCTTCGCCGAGCGGCTGCATGCCCGCGTCCGCCGCGAGTTCTGGGCCTACGCTCCGGACGAGGCGCTCTCGCCGGACGATCTGATCCTGGAGAAGTATCACGGCATCCGTCCCGCGCCCGGCTATCCGGCGCAGCCCGACCACACCGAGAAGGCGACCTTGTTCGAGCTGCTCGACGCCGAGAAGAATGCCGGCGTGCGGCTGACCGAGAGCTTTGCGATGTGGCCGGGCTCGTCGGTGTCGGGCCTCTATTTCGCCTCGCCGGAGAGCTTCTATTTCGGCGTCGGCAAGATCGAGCGCGACCAGGTCGAGGACTACGCCGCGCGCAAGGGCATGACCGTCGCCGAAGCCGAGCGCTGGCTGGCGCCGATCCTGAACTACATTCCGGCAAGGAGTGGACAGCAGGCGGACGCGGCAGCGCGCGCCGTCGCTTCGCCCGCTCCGGCCAACGACGCCGCACCCGCCGAGCTCGCGAGCCATCCGGTGGGCTGCACCTGTGCCGTTCATCTCGCCTGGCGCAAGAAGGCGGTCGGCGCAAAGTAGCCGGCGCGCAGTCTCCCACCCCAAACTGTCGTCCCGGCCTCGCGCCGGGACCCATACCGCGTGATGCATCTGTCGGACGCCGTGGTCGATACCGAGCGCAACGACACCTCCCTATGGTTATGGATCCCGACGTTCGCCGGGACGACACCAGTTATGGCGGACCGCCGTCGCCTCCCATATGCGTTCGCAGGGGCAGCACCGCATGTGACCCGTCCCCGTGTCCCCCGCGCCACGGCCGCAGCGAATGACAAAGCGCCACAGCCGGCGCCATGCGATGCAGCGTGGACTTATCCCCGCTAACCGGCTGAAATGCCGCCGGGGCCTCCGGGTGGTTTTTCGTTCATGTCGTTGCAGTTCAGGCTTGCGTCCCGAAACCTGTTCCATGACAGGCTTCGATTCATTGCCACCATCATCGGCATCATCTTCTCGATCGTGCTGGTGACCGTGCAGATGGGCCTCTATGTCGGCTTCCGCCGGATGGTCACGACCATGATCGACCATTCCCCGGCCGAGCTGTGGATCATGCCGGTCGGCACCAAATGCTTCGAGGATCCCTCGCTGCTTGACGAGCGGCAGCGGTTCCGGGCGCTGGCGGTCCCCGGAGTGGCGGAGGCGACGCCGCTGGTGATCGGCTATGCGCAATGGCGGCTGCCGCAGGGCACCACGACGCCGGTCTTCGTGGTCGGCTCGGAACTGCGCGGGCTCGGGCTGCATCCCTGGAACGTGGTGGAGGGACGGCTGGACGACCTGTCCGTGCCGGGCGCGGTCGCTATCGACCAGACCTATTTCGAGCGGCTCGGCATCGGCGGCGCCGGCCAGGCTGCAGAGCTCCGCGACCAGAAGGTGCAGGTGATGGCTGTCACCAAAGGCATCCGCTCGTTCACGACAACGCCTTACGTGTTCACCGACGTCGACCGCGCCCGCGCCTATACCGGCATCGCCTCGAACAAGGCGTCCTATCTGGTGGTCAAGCTGGCGGCCGAGGCCGACCTCTGGACCGTGCAGCGGGCGCTGCGCGACAGCCTGTCCAATGTCGAGGTGCTGACCGCAGCCGAGTTCGCGAGCCGCAGCCGCTCGTTCTGGCTGTTCGGCACCGGCGCGGGTGCCGCGCTGTTCGCCGGCGCCCTGCTCGGCCTCATCGTCGGCACCGTGATCGTGGCGCAGACGCTCTATTCCAGCACCAAGGATCACATCAACGAGTTCGCGACCCTGCGCGCGATCGGCTCGTCCAGCCGCTACATCTACACCGTCATCATCTGGCAGGCGCTGCTCAGCGCCATCGTCGGCTTCGCCGGCGCTGCGGCGATCGGCAAGATCGTGGCGGCGGCGACCGCGGAATCGGCGCTGCCGGTCATCATGACACCGACGCTGACGGTCGCGCTGTTCGTGCTGACGGTGACGATGTGCGTCGGCTCGGCGATCGCGGCGATCCTCAAGGTCATGCGCATCGACCCGACCCTGGTATTCTCGCGATGACCGACACCGTGCTCGAGGCCACCGATCTCGTGCATCACCTCGGCCAGGGGGCCGGCAGGGTGCAGGCACTGAAGGGCGTGAGCCTGTCGCTGAAGGGCGGCGAGCTGGCGCTGCTCATGGGCCCTTCGGGCAGCGGCAAGACGACGCTGCTGTCGATCCTGGGTTGCCTGATGACGCCGGATGGCGGTGCCGTGCGGGTTGCCAACCAGCCGGTCGCGGGGCTCGATCCCGAGGCGCTGGCGAAGCTGCGCCGCGAGCGCATCGGCTTCATCTTTCAATCCTATCATCTGTTTCCGACGCTGAACGCCGAGGACAATGTGCGGCTCGCGCTCGATGTGCGCGGCGAACGCGCGGGGTCTGCGAAGAAGGCGGCGCGCGAGGTGCTCGACAGGGTCGGCCTCGGTCCGAAGAAGCGGTCGTTCCCGCGCGAGCTCTCGGGCGGCGAGCAGCAGCGCGTCGCGATCGCCCGCGCCATCGTCGGCAAGGCGCAGGTCATTCTCGCCGACGAGCCGACCGGCGCGCTCGATACGGCCAATGGCCATGCGATCATGACCCTGCTCGCGGACATCGCCAAGGATCCCTCACGCGCGGTGCTGGTGGTCACGCACGATCCGCGCATCCTGCCGTTCGCCAATCGCGTCATTCACATCGAGGACGGCCGCATCGTCCGCGAGGAGAGCGGCGGCGAGTCCATGAAGAAAGTCTCGCACGCATGATATCGGGAATTCCAGAACGCGCTCACCTGCTCGGGCTCGTCGCAGCGGCCGCACTTGCTATCATCGTCACGCCGACCTCGATTCCGCCGACAGCGCGCGCCGCCAATGCCCAGGAGGAACGCTGGCTGGCCGTCGCGCCCGGCCGGGTCGAGCCGGCATCCGGCCTGATCAAGCTCGGCGCGCCCGTGGTCGGGCCGATCCAGGAGGTGCTGGTCAAGCCGAACGAGACCGTGTTCACCGGCCAGGCCCTAGTGCGGCTCGGCGACGCCGAAGCCCGCGCGCAGCTCGCCAGCGCCGAGGCGCAGGTCGCGATGCGCAAGCGCGTGCGCAACAAGGAGTCGACACCGTCTGGCGCGGGTCCGCGGCGCCGGGCCGAAGACGGCGTCGCCGACGCGCAGGCGGCCGTGTACGACGCGCGTGCTGCGCTCGACAAGGCGGTGGCCGAGCGGCGCGCCGGGCACGGCGCCGATGCCGATGTCGACACGGCACGCGCGCAACTGACAGCCGCGCAGGCGAAGCTGGAGCAGCAGGCCGACGAGCTGCGCAAGGTCACCGCTGATGCGCCACTGCCGATCAGCGCCGAGGGCCAGCTCAACGTCGCCCGCAGCGAACTGCAGGGCGCCCGCGCCACGTTGGAAAAGCTCACCATCCGCGCGCCGCTCGACGGCACGGTGCTGCAGGTCAATGCGCGCACCGGCGAGATCGCCTCGCCGCAGGCGACCCAGCCGATGGTGCTGCTCGGCGACACGTCGTCGCTGCGCGTGCGCGCCGAGCTCGACCAGCGCGACCTCGACAAGATCAAGGTCGGTCAGCAGGCCGTGGTCCGCTCCGACGCCTTCCGCGGCCGCGACGTCGCCGGCAAGGTCGCCGCCATCGCCCCCCTGGTCGAGAGCAGCCGCGCTGCGGCGCTCAGCCAGCGCAACATGACCGATGTCGATGTCGTCGAGGTGCTGGTCGATCTGGCCGAGCCGGGCCCGTTCGCGGTGGGCATGAAGGTGGACGTGTATTTCCGGCCGTGAGGGGCGCGCCGTTCGGCTCGCGCGCTGCTGCCCACCCTCCCCTGGAGGAGGAGGGTCGCTCGTACGCGCAGCGGGCGAGCGGGGTGGGGTGAAGCCACGAGCACTGCTGCTGATGGAGAGATCACCCCACCGCGCCTCACGTTTCGCTTCGCTCATCGTGAGGCGACCCTCCCCCTCCAGGCCCTCCAGGGGAGGGTGAGCACCGAGCAAGCGGCACGGTCTGACGTCTCGATGGACTCCATCAATCCCCGCTCGGCGGGGCCAGCGGCTGGACGATCTCCTGGAATGGCGGCAGCGCCTCGCACCTTGCGGCATGCGCGGCCAGCGCCGGATAGCGCGTGGCGTCGAACAGATGCGGATGCGCCTCGCGTGTGAAGCGCAGCACGCAGGCGACGGCAATGTCGGCATGGCCGATTCGCTCGCCATACCAGTAGTCTGTCGTGATTGCGGCGCGCTCCGCCTCGAGCATCGCCAGCACGCCCGAGATCTGCGTCTCGCAACGCGCGACCCACAGGGCCAGGCGGTCCTTGCGCAGCACGCGCTCATAGATCAGGCTGACGGCCTTGTCGCCCAAGCCAGTCGCGAGCGCGATCGTATGCAGCTGCCTGCGGCGCAGCGCGCCGCTCCGCGCCAGCATCGCGCGCTCGGGCCCGACGGTCTCGTCGAGATGATCGAGGATCGCGACCGAATCGATCAGCGCCTCGCCGTCGTCGAGCACCAGTACGGGTACGCGCAGCAGCGGGTTGTACGGCGCGATCTTGTCGGCGTCGCCGAAGGTCGACCACGGCTTGTGCTCGAACGGCAGGCCGTAGAGCCTGAGCGCGATCGCGGTGCGACGGACGAAAGGCGAGTCGTATTGGCCGATCAGGAACATCGGTTATCCTCCTGTGCGGCGCATTGAAGCGCCGTTCGGCGCCGTTGTCAGCTCCCATGTTCAGGCGAGCAGCGGCACATGCGCTGCGACATCGCGCGGCAGCGTGCCGTCGAGGCGCGGATCGGGGGCGATCTCGATCTGGCGGCGATAGGGGCGGAAGCCGGAGCGCTGGTAGAAGGCGAGCGCGCGCGGATGATCGAAGCTGCAGGTGTGGACCCAGAGCCGGGTGAGCGGCTGTGCCCAGGCGCGGCGCAGCGCGTGGTTCATCAGCAGGCGGCCGGCGCTGGTGCCGATCAGCTTCGACGTGACGCCGAACAGCACCAGCTCGCAATCGGACTTCTTGCGGAAATCGAGCTCCAGCAGGGCTTCATCACCGCCGTCATGCGCCAAGGTGTAGATCTCGACTCCGTCAGCGCGAATCGTCTTGGCAAGCTCCGCATCGCTCATGCGCGTGCGCTGCGACCACAGCCACTCCCAGCCGACGCGGGCATAGAGGTCGCGGTACCAAGCGAGATCGGGCTGCGCGACGCGGCGAATGCTCCAGTCGCCAGTCGGATCGGGCGGCAGCACTGGCGGTGCCAGCATTTCCAGCGAGGTCACCACGGCCGCGACCTTGCCGGATGGGATGTCGAAATATCCGTCGGGAATGGTCACTCAAGACGACCTGATTGAAGAGTGATCGGCAACTTGCTTACCCCGGACGTAATTGGAACCGCACAGCGGTCCCGGCATGGTCGGCGCATTCAACATCAGGAGCCATGCCCATGCAACGACGAGACGTGCTGCTGACCGCGGCAGCAGCCAGCTTCGCGGCGACGGGAGCGAGCCCCGCCGCCGCACCGACCGCGGCGCGCCCGCGTATCCGCTGCAGCGACGGCGTGACGCTCTATCACGAGGAGTGGGGCAGCGGCCGGCCGGTGCTGTTCGTACATGCCTGGGCGCTGACCAGCGCGATGTGGACCTACCAGATCTCCGATCTCAGCCAGCGCGGGCTGCGCTGCATTGCCTTCGACCGCCGCGGCCATGGACGCTCCGACGTGCCGGGCAGCGGCTACGAGCTCGACCGCCTGGCCGACGACATCGCCGAGGTCATCGCGCAGCTCGACCTTGATGACGTCGCGCTGGTCGGCATGTCCATGGGCTGCAACGAGATCCTCAACTACGTCGCGCGGCACGGCACGGGACGCATCTCGCGCATCGCGATGCTCGGACCGACGACGCCGTTTCCGCTGCAGACCGCGGACAATGCACTCGGCGCGCCCCACGGCTATTTCGAGCAGTGCTGGGCCGCGTGGCAGAGCGACTTTCCGAAATGGATCGAGGACAACAAGCTGCCGTTCTTCACGAAGGACGCCTCGCCGCAGATGATGGAATGGGTCGCGGCGATGATGCGCCAGATGCCCATTCCCGTCGCGGTCGCCACCAACCGCGCGCTGATCGCGACCGACCTGCGGCCGGTGCTTGCGAAGATCGACCGTCCCGTGCTGATCCTGCACGGCGACAAGGACGTCTCGGCGCCGCTCGACATGACGGGACGGCCGACCGCCAAGGGCATCAAGGGCGCCGAGCTGAAGGTCTATCCCGGCGGCCCGCATGGGCTGTTCGTGACCCACATGAAGCAGGTCAATGCCGACCTTGCTGCGTTCCTGGCTTAGCTGCTGTGGGACGTGAGCGCCCTACTCGCCCTCGTCGCTCGCCAGCACGCCCTTCACGGCACGGGCCCAGCCGGCGAGCTTGCGCTGGCGGGTCGCTGCGCTCATCGCCGGCTTGAAGCGGTGTTCGAGGCGCCAATTGTCGGCGAACTTTTCCGGCTCCGGATAGACGCCCGCGTGGAGGCCGGCGAGATAGGCGGCGCCGAGCGCGGTGGTCTCCTCGATCATGGGACGGTCGACCGGTGCGTCGAGCAGGTCGGCGAGACGCTGCATGGTCCAGTCCGAGGCGGTCATGCCGCCATCGACGCGCAGCACGATGGTGGCGGCCGACGCGTCCGGCCAGTCGGCGCGCATCGCGGCCCACAGATCGTAGGTCTGATAGCAGACGCTTTCCAGCGTCGCATGCGCGAGCTCGGCCGGGCCGGTGTTGCGGGTCAAGCCGAACAGCGCGCCGCGCACGCGCGGATTCCAATAGGGTGCGCCGAGGCCGACGAAGGCCGGCACCAGATAGACCGACTGCATGGAGTCGGACTTGTCGGCGAGCGGGCCGGTCTCGGCGGCATGCTTGATGATGCCGAGCCCGTCGCGCAGCCATTGCACCGCCGAGCCGGCGACGAAGATCGAGCCTTCGAGCGCGTAGGTGCGGACGCCACCCAACTGATAGGCGATGGTCGTCAGCAGCTTGTTGTTCGACTTCACCGGCGTGGCGCCGGTGTTGAGCAGCGCGAAGCAGCCGGTGCCATAGGTCGACTTCATCATGCCCGCCGTGAAGCAGGCTTGTCCGATCGTCGCGGCCTGCTGGTCGCCGGCAATGCCCGCGACCTTGATCGGACCGCCGAACAGGTCGGGCGTGGTGGTGCCGAAATCGGCGGAGGAGTCCTTCACCTCGGGCAGCATCGAGCGCGGCACGCGCAGCAGCTTCAACAGCGTCTCGTCCCACTGCCCGGTGTGGATGTTGAACAGCAGCGTGCGCGACGCGTTGGTGGCGTCGGTGGCGTGCACCTTGCCGCCGGTCAGGCGCCACAGCAGGTAGCAGTCGACGGTGCCGAACATCAGCTCGCCGCGGTCCGCCCGCTCGCGCGCGCCCGGCACGTGGTCGAGAATCCAGGCGACCTTGGTGCCGGAGAAATAGGGATCGATGATCAGGCCGGTTTTGGCGCTGACATCCGGCTCATGGCCGTCCGCCTTGAGCCGCGCGCAGATGTCGGCGGTGCGGCGGTCCTGCCAGACGATGGCGCGGTGCACCGCCTGGCCGGTGGCGCGGTCCCACACCACGGTGGTCTCGCGCTGGTTGGTGATGCCGATCGCGGCGATGTCCTTTGCGGCCAGGCCCGCCTTCGTCAGCGCGTCGCGGCAGGTCATCACGGTCGAGGTCCAGATGTCCTCCGGCTCGTGCTCGACCCAGCCCGACGCCGGGAAATGCTGCGGGAATTCCTGCTGCGCCACCGCGGCGATCGAGATGTCGGAGCGGAACACGATCGCGCGCGAGGACGTGGTGCCCTGATCGATGGCCAGCACGAAGGACATGGGGTTTCTTCCCGGGAGGTTGACGACGTTGGGCCGACAAGCAAGCGGATCAGGCGGGCGAGGTCAAGGTCGAGCAGCACGTGCCCTGTCCGCCCTCCCCTGGAGGGGGAGGGTCGATCGACCGCGCAGCGGGCGAGCGGGGTGGGGTGAAGCCACGGACGCTGGTGCTTGTGAGCTGGTGCTTGTGAAGAGATCACCCCACCCCGCCTCACGTCTCGCTTCGCTCGTCGCGAGGCGACCCTCCCCCTCCAGGGGAGGGTGAGGAAATCGATCGCTGCTGCTCGGTTAGGTAGGAGCCCGCTACACCGCCGCCGTGGTCACGCCGCCGTCGACGACGATGGTCTGGCCGGTCATGAAGGTCGACGCATCCGAAGCGAGGTAGGCGACCGCGCCGGCGATCTCGTGCGGCTCACCGATGCGGCGGAGCGGCGTGGTGGCGCAGCGCTGTTTCAGGCGGGCCTCGTCCTCCCACAGCGCGCGGGCGAAGTCGGTCTTGACCAGGCCCGGCGCGACGCAATTGATGCGGACGCCCTGCGGACCCCATTCGCCGGCGAGGCTGCGGCACAGCGAAAAATCGGCGGCCTTGGAGATGCCGTAGGCGCCGATCACGGTCGAGCCGCGCAGGCCGCCGATCGAGGAGACGATGATGACCGAGCCCCTGCCCCGCGCCGCCATCGGCGGGATCGCCTTGGCGCAGAGCCAGAGGTTGCTCTTCACGTTGGAGGCCATGATCTTGTCGAAGGCCTCGTCGGTGATGTCGAGCAGCGGACCGTAATACGGGTTCACCGCCGCGTTGCAGACGAGGATGTCGACCTGGCCGTAATGCGTCACGGCGCCGTCGATCAGCGCATCGACTTCGGCGCGACGCGAGATGTTGCAGGGGATGACATGGGCGTCGCCGCCGTTGGCGCGGATGCCGCTCGCGACCTCCTCGCAGGCGTCAAGCTTGCGGCTGGAGATCACCACCTTGGCGCCGAGCTGCGCCAGCAGCTCGGCCGAGGCGCGGCCGATGCCGCGGCTGGAGCCGGTGACGACGGCGACCTGTCCGGAGAGGTCGAAGGGATTGGGGGTCATATCTGCTTCCTCCGCGTCATTGCGAGGAGTGAAGCGACGGAGCAATCCAGAGTTGCGCGTGACGCCCTGGATTGCTTCGCTCCGCTCGCAATGACGGCTCGACGATCAAATTGCTCCGGAGCCCGTCGACGCCGGCAACGTAGCTCTCTCAAATCCGTCATGCGCGGGCCTTGACCCGCCTGCGGGGCCGAAGCCCCTTCGGCGCGGCGAAGGCCCGCGCATCCATCTCCGAGAGCGATGGGTTGCCGGGTCAAGCCCGGCAACGACGCATTCGCTTAGATCAACCCGCCGGCCTCGCTGACGCGGCGCATGTGGTAGTCGGTGTCGCCGAACGTCGTCTCGATCATCGACAGCCGCTTGAAATAGTGGCCGATCTTGGCCTCCATGGTCATGCCGATGCCGCCGTGGAGCTGGATCGACTGCTGGCCGACGAACTTGGCTGATTTGCCGATCTGGACCTTGGCTGCGGCAATCGATGTCGCGCGCTCCTTGGCGTCGTCGAACTCGGCGGCCATGGTCGCGAACATCGACATCGAGCGGGCCTGCTCCAGCGCGACGAACATGTCGGAGGCGCGGTGCTGCAGCGACTGGAACGAGCCGATCGCGACGCCGAACTGCTTGCGCGTCTTGATGTACTCGACCGTGGTCTTGAGCGACTCGTCCATCAGGCCGACCGCCTCGGCGCACAGCGCGATGCGGGCTTCGTCGACGACGCGCTCGATCAGCGGCAGGCCGCCCGCGGGATCGCCGATCACGCTGTCAGCGCCGATCTCGACGCCGGTGAAGGTGATGTCGGCCGCGTGCAGGCCGTCCTGCGTCGGATAGCCCTTGCGGGTGACGCCCTTGGCATCCGCCGGCACGATGAACACGCCGATGCCGGACTTGTCGCGCTGGCCGCCCGAGGTGCGCGCGGTCACGATCAGGGTGTCGGCGTTCTCGCCGTTGAGGACGACGAACTTTTCGCCGTCGATGACATAGCCGTCGCCCTTCTTCTTCGCCGAGGCGGCGACATCGAACAGGTCGTAGCGCGACTGCTTCTCGAGCTGGGCGAAGGCGAACGTCTTGCTGCCGTCGATGATGCCGGGAAGATGCGCCGCCTTCTGCGCGGCCGAGCCGCCATGACGCAGGAAGCCGCCAGCGAGCACCACGGTCGCCAGATACGGCTCGAGCACCAGCGCGCGGCCCATCGCCTCCATCACGATCATGGTCTCGACGCCACCGGCGCCGAAGCCGCCATCGTCCTCGGAGAACGGCAGACCGAGCAGGCCCTGCTCGGCGAGCTTGGACCACATCGCCTGGCTCCAGCCGCCCTTCTCCTTCATGTACAGCTTGCGCTTGTCGAAATCATAGGCATCCGCCAGCAGGCCGTCGATGCTGTCCTTGAGGAGGCGCTGCTCCTCGGTGAGATCAAAATCCATTGGTTGACTCTCCAGTATCCCCATTCTCCGTCATGCCCGCGCTTGTCGCAGGCATCCACGTCGTGCCGTTGTGCGGGCGGCGTGGATGGCCGGGTCAAGCCCGGCCATGACAGCGTGCGTCGTCGAGGCGCTGCGGCTCACATGTCAGAGCCCCAGCACCGCCTTGGCGATGATGTTGCGCTGGATCTCGTTGGAGCCGCCGTAGATCGAGACCTTGCGGTTGTTGAAGTAGCTCGGCGCAATCTGGGCGGTCCAGTCCATCGTCTCGTTGGTGTCGTCGTCGCCGTGCACGTCATACGGCGCGGCGAACGGGCCGATCACCTCCATCAACAGCTCGGTCGTGGTCTGCTGGATCTCGGAGCCCTTGATCTTCAGCACCGAGGACGCCGGATTGGGCTTGCCCTTGCCGTGCTTGCCTTCGTCGGCGACGACGCGCAGCTGCGTCAGCTCCAGCGCCTTGAGCTCGACCTCACACGCCGTGAGCTTCTCGCGGAACGACGGGTCTTCCAGCACGGGACGGCCGCCGGATTCGATCTTGCCGGCGAGCTCCTTGATGCGGCGGATGCGCTCCTTGGAGACGCCGACGCGGGCAATCCCCGTGCGCTCATTGCCGAGCAGGAACTTGGCGTAGTCCCAGCCCTTGTTCTCCTCGCCGATCAGGTTCTCGATGGGCACCTCGACGTCGTCGAAGAACACCTCGTTGACCTCGTGGCCGCCGTCGATGGTCTGGATCGGACGCACCGTGACGCCCTTCGACTTCATGCTGAAGACGATGAAGGAGATGCCCATCTGCTTCTTCGCCGCGGGATCGGTGCGGCACAGGCAGAAGATCATGTCGGCGTGCTGAGCCAAGGTGGTCCAGGTCTTCTGGCCGTTGATGATCCACTTGTCGCCGCGGCGCTCGGCCTTGGTCTTCAGCGAGGCGAGGTCGGAGCCCGAGCCCGGCTCGGAGAAGCCCTGGCACCACCAGTCGTCGACATTGGCGATGCGCGGCAGATACTGCTTCTTCTGCGCCTCGTTGCCGAAGGTATAGATCACCGGGCCGACCATGCTGACGCCGAAGGCGAGCGGCTGCGGCGCCGGATAGGCCTGCAGCTCCTCGTTGAAGATGTAGTGCTGCACCGAGGTCCAACCGGTGCCGCCATATTCCTCCGGCCAGTGCGAGACACCCCAACCCTTCTTGTTGAGGATGCGCCACCAGGTCACCATCTCGTCCTTCGACAGATGGCGGCCTTCGATCATCTTCCGCCGCGTCTCCGGCGGCACATTGTCCCTGAAGAACTGCCGCACTTCCTCGCGGAACGCCTGCTCTTCCCTCGTGAATGCAAGATCCATCGGATCCTCCCTGACTATTCAATTCGGTATTCGGTTGGCGCGTCTTGCTCCGCTGTCGTCCCTGCGAACGCAGGGACCCATAACCACCGGCGCTCGTTGGAGGCAAAGGCGACTGCCAGAATGCCTCAAGCGATATCGCGCGGTATGGGTCCCGGGTCTGCACTTGCGAGCGCTCGCGCGCTCGCAAGCTTGCCCGGGACGACAGCTGTGGGAAATCCCGCGCGAGATTCGCGCGGGACGACAATCAAGTTACTGCAGCACTTCGAACAGGCCGGCGGCGCCCATGCCGCCGCCGACGCACATGGTGACGACGGCGTATTTGGCCTTGCGGCGGCGGCCTTCGATCAGCGCATGGCCCGTCAGCCGCGCGCCCGACATGCCATAGGGATGGCCGACCGCGATGGCGCCGCCATTGACGTTGATCTTTTCGGGGTCGATGCCGAGCTTGTCGCGGCAGTACAGCACCTGCACGGCGAACGCCTCGTTGAGCTCCCACAGGCCGATGTCGTCGACGGTGAGGCCGTGGCGCTTGAGCAGCCGCGGCACCGCGAACACCGGGCCGATGCCCATCTCGTCGGGCTCGCAGCCATGCGCAACGAAGCCGCGGAAGATGCCGAGCGGCTGCAGGCCGCGCTTGGCCGCGTTGGCGTCGCTCATGATCACGCAGGCCGAGGCGCCATCGGACAGCTGGCTGGCATTGCCGGCGGTGATCGAGAAGCCGTCGCCGCGCACGGCCTTGAGGCCGGCGAGACCTTCGGCGGTCGTCTCCGGACGCGGGCCTTCGTCCTGCGAGAAGGTCACGTCCTTGAACGAGATGTTGCCGGTGGCCTTGTCGGTCACCGCCATCTTGGTGGTGATCGGCGCCAGCTCGTCGTTGAACTTGCCGCCCTGCTGCGCGGCCGCGGTGCGGCGCTGGCTCTCCAGCGCATATTCGTCCTGCCGCTCGCGCGAGATGCCGTAGCGTTTGGCGACGATCTCGGCGGTGTCGATCATCGGCATGTAGACGTCGCCCTTGATCTCGAGCAGCGCCGGATCGGTCGCCTGGAAGGCGTTCATCTTGTCGTTCTGGACCAGCGAGATCGACTCGCCGCCGCCGCCGACGGCGATCTCGACGCCGTCGAAGATCACCGAGCGCGCCGCGAGCGCGATCGCCTGCAGGCCGGAGGCGCATTGGCGGTCGATCGTGGTGCCGCCGACCGACACCGGCAGGCCGGCGCGCAGCAGCGCCTTGCGCGCGATGTTGCCGCCGGTCGAGCCCTGCTGCAGGGCCGCGCCCATCACGACGTCCTCGACCTCGGCCGGATCGACCTTGGCGCGCTTGACGGCCTCGCCGATGGCGTGGCCGAGCAGCGTCGCGCCGCCAGTGGCGTTGAGCGCGCCGCGATAGGCCTTGCCGATCGGCGTGCGGGCGGTGGAAACGATGACGGCATCGGTCATGGGCGGACCTCCTGTTGTTGTTACTGATGTTTGCTGTGAGACGTGGGTGATTGCTGCTGGCGCAGTTCGTGACGCGACAGCTTGCCGACCGGCGTGCGCGGCAGCTCGTCGACGAACTCGACCGCCGCGGGCAGCTCGTGCTTGCCGAGCTTGCCGGTGAGGAAGGCGCGGAGATCCTCGACCGGGAACGGTGCTGCGCCGTCGCGCAGCTTGATGAAGGCCTTGGCGGCCTCGCCGCGATAGGCGTCGGGAATGCCGATCACGATGACCTCGTGCACCGCCGGATGGGTGTAGATCGCCTGCTCGATCATCTGCGGATAGACGTTGAAGCCGCCGGAGATGATCATGTCCTTCTTGCGGTCGACCAGGAAGTAGAAACCGTCGGCGTCGACATAGCCGATGTCGCCAGTCAGGAAATGATCGCCGACGAACGACTGCGCCGTTTCCTCCGGCCGGTTCCAATAGCCCTTGGTGACGTTTGGCCCCTTGATCCGGATCTCGCCGACCTCGTTCACGCCAAGCACCTTTGAGGGATCCTCGAGCGACACGACGTCCATCTCGATGCCGGGCAGCGTGATCCCGATCGAGCCCGGCTTGTCCGGGCCGCCCTTGGGGTGGGCGGTGCCGGGCGAGCAGGTCTCGGTCATGCCCCAGCCGCTCTTCAGCTTCATGCCGACGCGGCGCTCGAGGATGCGCGCGACCTCGACCGGAAGCGGCGCGCCGCCGGAGCCGACGCTGGTCAGCGACGACAGATCGCGCGTGTCGAGGTCGGGCAGGTTGGCGATCGCGATCCACATCGTCGGCACGCCCGGGAAATAGGTCGCGCGCTTGACCTCGATGTCGCGCATCACGGCTTCGAGATCGAAGCGCTGGTGCAGCGAGATCAGGCTGCCGAGGCGCAGCGAGGTCAGCAGCACCACCGTCAGCGCATAGATGTGGAACAGCGGCAAGACGCAGATGACGCGGTCGGAGCCGTTGCCGTTCGCGCGCGTCGCGCGACCCCAGATCTCCGCGATCGACACCGCCGAGGTGAGATTGCCATGCGTCAGCATCGCGCCCTTGGGCAGGCCGGTGGTGCCGCCGGTATATTGCAGCAGGGCGATGTCGTCGGGCGAGATGGCCGGCCACGCGGCTGGCGCGACGGCGCTGTCGACGAAGGCGCGGTGGGTGATCACGGCGGGGCTATCCGGCAACGGCGTTTGCGGCGTGCCGACCTTGCCCCAATGGTCATCCTCGCAGACGATCAGCCGATCGATCAGACCCTTGTCGAGGAACTTCAGCGCGGTGGGTAGCAGCGCGGCGAGGTTCGACGTCACCAGGATGCGCGCGCCGGAATCGCTGAGCTTGTGCGACAGCGCGATCTCGCCGTCGAGCGGCGACAGATGCACGATTCGGGCACCGGCCTTGAGTGCGCCGAAGAAATTGATCGGATGGTCCGGCGTGTTGCCGAGGAACAGCGCGATCGAGGCACCCTTGCCAAAGCCCGCACGCAGGAAGGCCGCGGCGGCCTGGTTGGCAAGCGCTTCGAGCTGCTTGAAGGTGACCGGCCGATCGCGGAATTCGAGAGCATCGCGCTCGCCGAACTCGCTCACCGCCTGCGCCAACAGGTCCGGCAAGGTGCCGCGCGCGATCGGCGCGTCCCAGCGGACGCCTTGTGGATAGTATTGTTCGCCGGGATGGGTCATGAGGACTCTGTATTTCTTGCCGTAAGGCGGCCCCGCTCTCTCCGTTCCCTCCCCCCTTGTGGGGGAGGACCTGGGAGGGGGGTGGCTCCGGGCGAGACTGCCGTTGTGGACCCCCACCCCCAACCCCTCCCCGCAAGGGGGAGGGGGGCGCAGTTGAGCACGGAGCTAGAGCGAAGCCTCAAGCGGCCTTCCCCTGTGCCAGCGACGCGAAGGTCTTGCCTTCGTCGGCGAGCTTCTTGAGCAGCGGCGCCGGCTCCAGCGACGGGTCATTGGTCTCCTTGGCATAGAACGCCAGCCGCTCGGCGATGTGCTTCAGACCGACGCTGTCGGCCCAGTACATCGGCCCGCCGCGATAGATCGGCCAGCCATAGCCATAGAGCCAGACGACATCGATATCCGACGGCCGCGCGGCGATGCCCTCGGCGAGGATCTTCGCGCCCTCGTTGATCATCGGATACATCATGCGCTCGAGGATCTCCTCGTCGCTGACCGCGCGCCGCTTGAGGCCGAGCTTGGCCAGCGTCTCGTCGATCAGCTTCTCGACATCGGGATCCGGCAGCGGCGCACGCGAGCCGGCCTCGTATTTGTAATAGCCCTTGCCGGTCTTCTGGCCGAAGCGGCCGGCCTCGCACAGCGCGTCCGCGATCTCGCTCTTGATGCCGCGGTCCTTGCGCGAGCGCCAGCCGATGTCGAGGCCGGCGAGATCGCCCATCGCGAACGGGCCCATCGGCATGCCGAACTTGGTAACGACGGCGTCGACCTGCTGCGGCAGCGCGCCTTCGAACAACAGCTTCTCGGCCTGCTTGCCGCGCTGCGCCAGCATGCGGTTGCCGACGAAGCCGTCGCAGACACCGACCACCGCCGGCACCTTGGCGATCTTGCGCGCGATCGATACTGCCGTGACGAGCGCGTCCGGCGCGGTTTTCTCCGCGCGCACGATCTCGCACAGCTTCATCACGTTGGCGGGTGAGAAGAAGTGCATGCCGAGCACGTCCTGCGGGCGGCTGGTCTCTGCGGCGATGGCGTCGATGTTCAGATAGGACGTGTTCGAGGCGAGCACGGCGCCGGGCTTGGCGTATTGATCGAGCTTGCCGAACACTTCCTTCTTGACGGCCATGGTCTCGAACACCGCCTCGATCACGAGATCGGCATCCTTGACGTTCTCGAGTCCGACCTTGCCATCGATCAGCGCCATGCGCTTGGCCGGCGCATCGGCCGGGATGCCGCCCCGCGCGGCGGTCGCCTCCCAGTTCTTCTGCATGATGCCCATGCCGCGCTTGAGCTGCTCCTCGGCGGTCTCGATCAGCGTGACCGGGATGCCGGCATTGGCGAACGACATCGCGATGCCGCCGCCCATGGTGCCGGCTCCGATGATGGCGACGCGCTCGACCTTGCGACCCTTGGTGCCCTCGGGCACGCCGGCGATCTTGGCCGCCTCGCGCTCGGCGAAGAAGGCGTAGCGCTGCGCCTTGGACTGATCGCTGGTGAGGAGCTTGAGGAAGCCTTCGCGCTCCTTCTTCAGGCCCTCGTCGAACGGCAGGTCGATCGCGTAGCCGACCGCGTCGGCGGCCGCGAACGGCGCCTCGAGGCCGCGCGACTTCTTGGTGATCGCCGCCACCGCACTGGTGAAGATCGAGCGATCGGCCTTGGCGGCCGCCAGCTTGGAATCGTCGTCACGCAACTTGCGCAGCGGACGGTTCTCCGCCACCACCTTGCGCGCGAAGGCCTCGCCGCCCGATGCCGGCCCCTCGACGATCTCCTCGATCAGGCCCGCCTTGTGCGCCTCCGCCGCGCCGATCGGATCGCCGCCGACGATCATCTTGACCGCGAGCTCGGGGCCTACGGCGCGCGGCAGGCGCTGGGTGCCGCCCGCGCCCGGCAGCAGGCCGAGCTTCACCTCGGGCAGGCCGAGCTTCGCCTCCTTGGTGGCGACACGATAATGACAGGCGAGCGCCACTTCGAGACCACCGCCCAGGGCCGTTCCATGAATGGCGGCAATCACCGGCTTGGGGCTGTTCTCGATCGTGCTCAAGACGTCGTTGAGCGCCGGCGGCTTCGGCGGCTTGCCGAATTCGGTGATATCGGCGCCGGCGATGAACGTGCGCCCGCCGCAGGTGAGCACGATCGCCTTGATCGCGGGATCGGCGATCGCCGCCTTGACGTTGTCCAGGATGCCGCCGCGCACTGCGGCACTCAGCGCATTGACGGGCGGACTGTCGATGGTGACGATGCCGATGATGTCATGACGATCAAGCTTTGCCACTTCGCTCACGCGTAAGCTCCTTGGGATGTCGTTTCTTTGCGGCCGGTTAACGTGCCGGCCAATTCTTGGCTTTTCATTTGCGCAGAGTATCAGCCTTGCTTGCGTCTACCCGCTGCTGAACGTCAATTCCGCAGTGCGAAATCTAATTCCACATCTTGACATCCAGGGTTATTTTGAAGCACGAGCGTTGTCAACGAGGCTCATCAATCAACAGCCGATGACATGAAACGCCCAGGGAAGAAACCAGCGACCGATCGGAGCTTCGTCGTCGCGCTGGCGCGCGGCCTGGACGTGCTGCGGGCATTCCGGCCGAATGACGGCCTGCTGGGCAATCAGGAAATCGCCGCGCGCACCAACCTGCCGAAGGCCACGGTCTCGCGCCTGACTTATACGCTCACCAAGCTCGGCTATCTCACCCCGGTGCCGCGCTTCGAGAAATACCAGTTGGCGCCATCGGCGCTGGCGCTGGGCTATGCCGCGCTCGCCAACCTCGGCATCCGCCATCTTTCCGAGCCATTCCGCGAGCAACTGATGCGCGAGACCGGCGGCGCGGTCGCGATCGGCGGCCGCGACCGGCTCAGCATGATCTATTTCGGCCAGAGCCGTCACGGCGTCGTCAACGTTCAACTCGACGTCGGATCGCGCATTCCGATTGCAACGACAGCAATGGGCCGCGCCTACATCTGGGCGCTGCCGGACGAGGACCGCGCCGCGTTGATGCGGGAGATGCGCGAGCATTATGGCAGCCGTTGGCCGAAGATCCGCGACGGCATCGAACGCGCCGGCGAGACCGTCGCGAAATATGGCTTCACCATCTCGGCCGGCGAATGGCAGGACGACGTTCATGCGGTCGGCGTCGCGTTGCGGCTGAACGACGGAACCGGTCCCTACGCCGTGAATTGCGGAGCACCGGCATTCCGCTTCACGGAAGAGCGTTTGCGGACCGACATTGGACCTCGTCTCGTCGCGATGGTAAGGAACATCGAAGCGGCGCTCGGCGGCCTCGCGCTGTCAACTAATCAAACAAGCAGCCCATCAAACAAAGAACTCAATAAGAAGCCGAAGCCAGGAGGAAAAGTTGCCCGTGTTGCCGAGGGTATCAGATAGCCTGCATCATCGCGGTCGGCTGGCGCCGCGTCCTGACCTGAACGATTTCGGGAGGGGCGAGACGAGATGACGCAGGCACAACTCGCCCAGACCAACGATCCGCTGCTCGCCGTCCGCGACGTCAGCGTCGTGTTCGGCGGCATCGTGGCGCTGAACGGCGTCTCGTTCGACATGCGCCAGGGCCAGATCCTCGGCCTCATCGGCCCGAACGGCGCCGGCAAGACCACCCTGTTCAACTGCCTCAGCCGCCTCTATCAGCCGAGCTCCGGCGACATCCTGATGGAAGGCCGCAGCATCCTGAAGCGGCCGCCGCACCGCATCGCCGAGATCGGCATCGGCCGCACCTTCCAGAACGTCGCGCTGTTTCCCAATCTCTCCGTGCTCGACAACGTCCGCGTCGGCACCCACGCGCGCACCTCCAGCGACATCATCTCGGATTCGCTGCGTCTGGCCTGGGTCCGGCGCAGCGAGAATTCCGTCAACACCAAGGTTCACGAGATTCTCGCCTATCTCGACCTCGAGGAGGTCGCGCACAAGACCGTGTCCGGGCTGCCGTTCGGCACCCAGAAGCGCGTCGAGCTGGCGCGCGCGCTCGCCGCCGACCCGAAGATCCTGCTGCTCGACGAGCCCGCCGGCGGCCTCAATCACGAGGAGGTCCATGTGCTGGGCGATCTGATCCGGCGCATCCGCGACGACCGCAAGGTGACCGTGCTGCTGGTCGAGCATCACATGGGACTGGTGATGTCGATCGCCGACCACGTCGTGGCGCTGAATTTCGGCCGCAAGCTCGCCGAGGGCACGCCCGCCCAGGTGCAGGCCGATCCCGACGTCATCAAGGCCTATCTCGGGAGCAAGGATCAATGACGCCGCTGCTCAACGTCAAGGACCTGCGCGCCTATTACGGCCAGGTCCAGGCCCTGCACGGCCTCTCCTTCTCCCTCAACGAAGGCTCGCTGACGACCCTGCTCGGAGCCAATGGCGCGGGCAAGACCACCACCCTGCGCGCCATCTGCAACATGGTGCGCTCGACCGGCGCGATCGAGTTCGAGGGCAAGCCGCTCAACAACAAATCGACCGAGAGCATCGTGCGCTTCGGCATTGCCCATGTGCCGCAGGGCCGCGGCACCTTCACCAACATGACGGTGGAAGAAAACCTGCAGCTCGGCGCCATCACCCGCAGCGACAAGGCCGGCATCGTTGCCGACATCGAGCGGATGTATTCCTACTTCCCGAAGCTGAAGGAGCGCCACACCCAGCAGGCCGGCACCCTGTCCGGCGGCGAGCAGCAGATGCTGGCGGTGGCGCGGGCGTTGATGCTGCGTCCCAGGTTGATGCTGCTCGACGAGCCGTCGTTCGGCCTCGCGCCGCTGGTGGTCCGCGACCTCTTCGGCATCCTCGGCAAGATCAACCGCGAGGAAAAGGTATCGATCCTCGTCGTCGAGCAGAACGCGCAGCTCGCGCTGGAGCTCGCCGACCAGGCCTATGTGATCGAGACCGGCCGCATCGTCATGTCGGGTGTCGCCTCGGACATCGCGAACGACGAGAACGTCCGCAAATCCTATCTGGGCTACTAACGGAGGCGGGACAATGGAGCTGTTCACCAACCAAGTCCTGGCCGGCATTGCGACGGGTGCGATCTACGCCTGCATGGCGCTCGCGGTCGTGATGATCTACCAGGCGATCGACCACCTCAACTTCGCGCAAGGCGAGATGGCGATGTTTTCGACCTTCATCTCCTGGCAGCTAATGCAATGGGGCCTGCCCTACTGGGTTGCCTTCGTGGTGACGCTGGCCTTCTCCTTTGCCGGCGGCATCGCGATCGAGCGCGTGCTGTTCAAGCCGCTCACCAAGGCGCCGATCCTGACCCAGGTCGCGGGCTTCATCGCGCTGTACTCGATCATCAACTCCTTTGCCGGACTGACCTGGGACTTCACCATCAAGCAGTATCCGACACCGTTCGGATCGTCGCCGTTCCTGGGCAGCCAGCTGATCTCGACGCATCAGGCCGGCATGATCGGCATCACCTTGCTGCTGCTGATCGGCCTGTACTTCTTCTTCCAGTACACCAGGGTCGGGCTTGCGATGCGCGCGGCGGCGGCGGTGCCCGAGTCGGCGCGGCTGGTCGGCATCAACACGTCCTGGATGATCGCGCTCGGCTGGGGCATGGCGGCGGCGATCGGCTCGATCGCCGGCATGCTGATCGCGCCGGTGGTCTTCCTCGAGCCCAACATGATGGGCGGCGTCCTGATCTACGGGTTCGCCGCGGCCGTGCTCGGCGGCCTCACCAGCCCGTTCGGCGCGGTGCTCGGCGGCTTCCTGGTCGGCATCTTCGAGAATCTCGCCGGAACCTACATCCCGCATGTCGGCAACGAGATGAAGCTGCCGATCGCGCTGGCCCTCATCATCTCCGTCCTGGTCATCAAGCCCGCCGGCCTGTTCGGCCGCAGCATCGTGAAGCGAGTCTGATCATGAGCGCAATCGAGGACATCACATCCCAGGCGCCCGCGGTCGAGGCCGTTCCGAAGCGGGCCATGACCTTGAGCTCCGGTACGACCTTCGTGATCGTGCTGCTGCTCCTGGTGGTGCCGCTGTTCATCAAGAACTTCATCATCTTCCAGATGACGATGCTGCTGATCTACGGACTGGCCGTGCTGGCGCTGAACATCCTGACCGGCGGCTCCGGCCAGTTCTCGCTCGGCAACAGCGCGTTCTATGCCGTCGGCGCCTATACTTCGGCGATCCTGATGGAGCAGTACAACGTCAACTACGCGCTGACCCTGCCGGTCGCCGGCGTCATCTGCTTCGGCTTCGGCTTCCTGTTCGGCCAGCCGGCGCTGCGACTGTCAGGTGTCTATCTCGCGCTCGCCACCTTCGCGCTCGCCACGGCGATGCCGCAGATCCTCAAGCTCGGCTTCTTCGAGCAATGGACCGGCGGCGTGCAGGGCCTGGTGGTGACCAAGCCGGATGCGCCGTTCGGCTTGCCTATGTCCCAGGACATGTGGCTGTACTACTTCACCCTGGCGATCACGATCGCGATCTACGTGTTCTCGGTCAACCTGCTGCGCTCGCGCTCCGGCCGCGCCTTCATGGCGATCCGCGACAACGAGATCGCGGCCTCCGCCATGGGCATCGACGTCGCGACCTACAAGACGCTGGCGTTCGGCGTCAGCGCCGGCATCACCGGCGTCGCCGGCGGTCTCGGCGCCATCGCGGTGCAGTTCGTGGCGCCCGACAGCTACACCATTACGCTCGCGATTTCGCTGTTCCTCGGCATGGTCGTCGGCGGCGTCGGCTGGCTGCCCGGCTCGTTCGTCGGCGCCGCCTTCATCATCTTCGTCCCCAATATCGCCGAAAGCATTTCGAAGGGCCTATCCGGCGCGGTGTTCGGCGTGCTGCTGTTCCTCGTCATCTTCCTCGTGCCGCACGGCTCGCGGCAGGTGGCGATGGTGGCGCAGCAGCTGCTCGGCAAACTCAGAAAGAACTAGGGAGGAACTCTTGCAGCTCATTCAACAACTACGAATCGCCGCGCTCGCGACGGCGGTCATCGCCCTCACCTCGGGCGGAGCATTCGCCCAGAAGAAATACGACACCGGCGCCTCCGACACCGAGATCAAGATCGGCAACATCATGCCTTATAGCGGGCCGGCGTCCGCCTACGGCGTGATCGGAAAGACCGAGGAGGCGTATTTCAAGAAGATCAACGCCGAGGGCGGCATCAACGGCCGCAAGATCAACTTCGTCAGCTATGACGACGCGTACTCGCCGCCCAAGGCGGTCGAGCAGGTGCGCAAGCTGGTCGAGAGCGATGAGGTCCTGTTCATCTTCAACCCGCTCGGCACGCCCTCGAACTCGGCGATCCAGAAATATCTCAACGGCAAGAAGATCCCGCAACTGTTCGTCGCCACCGGCGCCACCAAGTGGAACGACCCGAAGAACTTCCCCTGGACCATGGGCTGGCAGCCGAGCTACCAGAGCGAGGGCCGCATCTACGCGAAGTACCTGCTCAAGGACAAGCCCGGCGCCAAGATCGGGGTGCTGTTCCAGAACGACGATTTCGGCAAGGACTATCTCAAGGGCCTCAAGGACGGTCTGGGCGACAAGGCCGCGTCCATGATCGTCATGGAAGAGAGCTACGAGACCTCAGAGCCCTCGATCGACGGCCACATCGTCAAGCTCAAGGCCTCGGGCGCCGACGTGTTCTTTAGCGTCACGACGCCCAAATTCGCTGCACAGGCGATCAAGAAGCTCGCCGAGATCGACTGGCATCCGACCCATCTCGTCGTCAACGTGTCGGCCTCCGTCGGCAGCGTGATCAAGCCGGCCGGCTTCGAGAACTCGCAAGGGATTCTTTCGGCCGCCTATGCCAAGGATGCTGCGGATCCGCAGTGGAACGATGATCCCGGCATGAAGAAGTTCTTCGACTTCCTCGCGCAGCATTATCCCGACGCCAACAAGCTCGACAGCTCGACGGTCTATGGCTACGGCGCCGCGCAGACGCTGGTGAAGGTGCTGCAGATGTGCGGTGACGACCTGACCCGCGCCAATGTGATGAAGCAGGCCGCGAGCCTGAAGGACTTCGCGCCCGACACGCTGCTGCCGGGCGTCAAGATCAACACCTCGGCCACCGACTTCGCGCCGATCGAGCAATTGCAGATGATGCGGTTCAAAGGCGAGAAGTGGGAGCTGTTCGGCGAGGCGATCAGCGGCGCCATCGAGTAATCGCGCATCGCCGCAGAAAGCGGTGCCGATCTCCACTGGCCCTCCGCGCTATCGGCGCGGAGGGCTTTTTCATATCTGGATCGGCATCGAGCCATTTATCTCAGGCTGTTCTTGCAGAGCACTCACTCGCGGAGATTGCGCCGATCTCTCGCAGTTGCACATGACATGGACCGCCCAGGCACCGCGAAAACACGGACCGTGCCGTGATGTCGCAACCACCCCGGTGCAGCTCTGCTATAGTTCCGGGCGTAACAAGAGCCTCCATCAAGGCGGCCGCGACACGTCAACCAAACCAACACGGGAGAAACGCACCATGATGATCACGCGAAGGGCCGCCCTCGCCTCGGCCGCCGCCATCGTCCTCGCCTCGAGCTCCGCAATCGCCGCCGACAAGAAGTACGACACCGGCGCCTCCGACGCCGAGATCAAGATCGGCAACATCATGCCCTATAGCGGGCCGGCCTCGGCCTACGGCATCATCGGCAAGACGGAAGCGGCCTACTTCAAGAAGATCAACGCCGAGGGAGGCATCAACGGTCGCAAGATCAACTTCATCTCTTATGACGACGCCTATTCGCCGCCAAAGACGGTCGAACAGGCACGCAAGCTGGTCGAGAGCGATGAGGTGCTGTTCATCTTCAATTCGCTGGGCACGCCGCCGAACTCGGCAATCCACAAATACATGAACTCGAAGAAGGTCCCGCAGCTGTTCGTCGCCACCGGCGCCACCAAGTGGAACGACCCGAAGGATTTCCCCTGGACCATGGGCTGGCAGCCCAACTACCAGAGCGAATCCCGAATCTACGCAAAATATCTGCTGAAGGAAAAGCCGGACGCCAAGATCGCTGTGCTGTATCAGAACGATGATTACGGCAAGGACTATCTGAAAGGGCTGAAGGACGGGCTTGGCGCCAAGGCCGCCTCAATGATCGTCATGGAGGAGAGCTACGAGACCGCCGAACCCTCGATCGACAATCACATTGTCAAACTCAAGTCCACGGGCGCCGACGTATTCGTGAACATCACCACGCCGAAATTTGCGGCGCAGGCAATCAAGAAGGTCAAGGAGATCGACTGGAAGACGCTGCATATCCTCAACAACGTCTCCGCCTCCGTCGGCAGCGTCCTGAAGCCGGCTGGCTATGAGAATTCGCAGGACATCATCTCGGCGGCCTATCTGAAGGACGTCTCCGATCCGCAATGGAAGGACGATGCCGGGATGAAGCAATTCCTCGACTTCATGTCCAAGGATTTTCCCGATGGCGACAAGCTCGACGGCGGAACGGTCGTCGGCTACAGCGTCGCGCAGACGCTGGTCCAAGTGCTGAAACAGTGCGGCGACAACCTCACCCGCGAGAACGTCATGAAGCAGGCCGCATCCCTGCGCAACTTCCGCACCGAGATGCTGCTGCCTGGCATCACGATCAACACCTCGGCGACCGACTTCGCACCCGTCAGCCAGTTGCAGCTGATGCGCTTCAAGGGCGAGAAGTGGGAGCTGTTCGGCGACGTGATCTCCGCCGACGTCGGCGGCTAACGACGGAACGCAGTTGAAACCGCCTCCTGCGGCCTCCCGCCGCAGGCGGCGCTCTCTCCAAGCATCTTTGCTGTCTTTGCCAAGAATTTCTTAAGCTAGGAGTTGAAAGAGAGGCGGTCATGCAGCGGCGGCGGTTACGCCGAGCGCGCGGCTGCGCTATGGGGACTCGTCCGGAGTGAAACGAGTCGCCCGCCTTGCGGGCGGATCCAACAACAAGGCCAAGCTCCAAGGCCGAGAAGGAGTCCCCACGTGACCACTGCCCTCACCCGCCGCACCGTCTCCAGCATGCTCGGTCTCGCCCTGGCCGGCGCAGTTGCCGGCAGCGCCCATGCCGACAAGAAATACGACACCGGCGCGAGCGACACCGAGATCAAGATCGGCAATATCGTGCCCTATAGCGGCCCGGCGTCGGCCTATGGCTCGGTCGGCAAGGCGATGACGGCCGTGTTCAAGAAGGTCAATGACGACGGCGGCATCAACGGCCGCAAGATCAACTTCATCTCCTATGACGACGCCTATTCGCCGCCGAAGACGGTCGAGCAGGCGCGCAAGCTGGTCGAGAGCGACGAGGTGCTGTTCCTGTTCGGCGTGCTCGGAACCGCGCCCAATACGGCGATCCAGAAATATCTCAACTCCAAGAAGGTGCCGCAGCTGTTCGTCGCGACCGGCGCCACCAAGTGGAATGAGCCCAAGACATTTCCATGGACCATGGGCTGGCTGCCGAGCTACCAGTCCGAGGCGCGCATCTACGCGAAGTATCTCACCGCGCAGCAGTCCGCCGGCAAGATCGCCGTGCTCTACCAGAACGACGACATGGGCAAGGACTACCTGAAGGGCCTCAAGGACGGGCTCGGTGATGCGTCGCGCCTGGTGCTGGAAGAGAGCTACGAGATCGCCGAACCCACGGTTGAATCGCACATCGTCAAGATGAAGTCGGCCAACCCCGACATCGTCGTGCTGTTCACCACGCCGAAGTCCGGAGCGCAGGCGATCAAGAAGCTCGGCGAGATGAACTGGAAGCCGCTGACCATCATTTCGAACGTCAGTGCCTCCACCGCGGCCGTGATGCGGCCGGCCGGCGTCGAGAACTCGCAAGGGGTGATCTCGGCGGCCTATGCCAAGGACGCGTCCGATCCGCAATGGGCCAACGACCCGGGCCTCGGCGCGTTCAGGGAGCTGCTCGCCAAATATCTGCCGGAGATCAACCCCGTGGATTCGTCGGCGCTGACCGGCTACAACATCGCCACCACGATGGTCGAGGTGCTGAAGCGATGCGGCGACGAATTGACTCGCGCAAATGTCATGAAGCAGGCGGCAAGCCTGAAGCAGTTTGCGCAAGGCGGGCTGCTGCCCGGCATCACGCTGACCACGGGTCCCGACGATTTCCAGCCGATCGAGCAGCTGCAGCTGATGCAGT
This sequence comes from Bradyrhizobium sp. SZCCHNPS1003, assembly GCF_032381555.1. Classification (NCBI taxonomy): domain Bacteria; kingdom Pseudomonadati; phylum Pseudomonadota; class Alphaproteobacteria; order Hyphomicrobiales; family Nitrobacteraceae; genus Bradyrhizobium; species Bradyrhizobium sp. SZCCHNPS1003. The sequence continues at coordinate 237,267 of NZ_JAUHIU010000013.1, forward strand.
TCAAGGGCGAGCGGTGGCAGCTGTTCGGCGAGGTGATGAGCGGCGAGCTCAAATAGGCTCTGCACGTCAGACGGGCGGCGCCGCATGACCAGCCGCCGTCCGCTGTTGCGCGCCGTTTTCGATGCCGCGGTCGCCGCGGCCCATCCCGAAATGGTGCTTCCGGCGCATCTGCCGGCGGCACCCCGGGGGCGGATCATCTGCCTCGCCGCAGGCAAGGGCGCCGCGGCCATGGCGGTGGCCGCCGAACGGCATTACCTGGACACGCTCGGGTTCGATCCGGCGAAGCTGACCGGCATTGCAACCACGCGGCACGGACACGGCGTACCGACCCGCCGCGTCCGGGTGATCGAAGCCGGCCACCCAATGCCGGACGAGGCCGGGCTGAAAGCCGCAGACGACACATTGCGGCTGGCGGCGACGGCCGAAGCCGACGACCTGATGCTGGTGCTGATCTCCGGCGGTGGCTCCGCCAACTGGATTGCTCCGGCCCATGGCGTGAGCTTCGCGCAAAAGCAGCAGCTGACCCGTGCGCTGCTGCGCTCGGGTGCGCCGATCGGCGAGATGAACACGGTGCGAAAGCATCTGTCGCGCATCAAGGGCGGACGCCTGGCGCGGGCCGGGCAGAAGGCCGAGATCGTGACGCTGGCGATCTCCGACGTGCCGCATGACGATCCCTCGGCCATCGCATCGGGGCCGACGGTGCCGGATCCGACCACGCTGGCCGATGCCCGCGCGATCGTTGCGAAGTACAAGCTCGAGGTCGACCCGGCCATCGCCCGGGCGCTCGATGATCCTGCCAACGAGAGCTGCAAGCCCGGCGATGCCGCCTTTGCCCGCGCCTCGTTCGAGCTGATCGCGCGCCCCGACAGCTCGCTCAAAGCCGCCGTGGCCAGTGTCAAGGCCGCCGGCTACGACGTGCTCGATCTCGGCGCCGACCTCGAGGGTGAGGCGCGCGAGGTCGCGGCCGATCACGCCAAGCTGGCGCGGGAGGCCCGCGCGCTCGGCCGCCGCATGGCGATCATCTCCGGTGGCGAGCTCACCGTGACGGTGCGCGGCCAGGGCCGCGGCGGCCCGAACCAGGAATATGCGCTCGCGCTCGCCGACCTGCTCAAGGACATGGACGGCGTCGCGGCGCTCGCCGGCGACACCGACGGCGCCGATGGCGGCGGTGGCAGCGCCTCCGATCCGGCCGGCGCGCTTGTCGACGCCGAGGTCATCGCCGCGATGCGGGCGCAGGGGCTGGATCCGCAGGCCTATCTCGCCAACAACGACGCCACCGCATTTTTCGCCGCGACCGGTGGCCTGCTGCAGACGGGACCGACGCTCACGAACGTCAACGACGTCAGGGTCATCCTGGTCGATTGAGGGGCGCGACTGCTTCCTTCAGAACTCCTCCGCGATCTTGGTCAGCATCGCCAGCAGCGCCTCGCGCCCATCCGGGCCGAGCAGCTCGTTGAGCCGCGCCTCGTGCTTCGACACCACCAGCTTCTTGGCGCGGGCCAGCACGGCGCGGCCCTTCTCGGTCAGCATCAGGATGTGCGAGCGCCGGTCGTTCGCCGAACGCACCCGCGCACACAGGTCGCGGCTCTCGAGGCTGTCCAGCAAGGACACGAAGTTGGGCCGCAGGATGCCCAGGGTGTTGGCGATCTCGGTCTGGTTCCGGCCCGGATTGGCGTCGAGCAGCAGCAGCACCGAGAACTGGGCCGGCGTCAGTTGCAGCGGCGCGACACAGCGCAGGAAGTCCTCGAACACCTTCAACTGCGCCCGTTTCAGCACATAGCCAAGCAGATCCGACAGCTCGCCGAGCTGGACCGCTTGCGTCTCCTCGACGGCTACGGCAGCTTCCTTCCGGCCTTCCCTCTTGCCGACGGGCTTGGCGCTATCGGCCATCACGATCCGCCGAATTCATCACAGTGGCTTCCATCCCCGGTCCCGAATGCCGCAGCCGGAACAGCGGCCTTGAGATTATAATCGATAATTGTTATCCACTATATCAAACACGGGCAGCCGAATTCAACTGCCCAAGACCGGTGGATGGCGCAGGGCGCCGGCCGCGCCCGGTCACCACAGAGGGGGAGCGTCCTGTCTTGAACACAACGATCTTGCTGTTCCTGTTGCAGGACGGCATTACCAATGGCGCGATCTACGCGCTGCTCGGGCTGGCGCTCGTGCTGGTGTTTGCCGTCACCCGGGTGATCCTGATCCCGCAGGGCGAATTCGTCACCTACGGCGCCCTCACCTATGCCTCGCTCGCGGCCGGCCGCACGCCGGGGACCGCGAAGCTTGCCGTCGTGATCGGCCTGGTGGCCTTTGCCTTCGACCTCTATGCGATGCGCAAGACGCTGCACATGCCGAAGATCCTTCGCACCTTCGGCCTCAACGTCGCCTTCCCGGTGGTCGTCATGCTCGCCACGATGTGGGCCGCCGATCAGCGCATGCCGGCCGGCGTCAGCCTCGTACTGTCGCTGCTGATCGTCGCCAGCATCGGCCTGTCGTTGTATCGGATCGTGTTCCAGCCGCTCGCCCACACCTCGGTGCTGGTGCTGCTGATCGCCTCGGTCGGCGTGCATCTGGCGCTGCAGGGCCTTGGCCTGCTGTTCTTCGGCGCCGAGGGCCAGCGCGGCCCGACGCTGCTCACGGCCAGCGCCACGCTCGGCTCGCTGCGCTTCACCGGCCAGGGCATGGCGGTCTACGGCATCACCGTCGCCTTCATCGTCGGCCTCTGGCTGTTCTTCGGCCTGACCCTTTACGGCAAGGCGCTGCGCGCCACCGCCGTCAACCGGCTCGGCGCCCGCCTCGTCGGCATCCGCACCACGCTCTCCGGCCAGATCGCGTTCCTCCTGGCCTCCACCATCGGCGCGCTCTCGGGCATCCTGATCGTCCCGATCACGACGCTCTATTACGACACCGGCTTCCTGATCGGCCTCAAAGGCTTCATCGCCGCGATCATCGGCGGCCTGATCAGCTATCCCTTGACCGCGGTCGCCGCGCTCGTCGTCGGCATCGTCGAGGCGTTCTCTTCGTTCTACGCCTCGAACTTCAAGGAAGTGATCGTCTTCACGCTGCTGATCCCGGTCCTGCTGCTGCGTTCGCTCGCCGCGCCCGCGGTCGAAGAAGAGAAGGATTGAGCCGTGCGCGAGCGTTGGCCTCTCATCGTCTTTGCCGTCATTGTGGCGGCGATCCCGTTCATCCCGGGCATGCCGCCGTTCTGGATCGTGCTGCTCGACAATATCGGCCTCTCCGCGCTGGTCGCGATGGGGCTGGTGCTGCTGACCGGCGTCGGCGGTCTGACCTCGTTCGGCCAGGCCGCCTTTGTCGGCTTCGGCGCCTACACGACTGCGGTGCTGTCCGCCAATTACGGCGTATCGCCGTGGCTGACCCTGCCGCTGTCGCTGCTGGTGTCCGGCCTCGCCGCCGTTCTGCTCGGCCTCGTCACCGTCAGGCTGTCCGGCCACTATCTGCCGCTCGGCACGCTCGCCTGGGGCCTCGGCCTGTTCTATCTGTTCAGCAAGCTCGCGTTCCTGGGCCGCAATGACGGCATTTCCGGCATCCCGCCGCTGTCGATCGGCAGCCTCAAGATGCTCGATCCCGGCACGATCTATTTCGCGATCTGGGCTGCCGTGCTGATCTCCGCGCTGCTGACGATGAACCTGCTGGACTCCCGCACCGGCCGCGCCATCCGCGCGCTGCGCCGGGGTCACATCGCAGCGGAAGCGTTCGGCGTCTACGCGCCTCGCGCCAAGCTCCTGGTGTTCATCTACGCGGCCGTCCTGGCCGGCCTCTCGGGCTGGCTCTATGCGCACTTCACCCGCGCGGTGAACCCGACGCCGTTCGGCGCCCAGGCCGGCATCGAATATCTGTTCGTCGCCGTCGTCGGCGGCGCCGGCTATGTCTGGGGCGGCGTGCTGGGCGCAGCGATCGTCGTGGTGCTGAAGGAGGTGCTGCAAAGCTATCTCCCGCTGCTGCTGCATGGCGAGGGCCAGCTCGAGACCATCGTGTTCGGCATCCTCCTCGTCACGCTTCTCCAGCTTGCGCCGACCGGCCTGTGGCCGTGGCTGACGGCGCGGCTGCCGTTCAAGCCTGTTGCCAAGCAGCCGGACACGTCGGTCAAGCTGCCGGCGCGGGAGCGATCTGCGACGACTCCAAACGTACTGCTGCAGGTCGACAACGCGCGAAAACAGTTCGGCGGCGTGGTCGCGGTCAACAACGTCTCGTTCGACGTCCAGGCCCGCGAGATCGTCGCGCTGATCGGCCCGAACGGCGCCGGCAAGAGCACGACCTTCAACCTGATCACCGGCGTGCTGCCGCCGACCTCCGGCAACATCGCGGTGCTCGGCAAGGCCGTCGGCAACGCCCCGCCGCAGGACGTCGTCAAGCTCGGCATTTCCCGCACCTTCCAGCACGTCAAGCTGGTGCCGGACATGACGGTGCTGGAGAACGTCGCGATCGGCGCGCATCTGCGCGGTCACTCCGGCGCGCTCTCCAGCATGTTCCGGCTCGACCGCGGCGACGAAGCCAAGCTGCTCGCCGAGGCCGCGCGCCAGATCGAGCGCGTCGGGCTCGGCGACCAGATGCACCAGCTCGCCGGCTCGTTGTCGCTGGGCCAGCAGCGCATCGTCGAGATCGCCCGCGCGTTGTGCGTCGATCCGATGCTGCTCTTGCTCGACGAACCGGCCGCGGGCCTGCGCCACATGGAGAAGCAGCGCCTCGGCGCGCTGCTGCGCGACCTCCGCGCCGGCGGCATGTCGGTGCTGCTGGTCGAACACGACATGGGATTTGTCATGGACCTCGCCGACCGCATCGTGGTGCTCGATTTCGGCACCAAGATCGCCGAGGGCACACCAGCCGCGATCAAGACCAATCCCGAGGTCATCAAGGCGTATCTCGGAGCCACCGCATGAGCACGCTGCTGGAAGTCACCGACGCCCATGTCTCCTATGGCAAGGTCGAGGCGGTCCGCTCGGTCTCGCTCACCGTGGCCGAGAACGAGATCGTCACCATCATCGGCGCCAACGGCGCCGGCAAGACCACCTTGCTCAGCGCCATCATGGGCGTGTTTCCGCTGAAGGGCCGCGTCGCGTTCCTCGGCGAGGACATGGCCCGGCTGGAGATCGAGGACCGCGTCGCGCGCGGTCTGTGCCTGGTGCCGGAGCATCGCGAGCTGTTCGCCACCATGAACGTCGAGGATAATCTGCAGCTCGGCGCTTTCAGAATGTCGAAGGCGCACGCCGCACGCGGCTTCGAGCACGTCTACACGCTGTTTCCGAAGCTGAAGGAACGGCGCAAGCAGCTCGCCGGCACGCTCTCCGGCGGCGAGCAGCAGATGCTGGCGATGGGCCGCGCGCTGATGGGCGCGCCGAAGATGCTGATGCTGGACGAGCCGAGCCTTGGCCTGGCGCCGATCATCGTCGCCGGCATCTTCGAGATCGTCGCCAAGCTGCGCCAGGAAGGCGTCTCGGTGCTGCTGGTCGAGCAGAACGCCAAGGCCGCGCTGCAGGTCGCCGACCGCGCCTATGTGATGGAGCTCGGCGAGTTCGTGCTCAACGGCAAGGCCAGCGAGATCGCCACCGACGAGCGGGTGGCGGCGAGCTATCTCGGCTTTGCCGAGACGGCCGCGAGCTGAGCGGGATATTTCGATAGGACGACGCTGTCTCAGGATGGCGCCTCCTTCGACAAGAGAAAGTCGACCATCACGCGCTCCAGCGCCCGGTACATGTCGGTGCCGGTCGCCGTCAGGCAGCCGCGCTGGCGCGCAGCGGCGATGAAGGGCGAGACCTCGGGCCGGGTGATGACACAGCCGCAATAGGCTGACGAGTTGATCGTCGCGATATCGACGGGCAAGGGATCGCCGGGCTGCATGCCCGCAGGCGTCGCATTCGCGACCATGTCGAAGCCACCGGCATCGGTGCTGCCGACGAGCGCGCGGCCCCTACCCCGTTCATTGAGGCGCACGATCAGCGCGTCACGACGACCTGGGTCGCTGTCGTGAATGGCGAGTTCGCGCACGCCCGAATCGATCAATGCAAGGGCAATCGCCGAGCCGGCACCACCCGCGCCGACCTGCAGCGCGCGCACACCGGCGGGCTCGAAGCCTTTTGCCCTCGCAGCACCGACAAAGCCGAGACCGTCGACCATGTCGCCATGCCAGCCGCCGTCCGGGCTGCGGCGCATCAGATTGACGGCGCCGATGAAACGCGCGCGCTCGGTCGCGGTTGCACAGGCGCGATAGCATGCGAATTTGTGCGGAATGGTCGCGACGATGCCGTCGAGATTCTTCACGCGGGTCATCGTCGCCAGAAAGTCGGCGAGATCAGCCGGCGCGACTTGCACCGCGACCAGGATCGCATCGCTGCCGCGATCGGCAAAGGCCTGGCTGACGCCGGCCGGCGCGCGCACCTGAGCGATGGGATCGCCGATGATGATGTGCAGCCGGGTGGCTCCAGTGGGCGCAGGGATCATGGCGGGCTTTCCGGCAAAACTCTAAAAGTCATGGTCCTGATGGCCGAAAGGCCGGCTCACCGAGCCGGCCTTTCCTGATCGAAGCTATGGTCCCCGCAAGCTCACTTCGCCGGGACGTATTTTCCATCCTTCACCGTCAGGATGATGCGGGCGCGGTCGTCGAGGCCGGAGCGGTCCTTTTCGGTGAAGTTGTAGACGCCCTGCGAGGCCGCCAGGTCCTTCTCGGTCAGCAGCGCCTGGCGGATGGCCTCGCGGAACTCCGGCGTGCCGGGCTTGGCGGTCTTCAGCGCCACCGGAATCACGCGCTTGAGGATCTCGAACGCGTCGAACGAGTGGCCGGCGAACTGGCTGCGGCTGTTCGGGCCATATTTGCCCTCATAGGCCTTGTTGAGCTCCATGCCCGGCTTCTTGGTGAGCGCGCTGTCGTCCTGCGTCTCCGGCGACATCACCGGACCGGACGCCATGATCACACCCTCCGCCGCCTTGCCGGCGATGCGGATGAAGTCCATGCTCGCGGCGCCATGGGTCTGATAGATCAGGCCCTGATAGCCACGCTCGCGCAGCTCGGTCTGCGGCAGCGCCGCCGCGGTGCCGGAGGCGCCGACCAGGATGGCGTCCGGATTGGCGGCGACCAGCTTCAGCACCTGGCCGGTGACCGAAGTATCGGGACGCGCGAACCGCTCCTCATCGGCAATCGTGATGCCCATCGGCACCGCCTGGTTCTTCAGATCGTTGAACCAGAGATCGCCGTAGGAGTCGGAATAGCCGATGTAGCCGACGGTCTTGATGTTGTGCGCCTTCATGTGCTCGTACAACACCTTGCCCATGATCGGCACCGGCTGCGGCATCACCACCGACCATTTGGTGCGCTCGGGCGTGACCGGGAACGGCGCCAGGCCGAAATGCGGAATGCCGGCTTCATTGGCGACGTTGGAGACCGCGATGGTCGGCGGCGTCAGCGCCGAGCCCATGATGATGTCGGCTTTCGACTCCGTCACGAAGCGCCGCGCATTCGTCGTCGCCGTGGTCGGATCGCCGCCGTCGTCGAGCACGATCACCTTGAGCGGCACGCCGCCGATCTCCTTCGGCACGAACTCGAGCGCATTGCGCTCGGGGATGCCGAGCGCCGCGCCCGGCCCCGTCGTGGTCGTGGTGATGCCGATGGTGATCTCGCTGGTCTGCGCCAGCGCCGGCGCTGATGCCAGCATCGCGATGACGCCAGCCGCCGCCAGATAGGCCTTCCTCATAAAATCCTCCCTCAATCTTTTCGGTTCAGCTCGTGATCCGCCGATCCTGTTTGCAGTCCCGCCCCGACAGGGGCGTCTTCCATCTCGGCCGGCCGATGCGTGTCCAAACGTGATCATAACATTGAACACGAGAAGATCACCTCTCACCAGTCGACCAAAGCACGACGACGATTCATCCTTAAGACGGCCGCATGTCGCACCCAATGCCGCGCGTCAGCCCTCGAGAAACTTGGCCCGCATCTCCTCCGGGAAAGGCGCCGATTTCAGCTTGTCCGGGTCAACCGGATCGCGCCCGACCAGCACCCGGGTCTCGAACCCCTCGAGCGCCAGCGCCTCGCCCTTGAACACCTTGTGGGTGACGTCGAACGAGGAGCGCTTGATGCTCTCGATCCGGCTCTCGATCGTGATCCAGTCGCCATAGGTGGAGGGGATGTAGAACTTGGCGCGGGTGTCGACCATGGGGATGCCGACCAGGCCGTAGCGGCGGACGATGTCCTGCTTGGAAAACCCGGCCGCCTCGAACATGACCGAGGTCGCATCGTCGAACATCGCGAAATAGCGCGGGTAGTAGACGATGTTGGCGGGATCGCAGTCGCCCCACTGGATCTGCACGTCGCGGCGGTGAACGAACATCGATTAAGCCTCGCTACGCCAACAACAACGGTCGGTAGGGTGGGCAAAGGCGCGACGCTCCGTGCCCACCATTTTCCGGGCCGGTGGGCACGCTACGCTTTGCCCAACCTACGGCTCTCTCCGTCATTGCGAGCGAAGCGAAGCAATCCAGGGCCGGGTCGGGACTCTGGATTGCTTCCGCCTTCGCCCGATGGGCTTCGGCGGACACGTCGTCGCTACGCTGCTCGCAATGACGGAAAATCACTTCGGCGCCATGCGCAGCGAGCCGTCGAGGCGGACGACCTCGCCGTTCAGATAGGCGTTCTCGACCATGTGCAGCGCAAGTGCTGCGAACTCATCGGCGTGACCGAGGCGGCGAGGGAACGGGATCGCGGCGGCGAGCGAGTCCTGGGCCTCCTGCGGCAGGTTGGCGAGCAGCGGCGTCAGGAACAGGCCGGGCGCAATGGTCAGCACGCGGATGCCGAACTGTGCGAGCTCGCGCGCGATCGGCAGGGTCATGCCGACAATGCCGCCCTTCGAGGCCGAATAGGCGGACTGTCCGATCTGGCCGTCATAGGCCGCGACCGAGGCGGTGTTGATGACGACACCACGCTCGCCGGTCGCCTGCGGCTCCAGCTTGGTCATGCCGTTGGTGACCAGACGCAGCATGTTGAACGAGCCGATCAGGTTGACCTTGATGACCTTCTCGAAATCGGCCAGCGGCATCGGACCGTCGCGGCCGACGACGCGCTTGGCGACGCCGATGCCGGCGCAGTTCACCAGCACGCGCGGCTGCTGGCCGAGCGCCTCGACCGCCTTGGCGACGCCGGCTTCCGCGCCGGCGGCATCGGAAACGTCGCAGACCACGGCCACGCCCTTGATCTCGGCGGCGACCTCCTCGGCCAGCTTGGCATTGAGATCGAACACGGCGACCTTGGCGCCCTGGGCAGCGAGCTTGCGGGCGGTGGCGGCCCCGAGGCCGGAAGCGCCGCCGGTGACGATGGCGGCCTGATCCTTCAACAACATGTCGTTTCTCCCTTGGATGCGTCGATCAGCCGGCGATGATGATGTCGTCGTCCGGCGTCGCGGCGTAGATACGTTCGATCAGGTCCTTGCGGTGCTCCAGCACGGCGCGCTGGTTGATCGATCCCTTGTCGGTGACCTCGCCCTTGTCGATCGACAGCGGCACGCCGAGCAGGACGGCGCGCGTGATGCGCGTCGACGAGCCGGTCGCGGTCTGCAGGAATTTTGCGAAGCGCTCACGGAAGGCCTCGATGATCAGCGGATCGGCCGCTGTGGCGGCGAGATCGTCGAACGGCAAGGTCGCGTTGATCAGCCGGCAGCCGTCGGGATCGAGCACGACGATGGCAGCGATCTCGTCGCGGTTGATGCCGGCAATGATCACGTCGCGCGCCAGCGGCGCGCAGGCCGCGACGAAGCGCGCCCGCAACGGGCCGACCGAGACCCAGGTGCCGGACGCCAGCTTGAAGTCCTCGGCGACACGGCCGTCGAAGTCGAAGCCGGCATTGAAGTCGTCGGGATCGACGGGCTTCAGCGCGTCGCCCATCTTGTAGTAGCCTTCGTCATCGAAGGCCGCGGCCGAGACCTCAGGCAGGCGCCAATAGCCCGGCGTCACGTTCGGCCCCTTGGCCCGCACCTCCATCTTGCCATTGTTGGGCACGAGCTTGGCCTCGTTGCCCGACACCGGCAGGCCGACATGGCCGGAGCGGCTGGTGCGCGGATTGACCGACATGAAGAACGGTGCGGTCTCGGTCGAGCCGAGGCCCGTCAGCATCGGCACGCGAGTGCCCGTCTCGGCCACCGAGAGCTCGTCGAGCTCGTTCCAGACATGCGGCGCCAGCGCGGCGCCGGAGAAGAACATCGCATGCAGCCGCTGGAAGAAGGACTTCCGCAGCGCCGGGTCCTCGCGGAAATAGGGCAGCAGCGACTCGTAGCCCTTGGGGACGTTGAAATAGACCGTCGGCGAGATCTCGCGCAGGTTTCGCACGGTCTCCTCGATCCCGCCGGGCACCGGCTTGCCCTGGTCGAGATACATCGAGCCGCCGTTGAACAGCGTCAGCCCGATGTTGTGGTTGCCGCCGAAGGTGTGATTCCAGGGCAGCCAGTCGATGATGACGGGCGGCTCGTCCTTCAGGAACGCGAGCGTCTCGCGGATCATCACCTGGTTGGCGCAGATCATGCGCTGGGTGTTGATCACGGCCTTCGGGTTGCCGGTCGAGCCCGAGGTCAGCAGGAACTTCGCGATCGTGTCGGGGCCGATCTTGTCGTGGGCGGCGTCGAGGCCTCCGAACAGCGGCGATGCGATCAGATCGGCGAGCATCGTGATCTTGCGGCCCGGCACCGAGCCGAACGACGCCACGATCTCGGTGCCCTCGGGCACGTTGGCGACGAGCGCGTCGGCGAACTTGTCGGCGTCGTCGACGAAGACGAGGCCCGGCGTCAGCAGCTTCATCAGATAAGCGAGCTTGCCGTAGTCGCGTGACACCAGCGAATAGGCTGGCGACACCGGGCAGAACGGCACGCCGGCATAGAGCGCGCCGAACGCGACCAGCGCATGATCGATCGAATTGCCCGACAGGATCATCACCGGCCGGTCCGGCGACAGCCCGCGCGCGAGCAGCCCCGACGCGATGTGCCGGCTCGCCGCCAGCAGCGTGGCATAGGTCAGCTCGCGCCAGCCCTCGGGCCCGACGCGCTCGGCCATGAACACGCGCTCAGGCGTGGCTTTGGCGAAGTGATGCAGCCGGTCGGTGATCCGCTGCGGATAGTCGCCGAGCGGCTGCTTCGGCCGGAGATAGATGGTGCCGTCGTCGCGGCGGTCGACCGTGACGGCCGGATCGTTGAACGAGATCGCGCGCAACGGATGAACACTGGCGCTGCGCGCCGTGTTGTCCGTTCCTCCCTGTGTGCTTGTTATTGTTTGTGCGGTCATGTCACGTCGGCTTCACTTTTGCGGTCTTGTGATCGAGGAAGGCGCGGATGCGATTTTTGGCCTCCTTGTCGCTCTGCGCGACGGTGGCCATCAGCGATTCCATCAGCAGGCCGGTCTGCGGATTGGCCTCGGCGATCATCGGCAGCGCCTGCAGCACCGCGAAATTCGTCAGCGGCGCGTTGTTCGCGATCTTCGCCGCCAGCTCCATCGCCTTGGTCATCGAGGCACCGGCCTCGACGAGATATTGCGCGAAGCCGTAGGACGAGCCTTCGGTCGCCGAATAGACCCGGCCGGTCAGCATCATGTCCATCATGCGGGCGACGCCGATCAGGCGCGGCAACCTGACGGAGCCGCCGCCGCCGACGAAGATGCCGCGCTGGCCCTCGGGCAGCGCGAAGTAGGCCGACGGCTCGGCGACACGGATATGCGCGGCACAGGCGAGCTCGAGGCCGCCGCCGATGACGGCGCCCTTCAGCGCGGCGATCACCGGCACGCGGCAGTACTGGATGCGGTCGAACACGCGATGCCACATCTGCGAATGCACCAGGCCCTCGGTCGCGTCGCGCTCGCGCAGCTCGGAGAGATCGAGGCCGGAGGAGAAATTGTCGCCGATGCCGTGGATCACGACGCAGCGGACGTCCTCGGGCAGGCTGGTGAAGCAATCGCCGATGGCGAGGATGATGCCGTCATTCAGCGCATTGCGCTTGGCCGGGCGGTTGAGCCCGATCGTCAGGACGGCGCCCTGCTGCTCGATCTGCAGCAGAGACGGATCGCCCGCTGGCGTGGCGGTGTCGGCGTTTCCCATCGCGTGATTGTGTCCTGTTCAGAATAGTTATGTTTTATAACGATCTTCGCGGGAGTCAACAAGCGGCGCCCGACATCATGTTGTGCGATGCAAAAGAACAAGCCGCCGAGGGGCTCGGTCACGCGCAGCATCGTAAGACCCGCCTGCGCGCAAAGGCAAATGACATGATCCGGCGTTCCCGCGGCGAAATCACGCCCGGGGCTTGCTGATATGGATCGCCCTCTCATGCGGAGGGCGCAGGGAAGGCCAGGCGTCAGCTGACGCCTGCGGCCCGCCTGCGAGAAAAAATGCAGGCGGCAGGTGCCACAGGTGCAGCCGAAAACGCCGGCGGGCTCAAGCGGTGGTCGCAACACCCAGTGTTTTCATTCGTGACAGCAGCTCGTCAAGCGCCTCTGCTGGAGTTTTCCATCCTAGCGTCTT